>NZ_JBHXVE010000035.1:0-73642 GCF_042672505.1 Streptomyces sp. NPDC127190
AAAACAAACCCAAAAAAAAAAAAAAAACCTTTTTAATGATAAGGAGAAAAAAGAGATATAAAAATGGAAATTAGTAGGAAGAGTAAGATGTGTATAAGAGACAGGCTGCGGATCATCGGGGCGCTGCTCGCCCTGCTCGTCGTCGCGTTCGGCGCCGTCACCGCCTGGCAGACCAGTGAGCGGGCGGCCGCCGCCGACGACGTGCTGCACCGCAGCCAGCCGCTCTCCTCGGGCGCGGCCGACATCTACCGGTCGCTGGCGGACGCCAACACGGCCGCCTCCAGCGGGTTCCTCTCGGGCGGCCAGGAGACCGCGGCCTCCCGGGAGCGGTACGAGAAGGACATCAGGTCGGCCGCCTCCGGGCTGGTGACCGCCGCGGCGAACGCGGAGCCGGGCTCCGCCTCCGAGGCGACCATCGCCCGGCTGAACCGGCTGCTGCCCGAGTACAAGGGCCTGATCGAGCGGGCCCGGACCTACAACCGGCAGGGCTATCCGGTCGGCGGCGCCTATCTGCGGTACGCCAACGGCAAGATGCAGAAGGAGATGCTGCCGGCCGCGGAGGATCTCTACACCAAGGAGAACCAGCGGCTGGCCGCCGACTACGCGGACGCCACCCCCTTCCCGTGGCCGGCGATCGCGCTGGGCGTGCTCGCGCTCGCCGCGCTCGGCTGGGCCCAGCGCCGTATGTACCGCCGTACCAACCGGGTGCTGAACGAGGGCCTGGTGGCCGCCGCCACCGCCACCACCGTGGCCTTGCTGTGGCTGGTGGTGGGGCACGCGGTGGCCCGCTCGGAGCTGGACGGCTCCTACGACCACGGCGTCCGCTCGCTGACCGTCCTGCACGACGCCCGGATCGCCTCCCTGAAGGCGCGCGGGAACGAGAACCTGAGCCTGGTGGCGCGCGGCGCCGAGACGGTCACGGTCGACGGCGAGACGTACGACGCCTACTACTACGCCTTCGACAAGGACCTGGCCGTGCTCGGCAAGGGCCTGACCCAGGCGGACCGGCTCGCCGACGACCAGGGCGGCCGTACGCCGGTCAAGACGGCCCGGGGCGACATGGCGGTGTGGAAGCAGCGGCACACCGCGGCCCGCACCGAGGACGAGAACGGCAACTACGAACAGGCGCTGGACAAGGTGATCGGCGCCAAGGGCGCGACCGGCGAGTGCTTCGACGGCGTCGACAGCAGCATCGCCCGGGCCATCGCCTACGAGCAGGGCGAGTTCCAGCGGGCCGCCGGTGACGGGCGGGACGCCATGACCGGGCTGCCGGTCGGGGTGGCCGTCCTCGCGGTGCTGGCCGCGGCCGGGGCCGTGGCCGGTATCGGGCGCAGGCTTTCGGAGTACCGGTGACAGGGGGCAGGACGATGGACGCGACCCGTGCGCGGGCCTCCCTGAGAGGGTGGGGCGGGGTCGGCGCGATGGCGGTGCTGTGCGCGCTGGCGCTGGCGTTCGTGCTGCTGCTGCCGCGCACCCAGCGGGCGCCGGAGCAGCCGCAGCGGGCCGGCCAGGGTGTGGCGCACGGCGTCCAGGCCCGCGCCGGCGACTGCACGCCCGGCCAGGAGCAGAACCAGACCCTGGCGCCGTCGGGCGCCGACGGCCCGACCATCGAGGCGATCAAGGCGCGGACGGGCGCCAAGCGCAAGCTGGTCGTCGGTGTCGACCAGAACAGCTACCGCTGGGGCTACCGCAACCCGAACACCGAGGGCGCGGCGCTGGAGGGCTTCGACATCGACCTGGTGCACCGGATCGCACAGGACATCCTCGGCGATCCGGACGCCGTGCAGTTCAAGGCGATCCCGACCAGCCAGCGGATCCCGGCGATCCAGGACGGGCGCGTGGACATGGTCGTACGGACCATGACCATCACCTGCCTGCGGCTGGGCCAGGTCGCCTTCTCCGCCCCCTACTTCAAGACCGGGCAGCAGGTGCTGGCGCCCAAGTCCTCGTCGATCACCGGCTACAACGGCACCCTGGCGCACAAGAGGGTGTGCACGGCCGCCGGTTCGACGGCGTACACCAAGCTGTCCGAGGACCGGAAGACCGGTGTGCTGCCCGCCTCCACCGACATCTCCACCACCGTGCCGAACCAGCTGGACTGCCTGGTCCGGCTGCAACTCGGCGAGGTGGACGCGGTGGTGACCGACGGCGCGCTCGCGGCGAGCCAGGCGGCCCAGGACCCGACCGTCGAGCTGAAGGGCTCGGCGTTCACCACCGAGTACTACGGCGTGGCGATGAAGAAGGACGCCGACGATCTGGTACGCCGGGTCAATCGCATCCTGGTGGACTACCGCGCCGGTGGCTGGCAGGCGTCGTACGACAAATGGCTGTCGGCGACCCTGGGTAAGGACTCCTCGGCGTCCAGACCGCCCGCGCCGCGGTATCTGCGCGGCGGCTGACCCGCACCGACCGGAACACAAGCCAGAGCACATGAGCAGCGAGAGGTGATCGATGGGCGTCACGGACCCCGCCGGGCCGGTGATGGACCGGGACGAGGTGGACCGTGCGCTGGCGCGGCTCGGCCAGGAGCACGAGGCGATCGAGACCTCGCTGCTGGCGCTCCAGGACCACGCGGGCCGCAGACTGCTCGAAGGCGCCGCGCTGACCGGCGTCACCAAGGAACGCTGGCAGGCCACGGAGGAGCGGATCACCCGGCTGTGGGCGTACTTCGACGCCTACGCGGACGCGCTGCGCGCCGCCCGGGAGATCCGGGCCCGGCGCCGCTGGTCCAGCCGCGAGGACCTGGCGGAGCTGACCGAGCTGCTGCGCGGCACGGCCGTCACGGTGCCCGGCGGCGGTGCGGGCCGGCTGGCCGAGAGCTTCTCGCTGGCCGCGCTGGTCGACCGGATGAACGAGCTGTACGCGACCAGCCTGGACCTGGTGGTCGCCGCCGACGCGGTCTGGTCTGCGCTGCCCGCGCGGATCGATTTACTCGCCGCGGAACTCCAGCGCACCCGCGGGCTCGCGCACTCGGTCGGGGTGCGCCCCGGCGAGCACCCGGCCGGCGACGACCTGGAGCGGATCACCCGCACGCTGACCCGGCTGCGCGAGGAGGTCGTCTCCGACCCGCTCGCCTACTGGGTGCCGGCCGAGGGCAGTTCGGCGCCCGGCGGCGGCCGCCCGGACACCACGGTGTACGACCGTGAGGCGCGCGCCCTGGAGGAGGTGCGCCGGGAGATCGACGCCGTGCTGACCGTGCGCCAGGACGCGGAGCAGCGGCTGATCCGGCTGCGGGACGTCCTCTCGCGCGCGGACCGCACCCTCGCCGAGGCGCGGACCGCGCGCGGCGAGGTGCTGGCGAAGATCGCCGCGACCGAGGTGCCGGTGGTCAGCGGCCCGCCGACGGTGCTCCAGGAGCAGCTGGCGGCGGCGGCCGAGTACCGGCGGCAGGGCCAGTGGCACCGCCTGTCCCCGCTGCTGGAGTCGCTGGAGCGCAAGGCGGAGGAGGAACTGCTGCGGGCCCGCGAGCAGTTGACGGCGGTCACCGCGCCGCTCGCGGTCCGGGCCGAGCTGCGCGGCCGGCTCGACGCCTACCGGGCGAAGACCGCCCGGCACGGCCTCGCCGAGGACCCGCTGCTGGTGGAGCGGTACGACACCGCCCGCCGCATGCTGTGGAGCGCGCCCTGCGATCTGCGCGTGGCGGAACAGGCCGTGCTGCGCTACCAGCGGACCGCGGCCGAACTGATCGGCGCGGGCGCACCGGAGGACCGCGGGGAGGACCAGTCATGAGCCAGGCGGGGCAGTCCTGTCAGCGGCCGGGGTGCGAGGGGTCGTACGAGGACGTCGGCGGCGGCGAGCTGTACTGCGACACCTGTGGCCTCGCCCCGGTCGTCTCCGCGTCCGGGATGGTCGGCTCGGCGCCCACGGGGCTCACCCGGGGCTCGGCGCAGAGCGCCGGTTCCCGGGGTTCGGCGCGGACCTCGTCGCAGTCGTCGCGGTCGCGCCGCTCGGTGTCCGGGCGGCTGTCGCGCTCGCTGTCCGGCCGGTCCACCAGCCGTTCGGTGTCGGTGCGCAGTTCGGGTTCGTCGTCGGGGACGTCGACCCGCGGGCGGCTGGGCGCCGGACTGGTGCATGTGCCGCAGGTGCCGCGGCCCGACCCGCGCGCGATGGTGCTGGACAACCCGGAGGTGCCGGAGCGCAAGCGGTTCTGCTCGCGCTCGGACTGCGGGGCGCCGGTGGGCCGCTCCCGGGGCGACCGGCCGGGGCGCACGGAGGGCTTCTGCACCAAGTGCGGGCATCCGTACTCCTTCGTGCCCAAGCTGCGGGCCGGGGACATCGTGCACGGCCAGTACGAGGTGGCCGGCTGCCTCGCGCACGGCGGGCTCGGCTGGATATACCTGGCGGTGGACCGGGCCGTCTCCGACCGGTGGGTGGTGCTCAAGGGCCTGCTGGACACCGGCGACCAGGACGCGATGGCCGCCGCGATCTCCGAGCGGCGCTTCCTCGCGGAGATCGAGCACGCCAACATCGTGCGGATCTACAACTTCGTGGAGCACCTGGACCAGCGCACCGGCTCCCTGGACGGCTACATCGTCATGGAGTACGTCGGCGGCAAGTCCCTGAAGGAGATCGCCAACGCCCGCCGCGGCCCCGACGGCCGCCGGGACCCGCTGCCGGTGGAGCAGGCCTGCGCCTACGGCATCGAGGCCCTGGAGGCGCTCGGCCATCTGCACAGCCGCAACCTGCTGTACTGCGACTTCAAGGTCGACAACGCCATCCAGACCGAGGACCAGCTCAAGCTGATCGACATGGGCGCGGTGCGCCGCGTGGACGACGACGAGTCCGCGATCTACGGCACGGTCGGCTACCAGGCCCCGGAGGTCGCCGAGACCGGCCCGTCGGTGGCGTCCGACCTGTACACGGTGGGCCGTACCCTCGCCGTGCTCAGCTTCGACTTCCAGGGCTACACCCACGTGTACGCCGACTCGCTGCCCGACCCCGACACCATCGAGGTGTTCCGCCGGTACGAGTCCTTCTACCGGCTGCTGGTGCGGGCCACGGACCCGGACCCGGGCCGCCGGTTCGGCTCCGCGCAGGAGATGGCCGAGCAGCTGACGGGTGTGCTGCGCGAGGTGGTCGCGGTGCAGACCGGGCAGCCGCGGCCCGCGCTGTCCACGCTGTTCGGGCCCGAGGTGCGGGTCGTCGACACCGAGCTGTTCCCGCGGTTCGACGGCGAGGTGTCCCGGCTGGGCGCCCGGCCGGTGCGGAAGGCCGGTCCGGCCGCCGCGCCGTCCCCGCCGGCCGCCCTGGTCCGGCCGGTGGACACCGCGGCCGCTGCGCTGGCCCTGCCGGTGCCGCTGGTGGACCCCACGGACCCCAACGCGGGTTTCCTGGCCGGTCTGATGGCCTCCGCCCCGGCCGAGCTGGCCGCCGCGCTGGAGGCGGCGCCCGCCCGGACCGTGGAGACCCGGCTGCGGCAGTTCCGCGCCCGGCTGGAGAGCGGCGACCGGCACACCGCGCTGACCGGCCTGGCCGAGCTGGAGGAGGAGCGGCCCGAGGACTGGCGGGTCGTCTGGTACCGGGGGGTGGCCGCGCTGGTCACCGGCGACTTCGAGGGTGCCGCGCTGTCCTTCGACGCGGTCTACGACGCCTTCCCGGGCGAGACCGCGCCCAAGCTGGCGCTCGGCCTGTGCGCGGAGGTGCTGGGCCAGCTGGACAACGCGGCGGAGTACTACCGCCTGGTGTGGGCGACCGACCCGAGCCAGGTGAGCGCCGCGTTCGGCCTGGCCCGGGTGCAGCTCGCCGCCGGTGACCGGCCGGGCGCCGTACGGACGCTGGAGTCGGTGCCGGAGTCCTCCATCCACTACACGGCCGCCCGGGTGGCCGCCGTCCGGGCCCGGCTCAGAGGCCGTACGGCGAGCGCGGACGACCTGTCGTTCCTGGACGACCTGACGGCCGCGGCCGGGCAGGTGGAGGCGCTCCAGGCGTACGGCCTGGACCCGGCCCGGCGCGAGCAGTTGGCGGCGGAAGTCCTCGGCTGTGCGCTGGACTGGATACTCTCCGGTGGTCAGGCCGGCCGGCCCGCCGCCGGCGGCCGGGTGCTGCTGGGCAGCGGCCTGGACGAGCGGGGTCTGCGCTTCGGCCTGGAGCGCGCCTACCGCACGCTGGCCCGGCTGGCGCCCGGCGGCGAGGAGAGGATCGAACTGGTGGAACGGGCCAACCGTTACCGCCCCCGGACGTGGGTGTAGTTGATGTCGCAGATTCCCCCGCAGGCCGCACTGCCGAAGTGCCCGAGCTGCGCCGAGCCCGTGGAGTCGGGTGATCTCTTCTGCGGAGTGTGCGGGTACGACCTTTCGGTGGTGCCCGCCCCGCAGCAGGACCATCCGACCCTGGCCATCGGCAGCCCCCCGGCGCCCGAACCGGCCCCACCGGCGGGACCGGCGGGACCGGCCGGGCAGACCGGGCCGGCCGAGGCCGTCGGCGGTTCCGGGGTGCGGTTCGACCGGCCCGAGGAGCCCGAGGAGTACCCGCTCCAGGCTCCCGATCCACGTGCGGCGGAGGCCGCGGAGATCACGGGGACCGCGGAGGCCGCCGTACCGGCCGCGGAGCCCGCGCAGGTGTGCGTGGCCTGCCGGGCGGGCCGGGTGGACGACGACGGCTACTGCGAGAACTGCGGGCACGCCCAGCCCCGCGAACGCGACCACATGGAGCGGGAGTCCGGTCCGGTCGCCGCGGTCAGCGACCGGGGTCTGCGCCACCACCGCAACGAGGACGCCTTCACCGTCGGCCACACCGCGCTGCCCGACGCCACCCCGGCCTCCTTCGCGATCGTCTGCGACGGCGTCTCCTCCGCGACCCGCCCCGACGAGGCGTCGGCGGCGGCCGCCCAGGCGGCGGGCGACACCCTGCTGGCCGCGCTGCCGCACGGCAGCCATCCCCAGCAGGCGATGCACGAGGCGATCGTGGCCGCCGCGCAGGCCGTCAACGCCCTGGCCGACGAGCCCGCGGGCGAGCACGAGCACGCCCCGCACCAGAACGCCCCGGCCTGCACGATCGTCGGCGCGGTCGTCGCCGCCGGGCTGCTGGTCGTCGGCTGGGTCGGCGACAGCCGCGCCTACTGGGTGCCCGCCGACCGCTCGGCGCCGGCCGCCCGGCTCACCGAGGACGACTCCTGGGCCGCGCAGATGGTCGCCGCCGGACTGATGAGCGAGGCCGAGGCGTACGCCGACGAGCGCGCCCACGCGATCACCGGCTGGCTCGGCGCGGACGCCTACGAACTCGACCCGCACACCGCCGCCTTCAAGCCGGACCGGCCCGGAGTCGTGGTGGTGTGCACCGACGGCCTGTGGAACTACGCCGAGACGGCCGAGGAGATGTGCGAGGCCGTCCCGGCGGACGCGGCCGTGCGCCCGCTGCACAGCGCCCGGGTGCTGGTCGGGCACGCCCTGGACGGCGGGGGCCACGACAACGTAACAGTGGCGGTCCTGCCGTTCCCCGCGCCGCCGCAGGGGGCAGGATCGGCCTGAGGCCGCCTTCGGGCGACGGGGAGGCCGCACCGGACCGGAGGGGACCGGTCCACTCGACAGCCATGGGTTCAGAGGGGGAGCAGGACAGGCATGGCCAATCTCGTGAAGTCACATGTGCCGCAGTTCTCGATGGACGTCTACCAGAACGAGTACCTGCCGGAGGGCGGGCGCGAGGTCAACGCGATCGTCACGGTGACCGCGACCGGCGGCGGGACCATCGGCAGCGCCGTCGGCGCGCCCGTGCACCCGGCCGGGCAGCGGCCCTCCGCCGCCGTGGCGATCATGGTGGACTGCTCGGGCTCGATGGACTACCCGCCGGACAAGATGCGCAACGCCCGGGACGCCACGGCCGCCGCCGTCGACACCCTGCGCGACGGCACCCACTTCGCGGTGATCGGCGGCACCCATGTGGCCAAGGAGGTGTATCCGGGCGGCGGCCGGCTCGCGGTCGCCGACGCCGTCACCCGCGCCCAGGCCAAGGACGCGCTGCGCCGGCTCGGCGCGGGCGGCGGTACGGCCATCGGCACCTGGCTGCGGCTCGCCGACCGGCTGCTGTCGTCGGTGGACGTCACCATCCGGCACGGCATCCTGCTCACCGACGGCCGCAACGAGCACGAGTCGCCGGAGGACCTGCGGGCCGCGCTCGACGCCTGTGCCGGGCGGTTCACCTGTGACGCGCGGGGCGTGGGCACCGACTGGGAAGTGAAAGAAGTCACAGGGATCGCCTCCGCGCTGCTCGGCACCGCCGACATCGTCGCCGATCCCGCGGGCCTGGCCGCCGACTTCACGGGGATGATGGAGACGGCGATGGGCAAGGAGGTCGCCGACGTCGTCCTGCGGGTGTGGACACCGGTCGGCACGACCATCAGATTCGTCAAGCAAGTCGCGCCCGCGGTCGAGGACTTGACCGGCCGGCGCACCGAGGCGGGTCCGCGCGCCGGGGACTACCCCACCGGGTCCTGGGGCGACGAGTCCCGCGACTACCACCTGTGCGTACAGGTGCCCCCGGCCGGCCTCGGCCAGGAGATGCTGGCCGCGCGGGTCTCGCTGGTCGTCCCACAAGCGGACGGAACGGTACAGAACCTCGGCGCGCAGGGCCTGGTACGGGCGGTGTGGACCGACGACATGACGGCCTCCACCGCCATCAACCCCCAAGTCGCCCACTACACCGGTCAGGCCGAACTGGCACAGGTCATCCAGCAAGGGCTCGATCTCCGCAAAGCGGGCGATTTCGATGGGGCAACGGCCAAACTGGGGCGGGCGGTTCAGCTGGCCAACGTCTCGGGGAACGCGGATACTGCGAAACTGCTTGCGAAGGTGGTGGACGTGGTCGACGCCGCGACAGGTACTGTGCGGTTGAAGACGAGGGTCGCCGAGGCCGACGAGATGACGCTGGAGACCCGGTCCACCAAGACTGTTCGTGTGAAGAAGTGACCCTGTACCGACCTGTACCGACCCTGGAAGCGTAGGAGAAGGGGAAGCGCCGACATGCCGACCTGCCCGAACGGACACCAGTCGGGTTCCGACGACTGGTGCGAGGTCTGCGGTCACCGCATGGCCGGTGCCGTACCTCCGCCCCCGCCGCCGCCCCCGCCCGCCGGCGGGTACGGCTTCCCGCCGCCCGCGGGCGGCGCCGGTGCGCCGGGTGGCGGACGGCCGCCGGTGTCCGCCGTACCCGACCCGGAGCCGGAGCTGTGCCCGCAGTGCCGTACGCCCCGCGAGGGCGGCGCGCCCTTCTGCGAGGAGTGCCGGTGGAACTTCCTGACCAACACGGCCACGTCCTACACCCCGGCCGCCCCGCGCCCGCCGCAGCCCCGCTTCCAGCCGCCGAGCGCGACGTACGGCGGCGGTGACGGGTACGAGTACCAGGGCTCGCGGCCCTCGCAGGTGAACCGGCCGGCCGAGCCGATCCCGTCCTTCGGCAGCGAGCCCTCGGGCCCGACGCCGTTCCGCGGCCCGCAGACCTCACCGGGCCCGGGCAGCGCCCCGCCCTTCGGCGGCCCGCCTGCCTCCGGCTTCGGAGCGGGCGGCGGTCAAGGTGGCCAGGGTGGTCCCGGTGGCCAGGGTGGTCCGGGTGGCTTCGGGGGCGGCCCGCAGGGTGGTCCGGGTGCGCCCGGTGCGCCCGCTGCTCCGGGGAGTCCGTCCGGCACCGGCGGCTTCGGCGGCGGACCCGGGCAGCCGAACCAGCGGCCCGGTCAGGGACCCGCCGGCCCCGGTGGGCCTGGCGGTCCGGGTGGGCCTGGTGGTCCTGGTGGCTTCGGCGGCCCCGGTCGTCCGGGTGGCCCCGGTGGTCCCGGTGGCTTCGGCGGTCCTTCCGCGCCTCCGTCCGGCGGCCCGCAGCCCTCGGGCCCGCAGCCTTCCGGCCCCGCGCCTTCCGGGCCGGCGCCTTCCGGGCCGGCGCCTTCCGGCCCGCCGCCCTTCGGCCGTGAGGCCGGTCCGTCCGGCTTCGGCGCCGACCCCTCGCGTCCGGTTCCGCCGCCGCCCGCTCCGGCCCCGCCCGCCGGGGGCCCCGGCACCGGTCCCGGCGGCGGCCCGCAGGCGTTCCGGCCGGCCGGCCCGCCGGCCCCGCCCGCGTTCCCGGAGACCGGCCGTCCGCCGGCCGGGGGTCCGTCGGGTCCCGGCGGTCCGTCCGGTGGCCCCTCCTTCGGGGGCGGTGACGACGACTGGGTGATCCCCCCGCCGTCCTCCACCGGCCCGGCCGGCGGTCCGCAGCGCGGTCCCGGCGGCGGTTACGGCTACCCGCCGCCCGGCGGCAACCAGGCACCGGCCGCCCCCGGCTTCCCGCAGGCACCGCAGGCTCCGCAGCAGCGGGGCCCGTGGACCGCCACCATCGGCCCGGACCGCGAGTACTTCATGGCGATGATGCAGCGCTCCGGCCCCGAGGCCGCGGGCCTGAACCTGCCCGCGTACTCGCCCGAGCAGCAGCGCACGCTCACCGGCGACCAGATCACCATCGGCCGCCGCCGGCACTCCACCGGCGACACCCCCGACATCGACCTGTCGGTGCCGCCGGAGGACCCGGGCGTCTCGCACCAGCACGCGGTGCTCGTGCAGCAGCCGGACGGCAGCTGGGCGGTCGTCGACCAGAACTCGACGAACGGCACCACGGTCAACATGTCCGAAGAACCGATCCAGCCGTTCGTGCCGGTGCCGTTGCAGGACGGCGACCGGGTACACGTGGGCGCCTGGACGACGATCACCGTCCGCCGCGGCTGACGGCGGCGCCGGACACGTCTCACGGGAGGGGCCAGCGATACGGCCCCTCCGGGTCGTCCAGCCACGCCCAGGCGTGCGCGCCGGCGACCGTGACGCCGTACCTCTCCCGGTCCGGGCGGCCCTCGCGCTCCCACAGCGCGTAGGCCTCCCGCGGATCGAGGGCGCCCCGGGTCAGCGCGAGCAGGAAGCGGAACGGCTCCTGCTCGCGGGCCGGGGCCGGCAGGCCGCGCAGCGGCACCGGGTCCGGCTCGGGCCGGCCCCCGCCGCGCAGCGGTACGAAATAGGCGGCCGTGGGCAGGAACCTGCCCTCGGCGTGCTCCCGGTCCCGCACCGTCAGCACCAGCAGCCCGGTCGCCAGCGGCGTCAGCACCCGCGCGCCGGGACGGCACTGGGCGAGCCAGGGGCGCGGCACCGTGGGCAGTTCACAGGTGGCGATGATCCGGTCGAAGGGGGCGCGCTCGGGTACCCCGCGCGCTCCGTCGCCGGTGACCACGACCGGGTGGCAGCCCGCGGCGGCCAGGTGCTGCCGGGCCGACTCGGTGATCTCCGGTTCGAGTTCGACGGAGGTGACGAGGTCGTCGTCGCCGAGCCGGTGCGCGAGCAGGGCCGCGTTGTAGCCGGTGCCGGCACCCACCTCCAGGACCCGGTCGCCGTCCTCGACGCGCAGCTCGACCAGCATCCGCGCCATCAGGGAGGGCTGGCTGCTGGAGGAGAGCAGCTCGCCGTCGCGCAGCCGGGTGGCCAGCGGTACGTCCTCGTAGGCGCCCTTCAGCCAGCGCTCGCGGGCCTCGGGCTCGGGACTCTCGCCCCAGCGGCGCTCGTAGCCGCGCGCCCCGGCCACGTAGTAGTACGGCACGAACAGGTGCCGGGGGACGGCCGCGAACGCCTCCCGCCACACCGGGTCCCCGGCCCATGCCCCGTCGGCGTCGATCTCCCGCACCAGCGCGGCCCGCGCCGCGGCGGCCGGACCCTCGGTCTCGGCGTCGTAGGCACCCATGGCTCCACAGTAGGGGTGTCCGGTGGGCAGGGGTCCTAAGGCCGGAGTCCTCCGCCACCGCGTCTGAGACCATGGACGGGTGAATGAGATTCGGCGCGGCACGCTTCAGGAGCAGACCTTCTACGAGCAGGTCGGCGGGGAGGAGACCTTCCGTCGGCTGGTCCACCGTTTCTACGAGGGAGTCGCCGGGGATCCCCTCCTGCGGCCGATGTACCCGGAGGAGGACCTGGGCCCGGCCGAGGAGCGGCTGGCCCTGTTCCTGATGCAGTACTGGGGCGGTCCCACCACCTACAGCGACAACCGCGGCCATCCCCGGCTGCGGATGCGGCACGCCCCGTTCACGGTGGACCGCGCGGCGCACGACGCCTGGCTGCGGCACATGCGGGTGGCCGTGGAGGAGCTGGGGCTGTCCGAGGAGCACGAGCGGACGCTGTGGAACTACCTGACGTACGCTGCCGCGTCGATGGTCAACACCCCGGACTGAGGACGAAGCCGTTGCGCCGGGCTCAGCGGACGGTGACGGCCGGAGCCGGGCAAGGGGTGATGCCCGGGCTCAGCGGACGGTGAGGGCCGGGGGTGATGCCCGGGCTCAGCGGACGGTGACGCCCAGCGTGCCGAGCCCGGCCCGGCGTACGGCGACGGACCCGTAGGGGGTGCGCAGCCGCAGCCACGCGCCCGAGGTGAACAGCCCGGTGCCGGCCTCGGTCGTACCGGGCCGCAGGAAGCCCAGGGACTGGGCCGCGTGCACAGCCCGTACCGGAAGTCCGGTGGCCGCGATCTCCCGGGACCAGATGTCCCGCCCGATGGCGTCCAGCTCGGCCCGGGTCCGTGCCTCGGGCGCCAGCCCGGCGGTGCGCGAGCGGAACTCGCTCACCGCGGCGGAGACGGTCGCCCGCAGCACGTCCGGCGCGGGCAGGCCCGGCACCGGCCGCCAGCCGCCGCGCGGCGGCAGCACACCGGCCCACGGCGGCCCGGTGACCGCGCCCGGCACGGCCGCGGTGGCCGCCCGTTCGGACACGGACTCCAGGAACTCGCCGGCGGAGACGGTCATGTCGAGGGTGACGTCGAGACCGTCCTCGTACGGCTTCGCCAGCCGGACCGCGCGGACCGCCAGCACCTCGAAGGACGGGGGGCGGCCGAAGACGGCCAGTGCGGTGCCGGCCGCCTGGAGGCGCACCGCTGCTCCACGGTCGTAGTGGAGCAGCCGGGAGAGGAAGGCGGCGAGGTCCGCCGCCTCCGTCTCGTCGGCGAGGTGGAGCACCGTCATGCGGCGACGGCCTCCGACTCGTCGGCCTCGTCCATGTACCGCTCCAGGAACTCCCGCTCCTCGCCGGTGATCCGGCGCGGCCGCTGGGTCTCGAAGTCGAAGGGGACGACGACGGTGGAGGCCCGCACGTACACGACGTCCCCGTCCTTCACCTCGTACGAGACGGTGAAGGACGCGGCCCGGATCTGGGTGATCCACAGCTCCACGTCCACCGGCCGGGGCCGGTGGACGAGCTGCTGCTTGTAGTCGATCTCATGGCGGGCCACCACCGACCCCTGCCGGAAGTCCTTGTCCGGACCGGACAGGAAGTCGATCCGGGCCTCTTCCAGGTAGCGCAGGAAGACCGCGTTGTTGACATGGCCGTACGCGTCCATGTCCGACCAGCGCAGCGGGCAGGGATAGATATGGCGCAAGACCGATCAGCCCCGGGTCAGCTTCTTGTAGGTGGCGCGGTGCGGACGCGCGGCGTCCGGGCCCAGGCGCTCGATCTTGTTCTTCTCGTACGACTCGAAGTTGCCCTCGAACCAGAACCACTTCGACTCACCCTCGTAGGCGAGGATGTGCGTCGCGACCCGGTCCAGGAACCAGCGGTCGTGGGAGACGACCACGGCGCATCCGGGGAAGTCCAGCAGCGCGTTCTCCAGGCTGGACAGCGTCTCGACGTCGAGGTCGTTGGTCGGCTCGTCGAGGAGCAGCAGGTTGCCGCCCTGCTTCAGGGTCAGCGCCAGGTTGAGCCGGTTGCGCTCACCGCCGGACAGGACGCCGGCCGGCTTCTGCTGGTCCGGGCCCTTGAAGCCGAACGCGGACACGTACGCCCGGCTCGGCATCTCGACCTGGCCGACGTTGATGTAGTCGAGCCCGTCGGACACGACCTCCCACAGCGTCTTCTTCGGGTCGATGTTCTCGCGGCTCTGGTCGACGTACGAGATCTTGACGGTCTCGCCGACCTTGATGTCGCCGGAGTCCGGGGTCTCCAGACCCTGGATCATCTTGAACAGGGTGGTCTTGCCGGCGCCGTTCGGGCCGATGACGCCCACGATGCCGTTGCGCGGCAGCGTGAAGCTGAGGCCGTCGACGAGGACCTTCTCACCGAAGGCCTTGCTCAGCTTCTCGACCTCGACGACGACGTTGCCCAGGCGCGGGCCCGGCGGGATCTGGATCTCCTCGAAGTCCAGCTTCCGCATCTTCTCCGCCTCGGCGGCCATCTCCTCGTACCGCGCGAGACGGGCCTTGGACTTGGCCTGCCGCCCCTTGGCGTTGGAGCGCACCCACTCCAGCTCTTCCTTGAGCCGCTTCTGCCGCTTGGCGTCCTTCTGGCCCTCGACCTTGAGACGGGTGGCCTTGGTCTCCAGGTAGGTGGAGTAGTTGCCCTCGTAGGGGTACGCGCGGCCGCGGTCCAGCTCGAGGATCCACTGGGCGACGTTGTCCAGGAAGTACCGGTCGTGGGTGATGGCCACGACCGTGCCCGGGTACTTGGCCAGGTGCTGCTCCAGCCAGTTCACCGACTCGGCGTCGAGGTGGTTGGTGGGCTCGTCGAGCAGCAGCAGGTCGGGGGCCTCGAGCAGCAGCTTGCAGAGCGCGACGCGGCGCTTCTCACCACCGGAGAGGTTGGTGACCGGCCAGTCACCCGGGGGGCACCCGAGGGCGTCCATGGCCTGCTCCAGCTGGGCGTCGAGGTCCCAGGCGTTGGCGTGGTCCAGCTCCTCCTGGAGCTTGCCCATCTCGTCGAGCAGCGCGTCCGAGTAGTCGGTCGCCATCAGCTCGGCGATCTCGTTGAACCGGTCGAGCTTGCCCTTGATCCCGGCGACGCCGTCCTGGACGTTCTCCAGGACGGTCTTCTCCTCGTTCAGCGGAGGTTCCTGGAGCAGGATGCCCACGCTGTAGCCCGGCGACAGGAACGCGTCACCGTTCGACGGCTGCTGGAGTCCCGCCATGATCTGGAGGACGGTCGACTTACCGGCGCCGTTCGGCCCGACGACACCGATCTTCGCGCCCGGCAGGAAGCTCAGGGTGACGTCGTCGAGGATCACCTTGTCGCCGTGCGCTTTGCGCGCCTTGCGCATGGTGTAGATGTACTCAGCCAAGAGAAACCGTCCGGCAACTTGAAATCTGGCAGTGGGCAGATACACCCCATCTTGCCTGAACGCCAGGCTTGGGTGTTAACCCGTTCGGTGCGGGGGCTGTGACCTGGGGCTTCGGTCGGAGCGACGGTGGCTCGTCTGTCACTGTCGGTCGCCGTTGGGTGGCCTCGGGCACCCTCGCACCGCCCAGGGACGGCCCGGGAAGCGGGGGTCCCCGCCGGCACCGCGCCGGGCTATCGTGCCGCTGTGACCAGCGCAGCGGAGCGCCCCATCCTCTTCCTCGACGTCGACGGTCCGCTCATCCCGTTCGGGGGGTCCTACGGCTCCCCGGCGTCTGCCGCTCAGGGCAACCCGCTGCTCGACCGGCTCGATCCCGGGATCGGACCGCGCCTCCTCGCCCTGGGCTGCCCTCTCGTATGGGCCACAACGTGGTTGGAGGACGCGAACGAGGCCGTCGCTCCGCGCCTCGGGCTGCCGGCGCTTCCCGTGGTGCGGTGGCCGGAGGACTGCGCCGACGGCGGCCCCCGCGGCCTGCACTGGAAGACCCGCCCTCTCCTCGAGTGGGCCGGCCGCCGGCCGTTCATCTGGGTCGACGACGAGATCGGCGCCCTGGACCGCCTCTGGGTCACCGCCCAGCACCCCGCGCCCTCCCTGCTCCATCGCGTCGACCCGACCGCGGGCCTCGGGGACGCCGACTTCTCGGCGCTGGCCGACTGGCTCGCCGCCGAGGGGTTCGGTCATGGGTCGCAGTGGGCGGCGGACCGGATGTCAGTGGGCTGATGTTCACTGAGCGGCATGGAGGACTGGGGAGCGGGCCGCGCCGTCTCGGAGATCATCCGTTCGTCCGCTGCGGGCGGGCTGCCGGCGGTTTTCGAGGCGCCGGAGGGTATGGGGTTCCAGGAGCTGGTCGCCGAGGTGGCGCGGTGGGCGGGGCAGCCCCGCAATCTCGCCATGGGCGGCTACGTCGACCCGACGCTGACGGAGCGCACCGGGCTGCCGCTCGTCGAGCCGTTCGGGGATGAGCTGCTCGACTTGCGGGGCTGGGGGCGCCAGGCCCACTGGATCGGCTGCGGCCGGGTCGGCGCCTCGGGCGGGGAGCGGGTGGTCGTGGTGGTCGCGCGACGAGCCGATCCCGCGTTCACCGGGTTGCCCGAGGGGGGCTCCTGGGGCGAGAGGCTGTGCGCCCTCACCGGCTGGGAGCCGGTGCCGCGTCCGGCGGTCGACTGGGCCGCCGTGGAGGCCGATCTGGGCACCGCGCTGCCGGCCGACTACAAGGAGATCGTCGGCCTCTTCGGCCCGGGCGGCTTCGACGACTATGTCGATCTCCTGATCCCCGGGGTCCTGGGTATGGACCTCGTGGTCTGGGCCAGGACCGCCGCTCAGTACAGCGGCCTCTTCGAACCCTACGACTGCTACCCGGCGCCGCAGGGGCTGCTGCGGTGGGGCTCGTCGGAGCAGGAGCTGGACTTCGTCTGGCAGACCGGGGTGGGCGACGGCCCCGACGACTGGCCTGTGCTGGTGGGCGAGTTCGGCGCATGGGAACGGTACGACTGCGGGATGGGCGAGTTCCTCGTCCGGATGCTCGCGGACGTGCAGTACGGGTTTCCCACCTGCCGCCTGCCCGGTCACTACTTCCGGAGCCTCGACTCGGAGCCCTTCGAGGACTGACACGGGCGGCCCGTGCGTCAGGCGTCGTGCTGTTCCCGCTTGCGGAGGATCACCAGGACCGCGCCTCCGATCACCACGAAGCCGATGGCCACGCCCGCGATCACCGGGGTGAGGGCGGAGCCGCCGGTCGAGGCGAGGTTGGTGTCGGGGGCCATGGTGCCGCCCACGGAGGCGGGGCTGGGGTTGTTCTGGATCTCGGTGGTCTGCGTGGTGATCGCGCCCTGGGTCTTGCAGTCGAGGACGCCGGTGAAGCGGCGGCTGAAGCCGTTCGGGCCGGTGACCGTGAAGTCGTAGGCCTGGTCCTCCTGGAGCGGCACCGTCACCGTGCGGGTCGCGCCCGCGGGGATCGTGTGCTCGACCCCCATCAGCTGGAAGGTGAAGGGCTGGTCGCCCTTGTCGCTGACGAGGATGTCCAGGGCGCCCTTGGCGCAGTTCTTGTGGGCGGAGACGGCCGGTATGGCGCCCTTGGCGGCCCAGGCGGCGGTCACGGTCGCGGAGACCGTGGACTCGCTGGACCCGGCCAGGATCTGGGTCTGGCTGCGGCTGTCGGAGGTGAAGGCGCGGCCCACCGGCACGGTGGTGGAGGCCTGCACGGTCAGCTGCGCCGTGCCGCCCGCCGCGTCCTGGGGGATGTCGAAGTAGAGGCGGCTGCCGTCCTGTGCGGAGGTGAGCACCTTGCCGGTCTTGTCGATGATCCGCACCCCGCTGGTGGCGGCGTCGGCCGGCGGGACCACCGTGACCCCGCTCGCGTTGGTGTGCACGGTCACCGGTCCGAGCACATCGCCCGGCCGGCCGGAGACCGCGGGCGGGTCCAGGCTGAGCGAGGGCTGCGGCTCACCGGTGTTCCGGGCGCCCTTCTCCAGGTAGTCGGCGAGCTTCTCGGCCTGCGGATCGACGGCGTCCACCTTCGCGCCGTCCGTGTAGCGCCAGATGGCCACCTGGGTGCCGGCCGCCGCGTCCTGCTCGGTGAGGGTGCCCGCACCGGCCTTCCGGGCGAGCGCGGCCAGGTCGTTGACCTGCGGATAGGAGTTCTGGAGGATCCAGCGGACCCGGCCCGCGTTCCGGTTCGTCCCCAGCGAGGTGCCGCTCCAGGAGGTCTCCTGGTAGTGGGCACCGCGCTGGGTGGGGTTGTGCAGGTCGACGCAGTACGTCTGAAGGGTGCCGCCGCCGTCCACGGACATCTCGAACAGCCCCGCGGCCACCCGCTGGTCGCCGCCGTCCGCGTGGATCACCGCCTCGCCGAAGGTCTTCAGGCCGTCGATCGTGGCCGTCGCTCCGCCCTCGGTCTGCGGTGTGGTGTCGGCCGCGGCCGTACCGGCACCGGACAGCAGTCCGGCCGCCACCAGACCGGTCACCGCGGTGGTCCCGGCCAGGCGGGACAGCACGGCGGACCGGCAGAACCCAGACAGCGCAGCAAGCACAGAATTCCCCTTCGAGCAGGACCAGTTGGCTGTGGGGGGACGGTCCCACCTGCAGAATCGGCAACCCCTAGGGGCATGCCCGGCATCCTATGGACCGGGCGGGACCTCTCCCGCCGGTCCGATCGTCCGATGGCGGATCCGATCCGTAATCGTTATCGCCGGGACGGCCGGTGATCTGGGCTTATCGACAAATCCACCGGTTCGTACCAGCAGTTGAGGGTGGAACCGTCCGCGAGCCGGGAGCGGTGGCGGTCAGCGGCAGGACCCTGCCTGGAGTACGCGCCCGTCGGCTGACGTCACGTCACTGGTGCTGGTTCCTCGGCTGGTTGGGACTTCTCGGCCTCCTCCGGACGCGGTGTCTCCCAGTTCGGTTCCGGGCGGGGCGGGCCCGTCGGGGGTGCCTCCGGCTTGGCCGCGCGGCGGAAGAGGGCGGTGCCACGCGACAGGTCGTGGCCGATCGCGACGGCGTCGATGTCGGCGGACGCCCACTGCTGCTGCCCCTCGCGCACTTCCGTACGCACCTTCAGCCGGCCCTGGACGACGACGGGCTGGCCCACCTCCACCGACGCGGCCACATTGGCCGCGAGCTGGCGGTTGGCCCACACCGTGAAGAAGTTGGTGTGGCCGTCCGTCCAGGCGCTCCTCTCCCGGTCCCAGTAGCGCTGGGTCACCGCCAGCCGGAACCGGGCCGACGGTCCCGCCGCCAGCTCGCGATAGGCGGGCTGCGTCGCCACATTGCCCACCACACAGACGATCGTCTCGTTCATGATTCGCTCCCCTCCCCCGTCCGGCATCCTCCGGCCGGGCGGACACGCGTACGGGCCCGTCCCGTACGGCTGCGTCTGCCGTGCCGGCGCCTACGGTCGCCGCGGCTCTGCGCCCTGCGCTTCCGCACCCGATCCGTACACGCCCGCACGTCCCGCCGACCGCACCGCGCCCGCCGTATCCCGTATCTGCCGGCCGGGTCCGCCGTGCGATCGCCGTGACCTCAGACTGCCTCCGCCGGGCCGGGCCCGCTGAGCGCTGTGGACACCCCCGCGCCTGTGGACAACTCCGCCACCCGGACGGGTGAAAGCCCTCCCCCGCGTTGGTGATTCACCCTCCGTCACGCCCGGCCGCGGCCCTCACCTCACCTCACCCCAGCCCCGGTCCCGGCCGCGGTCCCGGCTGCTCCGCTCCGTACGACGCGGCCGTACTGCTCCCGCACCTCCCGGTATCGCAGCAGCTCGGCCGCCAGCGGATCCAGCACCCTGGCCCGGCCGCAGCTCGCCGCGGCCTCCCGCAGCCGCCGTTCCGCATCCTGGCCGTAGCGCCGTGCCGGGCCTCTGGCCGCGATCCGGCAGCCCCACTCGACCAGCGGACCGCCGGCGATCCCGCACACCATCAGCAGCACCGGAACCCCCAGGTTCGGCGCCATGACACCCACGATCTGGCCGGTCAGCCACAGCCCGCCCACGATCTGCAACAGCGTCATCGCCGCCTGGACCAGTACCGCGACCGGCCACCAGCCCGGCCGCGGCGGCCGCCCCGGCGGCAGTCCGGCGCGTGCGGCGAGCTGGTCCAGCGCCTCCGGCAGGCCGTGTGCGCCGCGCACCGCCGCCTCGCGCACCGCCTGCGCCCAGGGCGCCGGCAGTCCGGCCGAGGCCCGGTCGGCCACCGTACGGACCGCCTGTTCCACGCGCTGCCGGGCGGTGGCCTCCTCGTCCGGCTGCTGGCGTACGAGGTGCCGGCCGGTCGCCGAGCCGCCCCGCCGCTGGTACCAGCGCCACAGCCGCAGCCAGGGCGTGCCGCACGCCCGGTTGGCGTTGCGCAGCCAGGCGCGCTCGGCCGCCTCGCCCGCCGCCGTCGCGCCGACCGCGTCCGCGAGCCGAGCGGCGAACTCCTCCCGGGCCTCCTCGCTGAGCCCGACCCGGCGCCCGGTGGTGTAGACGGGGCGCAGCTCGGCCGCCGCGGCGTCCACGTCGGCCCCGACACGCCGGGCGGCGGCGCCGCGCTCGGCCACGAACTGGCCGAGTGCCTCGCGGAGATCGCCGACGCCCTCGCCGGTGAGCGCGGACAGCGCGAGCACGGTGGCGCCCGGTTCGTCGTACTCGCCGAGCGCGATGCCGTCCTCGTCCAGCAGTCGCCGCAGATCGTCAAGCACCTGGTCGGCGGCGTCGCCGGGCAGCCGGTCGACCTGGTTGAGGACGATGAACATGATCTCCGCGTGGCCCGCCATGGGCCGCAGGTAGCGCTCGTGGAGGACCGCGTCGGCGTACTTCTCCGGGTCCACCACCCAGATCACCGCGTCGACCAGCTTCAGCACCCGGTCGACCTGCTCGCGATGCTCCACGGCGGCGGAGTCGTGGTCGGGCAGGTCGACCAGGACGAGACCGCGCAGCTGCGCCTCGGACTCCGGGCTGTGCAGGGGGCGGCGGCGCAGCCGGCCCGGGATGCCCAGCCGGTCGATGAGGCCCGCGGCGCCGTCGCTCCAGCTGCACGCGATGGGTGCGGCCGTGGTGGGACGCCGGACGCCGGTCTCCGAGATGGCCACCCCGGCCAGGGAGTTGAACAGCTGCGACTTGCCGCTGCCGGTGGCGCCCGCGATGGCGACGACCGTGTGCCGGCCGGACAGCTTGCGCCGCGCGGCCGCCTCGTCCAGCACGCGGCCCGCCTCGGCGAGGGTACGGCTGTCCAGGCGGGCCCGGGAGAGTCCGACCAGCTCGCGCAGGGCGTCCAGGCGGGAGCGGAGGGGTCCGTCGTAGGCGAGCGGGACCGGGTTCTGGCCGCCCGGGCCGCGGCTCGTGACCTCCAGGGCGGCCCGTTCGGCGGCGAGGGCGGCGGCGGTGACCTCGGTGACCCGCCGGGCGATCAGACCGTCGTCCCAGGCCTCGGCGGAGTCGCGGTCGCTGGAGTCCCGGTCGGTGGAGTGGCGGGCGAGGGAGTGGCGGGCGAGGGAGTGGCGGTCGGGGCCGGTGTCCGTGTCGGCCGGCGCGTCTGCTGAATCCGCCGAACTCGCCGAACTCGCCAAACTTGCCGAACTCGCCGAACTCGCTGGTCTCGCTGAATCCGCTGCGTCCGAGGTGGGGCGGGGGGCCGGCCCTGGGGGGTGCGGGGGCTGGGGGATGGCCGGATGGATGCCGGGGGGCTGGGGAGCCGGATCGGTCTGGTCGCCGGTGAGGTCGTCGCTGTGCTTGTCGGTGTACTTGTCGCTGGGCTTGTCGTGCGCTCTCTCGGGGGACTTTTCCAGCACGGGCTTCTTCTCGGCCGCGGGCTTCTCATCGGCCGCGGACAGGTCGGACGCCACAGGCCGGTCAGCGGGTACGAGGCCGTCGGGCTGGGGGGTTCCCTCCCGGCCCCCTGCATCCTCCACGCGCGCGTGCTCCGCGCCGCCCTCCCCGCCGGTGGCCGGAGCCTCACCGGACTTCGGGAGGGCGTCGGGCTCCCCGGCCGGATGACCGATGGTGTCACTGCCGTACGCACTGCCCTGAGGGCCGTGCTTGCCCTGATTGCAAGAGTTGCTGCGGTGCTCGGTGGGCCCCATGTGATCGGTGTGCTCCGTGTGGTCGTGGTCAGTGAGGGCGGTCACCGGTCACCTCTCCTTTTGCAGTACTGACAGCGCGGCGATCAGTTCGGCCTGGGGCTCGGGATGGACGTCCAGGGCGTCGAGCGGGGCGAGCCGCCGTTCGCGTTCGGCGTGCAGGACGCGGTCCACGTGCTCGTTGAGCAGCCGCCCGGCCCGGTCCCGCAGCCGCAGCGCACCGTGCGCACCGAGCCGCTCGGCGAGCCCCTCGCCCGCGCTGCGCGCCCGCCGGCCGCCCAGCAGCGCGGTGGCGACCAGCGCGGCGACGGCCTCGGCGTCGGGCGCGACGGTCCGTTCCAGTTCGCGCACCTCGTCCTCGGCGTACTCCTCCAGCTCGCGCCGCCAGCGCCGTACCGCGATCCCGATGCGGTGCTCGGCGTTCTCCGGGGAGGCGTCGCGCTCGGCGAGCGAGGGGGCGTCCGCGGCGGGCTCGCGGCGCCAGGCCTCGTCCACGCGCTCGTCGGCGGCCGTGACGGCGCACAGCAGCAGCGCGGCGAGGCTCTCCACGAGGGCGTCGAGCAGCTCGCCGGCGGCGCAGTCCAGCGGGAAGGCGCGCCAGCGCTTGAGGGCGTCCCCGGCGAGTACGGCGCCGGACTGGAGCCGGCCGCGTACCCGCGCGTGCTCGCTGTCGTAGGCGGCCTCCACGGCCGAGGTGAGCCGGAGGGCGGCCGCGTACTGGGCGGCGGCGGCGCTGGCCAGCTCGGGCATGCGCGTGTTGAGGGAGTCGAGGATGCCCTGGGCGGTACGGGCCATGACCTGGTGCCGGGCGGCGGGGTCCTGGGCATGGTGGACGAGCCAGTTCCGCAGAGGCGCGACGGCACTGGCGGGCAGCAGCCCGGCACCCCACGCGGACTCGGGCAGCTCCGGCACGGTGAAGCGGGGTACGTCGCCGAGTCCGGCCTTGGTGAGCAGGGCGCCGTACTGCCGGGAGACCTCGGAGACGACCTGGTGGGGCACCCGGTCCAGGACGGTGACGAGGGCGGCGTCGTACTCCTTGGCGGTGCGCAGCAGATGCCAGGGCACGGCGTCGGCGTAGCGGGCGGCCGTGGTGACCATGATCCAGATGTCGGCGGCGCAGATCAGCTCGGCGGCGAGGACACGGTTGTCGGCGACGAGGGAGTCGATGTCGGGGGCGTCGAGGAGGGCCAGGCCCCGCGGGAGGGTGTCGGCGGTCTCGACGCGCAGCACGCGCGTGGGTTCGTCGCCGGAGAGCAGGAAGTCGTCACCGGCGTCCTCCTGGGGCACCCACACGCGCGCGAGATCGGGCAGCACGCGCATGCCGCTGAACCAGTGATGATCCTCCGGATGGCAGACGAGGACGGGCGTCCGCGTGGTGGGCCGCAGCACGCCCGCCTCGCTCACCCGGCGTCCGACGAGGGAGTTGACGAGGGTGGACTTGCCCGCGCCCGTGGAGCCGCCGACGACGGCCAGCAACGGCGCCTCGGGCTCCCGTAGGCGGGGTACGAGGTAATCGTCGAGCTGCGCGAGGAGTTCGTCGCGGTTGGCACGCGCGCGTGGGGCCCCGGCCAGGGGCAGCGGAAAGCGTGCGGCGGCGACACGGTCGCGCAGAGCGGAGAGTGTGTCGAGCAGCTGAGGCCGAACGTCCAAGGTCACCACATGCGAAGAATGCCCAATTTTAGGGGAATTCTGAAGCATATGGCGTTGTCTGCGCGCCGACGGCACAGAAGGGGCAGAAGGGACTAGTGGGACACGGGCGCGGCCCAGGCATAACGAGTGCACAACACCCGGTGGCGCCGGACGCCAAAAGCACTGCACGATTCGTACCTGCCTGCGATTATCAGGACCGCTTCACCGAACCTCCACATCGAGCCACGGAGGCGAAGCGACAGGGTCGAGGAACAGGGAGCTTTATCCTTGGTCCCGTCCACCAGGCCCCCGTAGCTCAGCGGATAGAGCAGGCGCCTTCTAAGCGCTTGGCCGCAGGTTCGAGTCCTGCCGGGGGCGCCGCGACAGCCCTCCCACCTGGGAGGGCTTTTTGCTGGTCAGGGCGGGTTCGGGGTGGCGCGCCGCGGTCTTGGACGGCCCCTTGGTGATCAAGGAGAGACCCCGAGCAGCTCCGGCTGCCCCCAAGCTTTCACGGGCGCTCGTGTCGCCTGCGCGCCGGAGTCCTCGACCGGTGCAAGATCAGCCAGCACCCGGCAGCTCCGTGTCCGGGAGATCGCCCGCGGCTTCCAGCCGCCGCTTCAGGTCCGGCAGCTGCCCGTCGATGCACCGGGCGTACGTCGCCAGCAACACGGCGACGCTGTTCCCGGCCCACTCGGCCACCTGGGCACCGTGAGCGTCTCGCCCTCCGCACGGCCCTTCAGGTCGCGTTGCACGCGGATCCGCCCCGCGCGTCGGTCCACTGCTTCCCGACCTCCGGAGTCGCCGTGTGGATCAGCAGCTCGCACCACTGGTCGCCGACGCCAGGCTCGGGCAGGTCACGTCCTCCACCCACATGGCGACGGCTACCTCGGGCCGGGGGCCGCAGTAGTACAGCGTGACGAAGAAGGCGTGGAGCCGCTTGCCGCCGCACGGCCGGCGCCGTATCCAGTCGAGGATGGCCGCCGTCTGCTCGGGGTTCAGCAGCGACCGCTTGTCCATGTGGGCATCGCGAGTCCACTGCCGTCTCCTTGCTCACTCCTCAGGATCAGCGAGCGCATGATCGAGGCCTCGTGATGAGACTGCCGGACGCCTTGAACCGCATGGCCTGCACATCCACAGCCACGACGACGAGCACCTCATCCCAGGGAAATAAAGGCCTTCTCTCCTCCCAACAAGGCAACTCGCTCCGCTCACCGCGCGCAAGGCAGCCGACCGGCCCGCCCGCACAGCAATCAGTCGCCTTCCCGTCGGAGAAGGGGTACGTCGTGGCAACATGCGCTCAGCTAGAGGTAGGGGCAAAATAATAGTAGATCTGATTTGCACGACCAGGCGGAAGCTGGTATGGCGACGATAGGCGACGCCGCAGGCCGCGTCATTGCCAGGCGCTACCGATTGCTGGGCAACCTAGGCGCCGGTGGTATGGGTCGTGTCTGGCTCGCCCATGACCAGGAGCTGGACTGCGAAGTCGCCCTCAAGGAACTAGCCCTCCCACCAGACCTCTCTGAACACGAGCTGAATGCACGCATCGCCAGAGCCCGCAGCGAGGCACGGCACGCAGCACGACTCCGCGGTAATCCTCACGTGATTACCGTGTATGACTGCGCCGTCGACGAGGATTTGCCGTGGATCGTCATGGAGTACGTGCCTGGTGCGCGAGATCTTGAGGCAGTGGTCCGCGATGACGGTCCGGTGTCGCGAGCTGTTACGGCTCGTATTGGCCTGGCTCTACTTGATGCTTTGACTACGGGCCATCAGTTGCACATTCTGCACCGGGATGTCAAGCCATCGAACGTCTTGGTCACCAGTCTCGACCCTCACGACGTCAGCAGTGCAGGGGATGGACGGATACTTCTGACCGACTACGGCATTTCGCTTCGGGAGGACGCCGGTGAGCCTCGCTTGACCACGGTCACGGGAATCATCGGGACCCCCGGTTACCTGGCTCCGGAACGTGCCCGCGGTGAGGACCCGACGCCCGCATCGGACATATTCTCACTCGGAGCGACTCTCTACTTTGCGGTCGAGGGGCGAGGCCCCTTTGACCGTGGCACTCCCGTCGGCACGCTCACCGCACTGCTCACCGAAGACCCCACGCCACCACGCCGAGCGGGCAACCTGGCGCCCATCCTTCTGGAGCTGCTAGCGAAAGACCCGGCCCAGAGACTTCGCCCCGACGCAGCAACAGACCTGCTCACGCGACTCACAACCGAAGGCCCACGAACGCTACAGACAACCGTCACACAGACCAGCCACCCCGCGGCAAAGCACTCGAACTCAAAGCAGCATCCAGTCAACTCTCATATGCCAACATTGCGTTGGCCGCAGCAGCGTAAATCAGCCGAAGACAGACCCGGTCGAGCGAAGAAGCGAATTTCCCGCCGCGCAATTTTCCTCACAGCGGCAACACTTGCCGTCGGCCTGGTTTCATGGTTGACAGTAACGCTTGGTTCCACAACACAGCCACCCAATTCCAGGCCGCCACAAAGCCCCTCGGTGGCTGGCCCTCTTAAACCATACGGAGACGCCGTCGGACTGCTACAGGAGTTGCGCCCCGGCGACTGTGTTACAGTTCACTGGAGAAGTGGAAAATTCACAGA
The DNA here is from genome assembly GCF_042672505.1 of Streptomyces sp. NPDC127190. Taxonomy (NCBI): domain Bacteria; kingdom Bacillati; phylum Actinomycetota; class Actinomycetes; order Kitasatosporales; family Streptomycetaceae; genus Streptomyces; species Streptomyces sp. NPDC127190. Next base: position 25,881 of record NZ_JBHXVE010000035.1, read on the forward strand.
ACTACCACAACTGACTCTGGTGGACCGCACGAACGATATCCCTGACGGGCAAGTGCTAGCGTCCGATGTCGCCACATCGGTCTCGGACGCCCAAGCTAATGGCTATAACCGATGCATGTCAGACGTGAAGGACACGGTCAACGCAATGGCCGATGCCCAGCCCTACTCATTGCCACCAACAGACCAGGGTTGGCGAAACGGGGTACACAAAACCGCCTGCCTAGTCTTCGACAAAACGGTACCCATAACCGGAGATGTGGGTAAATTCCGTAAACTAGGAGAACAGATCTACCTACAGAACTCGCAGATCGGTGACTGCTATGTCGACCAAACAGATAAATCGGGCAACATTACCGCCTCTTATCTGGCTAAATGCAGCTCGCCTCATGATGAGCAAACGGTAGGCTTCGTAAAGGTTCCCGCAACGACCCCGTACAAGACGGCCAACGATAACAGTACAGCACTCTGTCAGCGACGCTACCGCACCTACAGGACGGGAAATTACGATCTACTCGCCGGAATGAATGACCAGAGTGATTGGAATTCAGGCTTTCGGTATATTCAATGTGATGTTTATCGAATCGACAATCAGAAACTTACCTCCAGCCTCATACCAGCTTCACCATAGGCAAGCTGTGGCCGGCTGGGCAGCACGGAAGCCCGCAGGGACCCTCGGCGACGCGGGTCCGGGCGAGTGTCATGAACCGCATGGCCGTCGTCGAGATCACCGTCAGCCACGCCGTGGAGCAGCCCGAGCCGAGGCAGGCTACCGCCGAGAAGGCGTCGCTGCCGGCCGGGAGTTGCCGTCCGGCGGTGACTGTGCGTTCTTCGCCCGGGCTCTGCAAGCGGCGACCGTGTGCGAGTAGACCGCGCCGCATCCGAACGACGCCGGCACCGGGCGCATGCCGGCCGTCACACATGCCCCAGCCCCATACGGGCCGTTCCTGTATGCGTGTAGCTTTGTGTTGTCCAACAAGTTGAGCAACAAGTAGGCCGACTTGTTGCTCAACTTCGGCCTGGGGCACCACAGTCCCGCAAGGTCGGCTCCCGAGCACGGTCCGGACCGGTTGCCGCCAGACCGGACCATGCCCGTGGAGCGGCGGTGAGTCCGGCCGTCTACGACACAGCCGGGCTCACCGCGTCATCTGCTCCACGAGAGCGGCGACCGCCACGAGAAGGCTGAGCGCCGACAGGGTCACCTGACAGCGGTCCTGCCCCGGCCAGCGCTTTCCGGCCTTCCTGAACGATCGAACCCTCATGGCTGCTCCCCTCTTCCAGGGCACTCCTTCTCGGAGTGCTCCAACCACCCCGGCCGTCAGCCGGGACATCAGGGGGAACAGGAGCAGCGGGCACAGCCTAGCGCGCCAAGTAGTCGCAGGTGGACGGGACTTGGGAGTAGCGGGCGGCGTGCTGAATTATCGGCAGTACTTATGCGCGTACTTATTCAGAAAGCTCTCCGGGTTCGGGGGGCGTTTTTGGCCTCCGGTCACCGAAGAGGCCGTCAGGCGGCCGTACAGCGATTGAGCGCGAGCAGACAAGGGGGGTGAGGGTGGGTGGGCGGCGGCACCCACCGGGGGTGAGGGTGTGGCGCTCATCACATCAGGGTCGCGCGCAGACAGGGCCCGTAGGGTGCCCGCGGCCGCCGGCCGGCCCGCCGCCGTACGCCGTGCGCAGTAAGGTCGTACACCGGCGCCCCGTTCGTCGCGACCTCCCCGCGGGACCCCGGGTCGCCCACCACAGCTCCCCCAGCCCCCTCCCCCACGCACACACGACCCTCGCGCCTACGCATTAGACCGCACCTCGCGCCGGTTATCAGCGGGTCGGCGGTGGGACCTTGGTCCTATTGATGGGGTGCGAGCAGCCCTGCCACGCTGTCCCGTCATGGACGCAGCGAAAGCGGAGATTCTCTATAACCCGCGTGATCCCAGGATGCGCAGCGACCCCTATCCCTTCTATGCGCGACTGCGTGAGGCGGAACCGGTCCATCAGACGCCCTTCGGGTTCTGGGTCGTTTCCGGATATGACGAGGCCGCGCAGCTCCTCCGCGATCCGCGACTCACCAGTGAATTCCACCGGGACAAGAAGTGGGCGGAGCATCGGGGCGGCTGGGAGAGTCCCGTGGTGACGGACACCCGGATGTGGATGCTCATGCTGGACGGCGGATCACACCGGCGTATCCGCGGTCTGGTGAATCCGGTGTTCAATGCGCGTTCCATCCTGGACATGCGTCCCCGTATTTCACAGATCCTGGAGAAGGTGCTGGCCGATATGGGCGCCGGGGAGGGTATCGATCTCATCGACGCCCTCGCGCTGCCCCTGCCGGTGACCGTGATCTGCGGGCTCGTCGGGCTGCCGGTGGAGGACCGGGACCAGTGCCGGCGGTGGACCGAGGCCATCGGGCATGTCGTCGACCCCGCCCTGGACGACGCGACGCAGCAGGCCATGAACACCTCGGTGGTCGAGTTCCGCGCCTATATCGCCGAGCATCTCGCCAAGCGGCGCAGCGAACCGCAGGACGACATCCTGTCCCGGCTGATGCTGGCGGAGGTGGACGGCGAGCGGCTCTCCGACGACGAGATCATCGCCAACGTCCTGCTGCTGTTCAACGCCGGTCACGAGACGACGGTCAATCTCATCGGCAACGGCACGCTGGCCCTGCTGCGGCACCCGGAGCAGATGCAGAAGCTGCGGGAGAATCCCGATCTCATCGAGGAAGGCGTCGACGAATTCGTCCGGTACGACGCCCCGGTGCAGCTCGTCGCCCGGATCACCACCGCGGATGTCGAGGTCGGCGGCAAGACCATTCCGGCCGGGTCGAAATTGATGATCCTGCTCGGTGCCGCCAATCGCGATCCGCGCCGGTACGAGCGCCCGGACGCCCTCGACATGACCCGTACCGACATCAAGCCGCTGGCTTTCGGCGGCGGTCCGCACTACTGCATCGGCGCGCTGCTCGGGAAGCTGGAGGGACGACTCGTCTTCAACGAGCTGCTGCGGCGCTACAGCCGGATCTCCCTCAGCACCGAGGACGTCGTCTGGCGCCCGCACGTCAATTTCCGCGGACTGACCGAGTTGCGTGTCGATCTGGTGCCCTGATTTCACACGGCTCAGGGAAGAAAGGAACCCCCCTTGCGCAGCCCCCTGTTGTCCGGCGACACCCTCACCGAATGCTTTCTGAACCACACCAAGGCCTCGCCCGACGCCGTGGCCGTCTTCCCCGGCAGCGAGGAGCGCATCTCGGCCGCCGAGCTCGCCGAGTCCTCGCTGCGGTGCGCGCTCGGTCTGATGGAGCACGGGGTCGGTCCCGGCACCATCGTCGGCCTCCTCGTCCCCACGGACGCCCGCTTCCTCAGCCTCTTCTTCGGGGCGCAGCGGGCCGGGGCCGCGTGCAGCGTCCTGCCGCTGCCCGCCGGCTTCGGCGACGAGCAGGGCACCGCCCGCCGGCTGGCCCGCATCCTGGGCGTCGCCGGCATCCGCCACCTCGTCCTCGGTACCGCCTTCCAGAGCCTCGGCGCCCTCCTCGCGGAGCAGATACCGGGCCTGGTCCTCATCGACCCCGAGGTGTCCGTCCCCGGTGACGCGCACCGGCTGCCCGCCGTCGATCCGGCCGCCCTGTCGGTCGTACAGTTCACCTCGGGCAGCACCAGCGCCCCCAAGGGCGTGATGCTCACCCAGAGCGCCATGGCGGCCGGTGTGCTGGCCTGCGCGGTCTCCGGGGAGTTCAGCCCGGACGACGTCTTCATGCAGTGGGTGCCCACCTTCCACGACATGGGTCTGGTCGGCCTCTTCTCGCATCTGCTCAACGGCGCCGACGTGCACGTGTTCACCCCGACCGCGTTCCTGCGCCGCCCCGCGCAGCTGCTGAGCTACTTCGCCGAGCACCGCGGCACGGTGATGACCGGCCCCAACTTCTCGTACGAGCAGTTCGTGGACTCCACGCCACCGGAACTGGTCAAGGAGCTGGACCTGTCCGCCTGGCGGCTCGCCTTCAACGGGGCGGAGCCGGTGAGCGCCGCCACCGTCGAGCGCTTCACCACCCATCTCGCGCCGGCGGGCCTGCGGGACACCGTCATGTACCCGGTGTACGGCATGGCCGAGGCGACCCTCGGCATCACCTTCCCCCGGCCCGGCACCACGCCCCGCATCCTCTCCCTGGACCGGGCCGAACTGGCCGCCACCGGACGGGTGGTGCCCGTGGAGCGCGGTGCGGAGGGCGCGAAGGACGCGGTGGCGCTCGGCAGCCCGGTGCACCAGCTCGAGGTGCGGCTGGTCACCGAGGACGGCCGGGTGTGCGGGCCCGGCGAGCTGGGCGAGGTGCAGATCGCGGGACCGGCCGTGACCTCCGGCTACTACAACGCGCCCGAGGCCACCGCGGCCGCCTTCGACGGGCGCTGGTTCCGCACCGGGGACGTCGGCTTCCAGCACGACGGCGACCTGTTCGTCACCGGGCGCACCAAGGACATGGTCATCGTCCGGGGCCAGAACTACTTCCCCGACGACATCGAGGCCGTCGCCCGCGAGGTGCCCGGCGTCTACCGCAAGCGCTGCGTGGCCTTCTCCGATGTGGCGGAGGACGGCCGCGAGGTGGTCCGTGTGGTCGTCGAGGCCGACCCCAAGCAGGACGGACCCGGCCTGGAGGCCGAGATCGCCGCCCGGGTCGTACGGGAGATGGACTTCACCGACGTCCGGGTGCATCTGGTCAAACCGCGCTGGATCACCCGTACCACCAGCGGCAAGTGGCAGCGCTCCCGCACCCGGGAACGGCTGGCCGAGCTGGCCGCCGAGACCGCCGGCACCGCCGCCGAGAACGCCTAGCGACTGTCGTCCGGGCCGCCGCCGGCCCCGGACCGAGGACCGATCGAACCGGCACGACCCGGAACCGAACCGGAGGACACCCGTGACCACCCCGTACAGGATCGAGGCCGCCCGCGACCCCGACGCGGAGCCGCTGCACAGCTACGACGTCTTCCCCGTGTACCAGTCCGCCTCCTGGGAGATGAGCGACATCCCCTGGGACGAGTTCCGGCCCGACCTGGTGAAGCCCGAGTACGTCGCCTTCGCCATGGGTGCCGTCATGGGCGAGTCCAACTCGATCGCCGCGCAGCACGGCTTCTTCAACGAGTTCGTGGACGACTACGACTTCTCGGCCTTCGTCTGCCTGTGGGGCTACCAGGAGCTCCAGCACCACCTGGCGTTCAAGAAGTGGCTGCGGCTGGCCGGCACCGATGTCGGCTACGAGCAGATCAACGCCATGCGTGCGCCGTACCCGCCGGGCATCACCCCGTCGGCGACGCTCGCCACCAACATCATCTCCGAGATCGCCACCAACCACATGTACAAGTGCGTGAGCCGGTTCGCCGAGGAGCCGGTCATCGCCAAGATCATGAAGCGGGCGAGCGGTGACGAGGCGCGGCACGCGCGGGAGTTCATCCACTACACCGCCCGCCGGCTGGCCCAGCGCCCGGAGGAGCTGCCGTCGGTCCTGGAGACCTTCTACGTCTACATGGCCGACCCCGAGGGGCGTTACAACCACCCGGTCAGCAAGTTCAAGGGCAACCTCCCCGAACTCGACGGCCATGTCACCATCGACGAGGTCTTCCGCTACTTCGGCGAGGTCGACGACGGCACCGAGTGGGACCGGATCCACCGGCAGCTGTTCAACACGCTGACCGAGCTGACCGGCCGCCCGGTGGAGAAGCTCCGCGACATCCGGCGCCTGCTCGCCGAGCTGGCCACCGCCGGGAACGAGGCGTGATGGCCGAGCAGGGCACCCCCACGGCCACGGCCACCGCCCTCCCCGAGGGCACCCCGGTCGAGCTGCCCTGGCTGGAGGAGCCCCGCTTCGCCTGCTTCGGCTGCTCGCCGCGGAACCGGATCGGCCTGGCGCTGAAGATGTTCCGCCTGGACGACGGCCGGCTCGCCACCGACATCACCTTCTCCGACGAGTACGCCTCCTACCCCTCGGTGGTGCACGGCGGCATCGTCAGCGTGCTGGTGGACGAGCTGATGGGCGATCTGATCGCCCTCGACCTGGGCATGCTGGCCTTCTCGGTCACCCTGCGCACCAAGTTCCTGCGCCCGCTCCAGGTCGGCGTCCCCTACCGGGCCGTCGCCCGCATCACCCGGGAGGCCAACGGCGTGGTGCACGCGGAGGCGGATGTCCTCGACGCGGACGGCACCCCGCACGTCATGGCCAGTTCTGCCTACCAGCCCATCAGCTCGGAGCAGGCCGAGGGCCACATGGGCCTGGCCGGCGCCGACCGCGACCGGCTCGCACACTACTTCGACCACGCGATTGGATGACCATGTCCCAGCAGACCGACCCGCGGTCCGTGTCCCTCCAGGAGTCCGCCGTACTGGACGAGGTGCGCTCCCAGACCGCCAAGGAACTCGGCATCGACATCGGCGAGATCGCCGCGGACACCGTTCTGAAGGAGCTGCCCGGCGCCGACTCGGTGCGCCTGCTCCGGGTGGTCGCGCAGATCGAGCGGGTCTACGACGTCGAGTTCGAGGACGAGGACATCTTCGACGTCCGTACCCCGCGCCAGCTCACCGGCCTGGTGCTCGCCCAGGCCGGCACGGAGGGCCGATGACCACCCACGCGGACGCCGGCCCCACCCTCCACGCGGGCCGCGACGGCGACCTCGCGCTGCCTCCGGAGGAGGCGAAGCGGGCCACCAACGAGCACTACGAGCTGCCCCCCGAGGTCTTCCGGGCCTTCCTGGACGAGCGGGTCAAGTACAGCTCGGGCCTGTACCGCACGCCGGACGCGACCCTGGAGGAGGCGCAGACCGCCAAGCTGCACTTCGTGGCCGAGCGCCTCCAGCTGCGCGGCGGCGAGTGCCTCCTCGACATCGGCTGCGGCTGGGGCAGCCTCACCCTGTTCATGGCCCAGGAGTACGGCTGCGAGGTCACCGGTGTGACCCCCAGCGGGCCGCAGGCCGAGTACATCCGGGAGCAGGCCGCCAAGCTCAAGCTGGCCGGCCGGGTCGACATCCGGGTCGGCTCCTACACCGACCTGGAGATCGACGGGCGCTACGACGCGGCGACCATGCTCGGGTCGATCATCCACATGCCGGACCGGGTGGCCGTGCTGCGCAAGGTGTACGGCTCGCTGCGCCGCCAGGGCCGGCTCTACCTCTCCGAGAGCTGCTTCCGCAGCGCGGAGGTGTACCGGGAGTTCGCCGACCGGCCGGGCACCAAGCACGTCACCGAGACCATCTTCGGTTTCGCCGACATGGTGCCCTTCTCCCACCTGGTGGGGGCGGCCGAGTCGGCGGGCTTCAGCCTGGAGGCGCTGGACGACCTCACCGCCCACTACCACCGCACCATCGAGGACTGGCACCGCCGCGCGGAGGCCAACAGCGACCGGATCGAGGCGGTCGCCCCCGGGATGACCGAGCCGCTGCTGCGCTATCTGCGCACGGCCAACGCCGGCTGGGGCTACACCTCCAAGCACTACGCCCTCACCGCCTCGAAGACCCGGCTCGGCCCCAGGACGGCGACATGACCGAGACGGCCGTGCTGGACGATCTGCTGCCCGCGCTGGAGATGCACGAGCTCGTCGACCAGGCGGTGACCCGGGCCGGGGAGCGGACCTGGACCCTCGCCGAGCTGGACTGGGACGGGCTGCGGCCGGAGCGGCTCACCGAGGCCGACCGGTCCGCGGTGCGGTTCATCACCTTCGTCGAGGACCACATCCCGGGCTATCTGTCCCACTTCCTGGAGGCGTTCCCGGTCGGCGGTGCCGAGCAGGAGCTGGAGCGGTTCGGGTTCAACCGGGAGTACTTCCGCTTCCTGGTCGCCTGGGCCAACGACGAGGAGCGGCACGCCTCGGCGCTCAGCCGCTACCAGGTCGAGACCGGCATGGCGACCCGGGAACAGGTGCTCGCGGACCTCGCGGAGGAGGGGCGCAAGAAGTTCACGCTGCCCTATGAGCATCCGGTGCAGTCCTTCACGTACACGCTGGTGCAGGAGAAGGCGACGCAGCTGTTCTACCAGCGGTTCCGGGAGACGGTCAGCGAGCCCTTCCTGAAGGACCTGCTCGGCCGGCTCGCCCGGGACGAGGCGCGGCACTTCGCCTTCTACAGCAACCTGGTCGGCGCGTACGTGGCCAGGGACGGCGCCGCGGCCGTCCCCGGGCTCAAGGACGTCATCGCCACCTTCCGGATGCCGCTCGCCGACACCATGAAGGGGTACTGGCGCTGGTCCCTGAAGGTCGCCGACGCCACCTCCTACGACCACACCGAGTCGTACGACGCGGTGGTGCGGCTGGTGCGCGGCTTCGTGGACACGCCCGGCGAGCCGAGCGTGGCGGATCTGGCCTCCTTCGTGCAGGCGATCCGGCGCGTGCGGTGAACCCGGACGGCGCCCGGACCCTGGTGGTCGGCTGCGACTGGGCCGGCCGGTCCGCGCCCGAGGAGCTGCTCGGGGAGCGGGAGCGGGCCCATGCCGCGGGGCTGAGCGGCGGCCGGCGCGCCGAGTGGGTCCGTACCCGGCTCACGGCGAAGGCGGCGGTGCGCTGGGCCACCGGGGTGCCCGGCGCCCAGATCCTGCCCGGCCCGGGTGGTGCTCCCCTGCTGTGGGGGGCGCCGCCCGGGCTGGTCGTCTCGCTGGCCCACTCCGGGCATCTGGCCGCCTGCGCGGTCGGGTACGGGGAGCCGGGCCGGCCGGTCGTCGGGGTGGACGTGGAGCCGGTGGACGCCCGCAACGGCATCCTGCTGAAGAGGCTGCTCGGTCCGGACGAGACGCCGTGCGTGGTGCCGGGGAGGCCGCGCCGGCCGCTGCCGCCCGGGCTGCTCGCCACGGTCCTCGCGGCCTGCAAGGAGGCCGCGCTCAAGGCGTACCGCGGGCCTTCCCCGTCGTTGCGCGACTATCCGCTGAGCCGGGGCGCCGACGGCCGGCTCCGGGTGCGGGTGGCCGGCGCGCGGCACGGTGAACTCCGTGTGTGGTGGTCCTGCCGGGCGGGCCGGGTGACCGCGGTCTGCGCCCCCGGCCGGCTGCCGCCGGTCCGCCGCACCGTCCCCGCCGACCGCGTCCTCGCGGCCCTGCGGGACGCCCGCCCCCGGCCGCCGGAGCACTGAGGTGCCCCGCCGGCCGAACGGCGTACGACGCACCGGGCGCCCTGTTCCCGTGACGGCCCGGAGATGGACCCTGCGGGGGCAGCGGAACCGTGGGGCGAAGAGGCGGGGGTGGCGTGACATCGCCCCGGCGAAGCCTGAGTCCGGCGTGCCGGTGGGGCGTCGGGGGCTCGCGGGCGGCCAGGGGTGCCCGGCACGAGGTGGCCGGGCGGAGCGGCGGGGGGCGTCAGTGGCGGATCACGCCCGTGCTGTCGCCGCGCAGCACCGTCTCCCCGTCCTGGTTGAGGATCTCGATGTCGAACTCCACCGCCGTCCCCGAACGGACCTCCTTCAGCGCGCGCACGGTCACCTCCGCGGTGATCGTGTCGCCCGACCAGACCGGCTTCAGGAACTCCCAGCCCATGCGGCGCGCGATGAAGTGCAGGCTGCCGCCGATCTTCGTGGCGAGCGAGGCGGTGAGCAGTCCATGGGCCATGGCCCGGCCCTCGTCGGGCAGATGGTGCCGGCCGCGGTCGCCCGCGAGGTCGGCGAAGGCGGTGATGTCCTCGACGGTGATGAGCCGCTGTTCGCGCAGCACCTGGCCGACCACGAGGTCGGGCGCCGCGCCGCTCATCGGTCTCCCTCCGGGCCGGCCGGGGCCGCGGGGCGCTTGGTCCGCACCAGGCAGCTGCTCTTGCCCACGGCGCACAGCTTGCCGTCGGAGTCCACCACGCGGCAGCTCGCCAGGCCGCGGTTGCGCCCCAGGTGCACGACCTCGGCGTCGACGGTGACCAGACCGGACGCCTCGTGCACCGGGCGCAGGAAGTCCACGTTCAGATCGAGGGTGACGATGTCCTTGTCCTCGGGGATCGCGGAGAGGATCGCGCAGCCGAGGGCGGAGTCGATGAGGGTCGACAGGATGCCACCGGAGAGCAGTCCCAGATGGTTGGTGAAGAAGTTCTTGACCGGCATGGTGAACTGCACGGTGCCGGGGTCGGCTTTGACGACGGCGATGCCGAGGACTTGTGCGACGGGCGGCGCGACGATCTCACCGGAGACCAGCCCACGCAGATATGACAGTCCCGTCGCGTCGGCCTGGGTGGCGAAAAGCGGCCCCTGGTCCCGCCATTCGAGCGTGGCGGTGTGTGTGGTGGGGGCATGTACCTCTGACACTTCGCTCCTCCATGTGAGCGCCGGACATGAGGCCGCCAGTCTGGCAGCACCTCCGATGAGCCGCAACACGCCTCTCCATGCTGTGAGTTGGAAACCTGAGAAGCAATGAGACAAACGTCCCGGCCTTTTCTTCCTTGACAGCCGCCAATGGGCCGACGTTTGATGAAAAAATGTCCGGGGGCACCGATCCACGATTGGATTGATGACGTCGATGATCACTGAAATCGAATCCTCACCCAGCCGATATGCCCGCCTTCTGGGGGTGGGCTCGTATCGCCCGGGCCGGGTGGTCGGAAATGAAGAGATATGCAGGTTCATCGATTCCGACAGCGCATGGATCGAGGCCCGGTCCGGGATTATGACCCGGCATTTCGCCGAGCCCGGCGAAACAGTGCCCGTCATGGCGGCACGGGCCGCCGAGAAGGCGCTGAGCGCGGCCGGTCTCACCCCGGCGGACGTCTCCTGCGTCACCCTGTGCACGATGTCGTACCTGCACCAGGCGCCGCCCGCGGCGGCGGCCTGCGCCGCGGAGCTGGGGGCGCGCGGGGCGGCCGCCTTCGACCTCGGCGCGGCCTGCGCCGGGTTCTCCCACGGCCTGGCCGTGGCGGGCAGCCTGGTGGCGAGCCGGCAGGCGGAGTACGTGCTGGTGGTGGGCGCGGAGCGGATGAGCGACATCGTCGACCCGTACGACCGCTCGACGGCGTTCATCTTCGGTGACGGGGCGGGGGCCGCCGTGGTCGGCCCCGCGGACGAGCCGGGGATCGGGCGCGCGGTGTGGGGCACCGACACCGACCATCTGCGGGCCATCGAGCAGAGCCGGTCCTTCGCGGAGCTGCGCGAGGACCGCCTGGTGCGCTGGCCGTTCCTGGAGATGGCGGGTCAGGAGGTCTTCCGCTGGGCGATCGGCGCCGTCGGCGAGGTGTGCGAGCGGGCGCTGCGCGCGGCCGGGGTGACGGTGCACGACATCGAGGCCTTCATCCCGCACCAGGCCAATGTGCGGATCATCGACGCGGCGGTGAAGGCGATGGGGCTGCCGGCCTCGGTCGAGGTGGCGCGGACGGTACGGGACGACGGGAACGTCTCCGGCGCCTCGATCCCGCTCGCGCTGGACACCCTGATCGCCGCCGGCCGGATCAGGCCCGGGGCGCTGGTGCTCACGGCCGGCTTCGGGTCGGGTCTCAGCTACTCGGCGCAGGTGCTCGTGGCCCCCTGACGCGGGCTGCCCACGGGTGGGCGCATGGGCCGGCTCCTCCCCGGTGCGGGGCGGGGAGCGGGCCCCTTCGCGTGTCCGGCGCCTGTCGTGCGGTTCGCGCAGGCCTGGCGACGGACAGCGGCACAGCCCCGGCGACGGTGGTGGCCGCGGCTGTGTACGGGCGCCTTCGGTCCTCGGGCACCCTTCACTCCTCAGGCGCCTTCGGCGCTCGGGCGTCCCGGGCCGTCCTGCCCCGGCTCCAGCCCCTCCATCTCGCGCAGCTGGTCCAGAACCGCCTTGGCGAATTCCAGGCCTTTCGGCGACAGCCCCACCGCCCGCATGGCCACACCGGTGACCCCGGCACGGTCCAGCGACTGCACGTCCTGCTGGGTCAGGCCGGCGTCCCGCCAGGCCGCGAGTTCCTCCAGTCTCTTCTCCGTGCGCGCGGCCGACTCGTCGTCGAAAAAGTACGAGACGGGAACCCCGAAGAACGTGGCCAGGGCGTCGAGGTGATGGAGGCGAGGATTTCCTCGTTCACCCTTGCGCAGATAGGCGATGTACTGCTTGGAGATATCGCTGCCCTGTTCCCGGATGGCGCGGGCGACCTCCTCGTTACTGAAGGGGCCGCGGCCACGCGGGTGGACGGTTTCGAAGAGGCGGTTCAGCCGCTGAGCCAGCGATCCGATCGCTTCTGTCCCCATTTGTCCCTGCTCCTCTGGTCTCTGCGCTGACAACTGGAGGCGTGCGTGGGGGGTCTTGGCGGCCACACCAGTTGACGAGGTGATGACGGCGACGTAGGCTCCACGAGAGTTCGATGAGCCTTTCATGGTACATCGCTCGAAGACTACCGCAAGTAATGAGCACGTCGAATCTGCTTGCGTGCACTGGTCGTTGAGTGCATCTGCGTCCTACGGCAGGGACGGCCGGAGACGAATCCCGAAGAACAGCGCGGCTTTCGAGTGGCGCCCGGCGCCGTGTGCGGTCATATTCCGCGTGCATTCGCTGGGTCGCTGTTTCTCATGCCCTTACATCGACAAGGGGGAAGCACGACGTGGAAGAAGCACTGACCACGGAACTCACCTGCCGGGAATCAGGTGTTCTGCGCTTACTGGCCGAAGGGCTGAGCAACCGGCTCATCGCCCGCAGACTCGGCATCTCCGAAAAGACCGTCAAGAACCACCTCAGCGGCATCTATCCGAAGATCGGGGCCGACGACCGGACCCAGGCCGCGCTCTACGCCCTGCGGCTGGGGCTGACCGGAGCCGACGCGGACGAAGCCCCCGCCGACTGCGAACTGACCGCGCGCGAGCGGGGCGTATTGCGGCTGCTGGCCCGGGGGTTGAGCAACCGGCTGATCGCCCGCAGACTCGGGATCTCCGAAAAGACCGTCAAGAACCACCTCAGCGGCATCTATCCGAAGATCGGGGCGGGCGACCGGACCCAGGCCGCGCTCTACGCCCAACGGGTCGGTCTCGCCGCCTGACCGAAAACCGGCGGCCGGGCCGGATCTTTCTCTGTGGGCATCCCCTGTCACATGATGGAACCCTGAGCAGTGTCGTGTGGATGGGGGATCGATGATGAATCGCCGAGGTCTGCGCCGGAAATGCACCCGCCTGATCGAGGGTCTGAATCTGAGCGTCCCCTTTTCCCTGGAGGACCTCTGCCGTCAGACGTCCGAGCGGCGGCAACGCAGGATCCGCCTGGCGCCACTGGCCTTCCCGGCCAGTGGCCCGGCCGGACTCCTCGTCTCGACGGCCGACGTCGACTACGTGTTCTACGAGGCGCACACCACGCCCACCCACCAGAACCACGTCGCCGTCCACGAGCTGGGCCACCTGCTGCTGGGCCACTCCGGCACCGACCCGGCCGGGGACGGCGGCCAGGTCCCCGGCGGCACCCTCCTCCCCGACGACATCGACCCCGCGCTCATCCGGCACATGCTGGGCCGCACCCACTACAGCCGCCCGGACGAGTACGCCGCCGAGTACTTCGCCACCCAGGTGCTGCGGCTGGTCAGCGGTCCCCCGCTGGACACCGCCGCCGTACCGCCCGACATGCGCGACCTGGTGGGCCGGCTGGAACGCTCGCTCCGCCACACCACCGGTCCGCTGAGGTGACCAGCACGCTGGAACACGTCTTCAGCTGGACCCACACCCTCAGCGGGGTCATCAGCCTGAGCGCCTTCGGCTACAAGTGGCGTGACCTCAGGCGCGATCCGGGCAACCTGGCGCTGCGCGCGCTGTGCGGCACCCGCCTCTTCAACGGCATCGCCTATCTCTTCCTCGCCCCGGTGTCGTACCGCATGCTCGGCCGGCTGACGGGGGTGCCCAACCTCGGCACCCTCCTCGGTCACAGCTCCATCGTGCTGGCCGCCCTGTCCGCGCACGTGATGGTGACCGGCTGGTTCCACTCGCCCGAGGAGGCCAGACGCCGGCTGCCCCGGGTGGCCGCGCTCTACCTGTCGGCCATCGCCGCGATGACCGCCCTCTTCCTCGCCGCCCCGCTGCCCGGCGCCCACCCGGTCGACTTCGAGGTGCACTTCGCCACCCGCCCGGCGGCCGGCGCCTATGTGCTGCTGTTCCTGCTCACGTACGGGCTCAACCTCGCGAACACGGCACGGCACGTCTGGCCCTCCTCCCGTGCCGTGGCCCGGCCCCGGATCGCGCAGTCGCTGCGGCTGTCCGCGGTCGGGGCCTTCTTCGTCCTCGGCTTCATCCTAGGAAAGCTGGTCGGACTCGTGGGCCGCTGGTGCGGGCAGACCGCCTGGGACCAGGCGGCCGTCCTGTGGAGCCCGGTCATGGCGAGCACCGGCTCGCTGGTGATCGTGCTCGGCTACACCCTGCCCGGCTGGGGGACGGGCCTCGCCACCCGGCTGGAGCACCACAGGTCCTACCGCACCCTGCACCCCCTCTGGTCGGCCCTGTGCGAGGCCGCCCCGGGCATCGCCCTGCTGGAGCCCCGCTCCCCGCGCTTCGCCCTGTGCGCGAAGGACCTGCACACCCGGCTCTACCGGATGGTCATCGAGATCAGGGACGGCCAGCGGATGCTGCGCCCCTATGTGTGCGACGTCTGCGAGGACCGGCTGCGGGCCGGGCTGCGCGCCTGGCGCCCGGGGCAGGGGGACGACACGGACGTCCTCCTGGAGGCCGCGGTCCTCGCGCTGACCGTACGCCGGAAGCGGACCGGCCACCAGCCCTCCGGCACCTGGTCCGGTCCCGGCTCGCGCCAGTCCGGCAGCGAGTTCGCCGACGAGCTGGCCTGGCTGCGGCAGGTGGCCGAGGCCTACGCGCGCGTGTCGGCCGACCGCGGCCCGCTGTCCGCGCTCCCGCCCTGCGACTGCACGGTGGCACCCGGCCCGGACGGCACCGACGGGCCCCCGGCCGAGGAGCGGCCGGACCCGCGCACCACCGACCCCAGCCGGAAGGCATGAGCCGCGCGGCGGACGTCGACCCCGGCCGCTACCGTGCCGTCACATCAGTCAGAGGGGCCCCGGTGCGCGGAACCCACGGCCGGGGCAGCAGTGCCCGAGGGGAGCCGATGGACACCACAGAGCAGACCGGCGGTACGGCGCGAAGCGGCAGCCGGGACTTACCGTCCCGGCTGGTGGCCCGCGGGCTGCTGCCCGAGCCGGGCCCCAAACGCGCCCTGGCCGCCGCCACCTTCGTCAACATGATCGGCAACGGCCTCTTCATGACCGGCGCCGCGCTCTTCTTCACCCGCTCGGTCGGCATACCGGTCGCCCAGGTCGGCGCGGGCCTGGGCATCGCGGCCCTGGTCGGCCTGGTGGCCGGCGTCCCCGTGGGCCACCTGGCGGACCGGCGCGGTCCGCGCGAGGTCTACCAGGGCGCGCTGGCCGTCCAGGCCGTCGCGATGGCGGCCCTGGTCCTGGTCCACTCCTTCGTCTGGTTCGTCGTCTGCATGTGCCTGGTCGAACTGGCCAACTCGGCCGGTACGGCCGCCCGGGGACCGCTGACCCGCGCGGTGGGCGCCCCCCACCCCACCCGGTACCGGTCCTATCTGCGGGCCCTGAACAACATCGCCGCCGGGTGCGGCGCCCTCGCCGCCGGTGTCGTCGTCCAGCTGGACACCCGCGGCGCGTATCTCGCGCTGGTTCTCGGCAACGCCGCCACCTTCCTGGTCTGCGCGGCCATCGCCACCCGCATCCCGTCCCTGCCGCCGGTCGGCGCACCGGCCGAGGGCGACCGCTGGACCGCCCTGAAGGACCGGCCGTACCTGGTGCTCACCGCCCTGGACGGGATCATGTCCATCCAGAACCAGGTGCTGGTCTTCGCCCTGCCCCTGTGGATCATCGGGCACACCCAGGCGCCGCGGTGGTTCGTCGGGGCGAGCGTGGCCGTCAACACGGTGCTGGTGGTGTGCCTCCAGGTGCGGGCGAGCCGGGGCATCGACGGCAACGCGGCGGCCGGCCGCACGGTGCGCCGCGCGGGGCTGGCGTTCCTGGTGGGCATGGCCCTGATGGCAGTGGCCGGCGGGGCGCCCGGCTGGCTGGCCGCGGCCGTCGTCGCGGTGGGCGTGGTGGTGCACACCTTCGGCGAACTGTGGCACACGGCGGCCTCGTTCGAGCTGTCCTTCGGCCTCGCCCCGGCGCACGCCCAGGGCCAGTACTCCGGCCTGTACGGCATCGGGCAGGGCCTGTCGAACGCGGTGGGGCCGCCGCTGCTGAGCATGGTCTGCATCGCCGGGGGGCGTCCCGGCTGGCTCGCCATGGGCGGTGTCTTCCTGGTCGTCGGGCTGCTCATGCCGTACGTCGTGAGCTGGTCGGACCGCACCCGGCCGCGGACCGCCCCCTGACCGCGCTCAGCATGGGCGCGTGTGCGGACGCAACCCTTCCGCAGCAAAGGACAGTTGGGACTTAGGTCCTATTCTGGGGGCGCTGCTCAGCTGACAGGATGAGGGACGCCGCGAGCACGACGGCGGCGTTGTGCCGGAGTCGAGCCGACCTGCCGGCGTCGCCGACCGGCCGCACCTGTCACTGGACACCGCGAGCAGTGAGGGCTGGCATTCTCCATGTCGGGCAAGATCCTGTTCCTGAACCGGTGGTCCCGGCACCCTGACGTCCGCCGCTGGGAGAACCGACTCGCCTCTCCCGAGGACCTCTTCGACCCGGACCGGGACCACGTCACCTATGTCTGCGACGACAAGGGGCGAAGCGGTATCCCGGCCGACGCGGACCGCGTGCACGTCGTACCGGACTTCACCGACCTGGACGACGTGCTGGCACGCGTCGACGGCATCGTCCGCGCCGAGGGCCCGTTCGACCATGTCATCGGGTTCTCGGAGTTCCTCCTGGAGCTGGCGGCGACGATCCGCGAACGGCATGGGATCCCCGGTGCCACGGTCGAGCAGACCGCCCGGTTCCGCGACAAGACCGTCATGAAGTCCGTCCTGGCCGAGGCCGGGCTGCGGGTGCCGCGCTGGACGGAGTGCCGCTCGGCGGACCAGGTCCTCGCGGACGCCGAGGAGCTGGGCTTCCCGCTGATCGTCAAGCCGAAGCGGGGAGCGTCCAGCCTCGGGGTGCGCGAGATCGCCTCGGCCGGTCAGCTGCGTGCCCTGTGCGCGGAGCAGAGCCTGGACGGGTACGAGATGGAGGAGTTCGTCCAGGGCGACATCCTGCACGTGGACGGCGTACTGGACCAGACGGGCAAGCCGCTGTTCCTGTGCACCTCGCGCTATCTCTCCACCTGTCTGCGGTTCGAGCTGCTCGGAGAGCCGCTGGGTTCCGTGCTCCAGACGGACCCGGAGGTCCGGGCGCGCTGCGAGGACTTCGCCCTGCGCTGTCTGAGCGCGCTCGGCCTGCGCGGCTCCGCGTTCCATCTGGAGCTGTTCGACACCGGGCGGGAGCTGGTGTTCCTGGAGGTCGGCGCGCGGGTGCCGGGAGCGGACGTCCCTTACGTCATCCACGACGTGCACGGGGTCAACCTGTTCCGGCTGTGGGTCGACGTCCTGCTGGGCCGGCCCGTCCAGCCGCCCGCGCCCGACCTGTCCCGAAGCGGGGGCTGGCTGACGATCCCGGGGCCGCGGCCGCTGCCGCAGCGTGTGCTCTCCGCGACCCCGCTCCTCGGCCGGGTCCCCTTCCTCTACCGGGAGCTGGTGCCCGAGCCGGGGGATGTCCTGGTCGAGCAGGCGGGCTCGTACGCGACGCTCCAGGGCGGGCGCTTCCTCTTCCGGGGCGGGCCGCAGGAGCAGATCGAGGCCGCCGTACAACGGGTGCTCGACGACTACCGGCTGACGGCCGAACCTGCCGCCTAGCCCTGGGGGAACCGTCCGTCCCTCGACCGCAGTATCGATTCACCACAGCGCCGTTCCGCAGTACCGGTCCGCAGTCCAAGCATCGATCCGTGGAGGAAGACGCGTGAGTCAGCCGAACCATGCCGAGCTGGTCGACAAGAAGCTGGTCGTGTTCGCCGAGGAGTGCTTCGGCCTGTTCACGAGCAAGGTCGCGGCCTCCCTCCTCCGCTACCGCGCGGACCGTGTCGTCGCCGTGATCGACAGCGCCCAGGCGGGCAAGACCGTGCAGGACGTGCTCGGTTACGGCGGTTCGATCCCCGTCGTCGCCCGGCTGGAGGACGTGCAGCACCTGCACCCCGAGGTGCTGGTCATCGGCAAGGGGCTGCACTCCGCCGACCTGCCGGAGAACTGGCGGCCGCATCTGCTGTCCGCGCTGCGGGGCGGCCTGCACATCATCAACTCCATCCACTTCCGGCTGCGCACCGACCCGGAGCTGGCGCGGGCCGCGGACGAGAGCGGCAGCATCATCTGGGAGACCAAGGACGCCCCCGAGGTCCCGCTGAACAAGGCCCGGGTGCTGGATCTGGACACCTGGATCATCCACACCTGCGGCAGCGACTCCAACATCGGCAAGAAGACCACGGGCCTCCAGATCTGGCAGGAGGCCAACCGCCGGGGCATCGCCACCGGGTTCGCGGCGACCGGGCAGAGCGGCATGATGATCTCCGGCCACGGTGTCGCCGTCGACGGGGTGCCGGGCGACTTCATGGGCGGCGCCGTGGAGCAGGTGGTGCTGGGCGCCGCGGCCGGGAACGACTGGGTGGTCGTGGAGGGGCAGGGCTCGCTCAACCACATCGGCGCGAGCGGTGTGGCCCTGGCCATCCTGCACGGCTCCCTGCCGAACGTCCTGGTCTTCTGCCACCGGCTGGGCGCGGAGCGTACGAAGGTCTGGGACACGCCCATCATCCCGCTGCCGGAGCTGATCCGGATGAACGAGGAGCTGACCGTCTTCGAGCGGCCCGCGAAGGTCGCCGCGGTCAGCGTCAACAGCGCCGGCTTCTCCGACGAGGACTTCCGGCGGGAGGCGGAGAAGCTGGAGGCGGAGACCGGGCTGCCGGTCGTCGACCCGTGCCGCGACGGCGGCGCCGGCCGGCTGGTGGAGATCCTCCAGGAGCACCAGCGCACCACCGCGGAACTCCAGCGCGCCCGGATCACCCGGGTCCTTCGCTGACCGCCCGCCCTTCGCTCGCTGCGCCCCCGCGGTGCAGTGCGTATGCAAAGGAAGTGCACACGTGGAGAAAGCAGTTCTGCTGCTGATGCACCAAGGCAAGTCCTTCACCGAGGAGGCCGCGGCGGCGGCCGCGCGGCTCGGTCTGCCGCTGGTCGCCGTCAGCTCCCGCCCGGAACACCCCGAGGCGCTGGCCGAGTCCCGCCGGCACCTCGCGGACTGCGTGGTCACCGAGGACCCGGTGCTCGGCTTCGGCGACGTCGAGAAGGCGGTGCGCGAACTCGCCACGCGTGGCTACACGGTCCAGGCGGCCCTCGCCACCTTCGAGGGCTACCGGCTGCTGATGGCCGAGCTGAACCAGCTGCTCGGCG
This sequence comes from Streptomyces sp. NPDC127190, assembly GCF_042672505.1. NCBI lineage: Bacteria > Bacillati > Actinomycetota > Actinomycetes > Kitasatosporales > Streptomycetaceae > Streptomyces > Streptomyces sp. NPDC127190. The sequence continues at coordinate 45,153 of NZ_JBHXVE010000035.1, forward strand.
CGCACGACTCGGCCGTGGCCGCGCTGCGGCTGTGCCTGGACAAGTTCGAGCTGCGCCGGTTCCTCTTCGAGCGCGGACTGAGCGAGGTGCGCGGCACCCGGCTGACCCCCGGCACGGTCCCCGACCTCGACCCCGCGACCCGGTGGTTCGTCAAGCCGGTGCGCGGCGCGTCGTCCTTCGCGGCCTTCACCCTGGAGGATCCGAAGGACCTGGCGGACCTGCCGGCGATCCAGCAGCAGATGCGCAGTGACCGCCGTATGCAGGCGATCTTCATGGAGCAGTACGACTTCCTGGTCGAGGAGTACGTCGAGGGACCGGAGTTCAGCTTCGAGACGGTCGTCCTCGGCGGCGAGGCCCGGCATCTGTGCGTGCACGAGAAGGCGCGGGTGGAGCGGCACGCGCGGACCACGCTGGAGGCGATGTCCATCAGCCCGCCGGTCTGCCTGGACCGCGAACTCGTGCTGGAGGGCGCCGAGTTCGTCTCCAGCTGCCTCGGCGCGCTACGGGAGCTGGGGCTCAGTGCGGGGGCCTTCCACATCGAGGCCAAGTACTGGGCGGACCGGGGACGCTGGGAGATCATCGAGATCAACCCGCGGATGGGCGGCAGCCTGATCGACGCCAGCGTGCAGGCGGTGACCGGGTGTTCGCTGCTGTCGCTGTGGACCGAGTCGCTGCTGCTGCCCGCCGACGGCACGGACGCCTTCCTGGCCCGCCTCACCGAGGTCTCGCAGCTGGAGGCGCTCCGGGCCGGCACCGCCACCAGGGGCACCCTGTTCCTCAGCAAGTACGGGGAGAAGGGCCGGACCGTCGACGCCATCGGCTTCGACCCGCCCACGCGCCCGCCCCGGATCCTGAAGCTGCACGTCGAGCCGGGCACCCGGCTGGACGAGTCGGACCGGGCGATCTGTCTCATGGACGCGCTGTGGGACGTGGCGGCCGCCGACCTCGCCGCCGAAGTTGACTTCCTCGACCGCCACGCGACGGAGCATTTCCATGTCCGCTACCGCTGAGCCGACCGGCACCGACGACCCCAACGACCCGGTCTTCGACCTCCACACCGGCGGCAAGCTGGAGATCCGTGCCACCGTCCCGCTGCGCGACCGGACGGACCTGGCCCGCGTCTACACCCCGGGCTTCACCCGGGTCGCCCAGCGGATCGCCCGCGACCCCGAGGAGGCCCGCCGCTTCTCGGTCAAGCGGAACACCGTCGCCATCGTCACCGACGGCACCGCCGTGTCCGGCCTGGGCGACCTCGGGCCGCTGGCCGCGCTGCCCGTCATGGAGGGCAAGGCGCTGCTCTTCAAGGAGTTCGCGGGCATCGACGCCTTCCCGCTCTGCCTCGACACCCATGACGTGGACGAGATCGTCCGCACGGTCGCCTGCGTGGCACCGACCTTCGGCGGCATCATGCTGGAGGACATCGCCGCGCCGCGCTGCTTCGCCATCGAGGACCGGCTCCGCGCCGAGCTGGACATCCCCGTCCTCCACGACGACCAGCACGCCACGGCGGTGGCCGCCACCGCCGCGCTGATCAACGCCGCCAAGGTCGTGGACAAGGACCTCGCCGGCCTCAAGGTCGTCATCGCCGGCACCGGCGCCGCGGGCACCTCGACGGCCCGGCTCTTCATGGACGCCGGGGTGCGCCGCATCGTCGCCTGCGACCGCCAGGGCGCCCTGCACCGCGGCCGCCCCGACCTCGCCGGACTCGGCGACGCCAAGCGGTGGTTCGCCGAGCACACCAACCCCGGGCAGGAGACCGGTTCGCTGCGCTCGGTGCTGGCCGGCGCCGATGTGTTCGTCGGCTACGCCGGGCGGGGTGTGCTCGCCCCGGAGGACCTGCGCACCATGGCCGCGCGGCCGGTCGTCTTCGCCCTGTCCAACCCCTCCCCCGAGTTCCTGCCGGACGAGGTCGACGGCATCGCCGCGATCCTCGCCACGGGCCGCAGCGACCTGCCCAACCAGATCGACTGCGGGCTGTGCTACCCCGGCATCTTCCGGGGCGCCTTCGACGCCGGGGCGCCCCGCATCACCGAGGCGATGAAGACCGCCGCCGCACGGGCCATCGCCGAGCTGGTCGACGAGGCCGCGCTCGAGCGCGGCCGGATCGTCCCCGACATCTTCGACGGGGTGGCCCCGCACGTGGCGAAGGCGGTCGCCGAGGCCGCCGCCGCGCCGGACGCCACCCACCCGTCCTTCCCGCTGTGATCCGTCCCTCCGCCCGTCCGCCCGCCGACCCGAGCGGGGCGGACCGGCGACACCACAAGGAGACCGCGATGAACCGCGTGCAGAACACCGGGATCACCCATCCGAAGCCGTACTTCGCCGACGAGGAGCAGAGCCGCAAGGCGAAGGCGGAGCTGGACGCCTACATGGACAAGAAGATGGAGGAGTGGAAGAACACCGTTCCGTTCGCCTCCCACATGACGGACCCGGAGCTCCACGAGGCGTACTACAAGCGCACCCTCATCGAGCACGTGTGGCGGATCCGGCTCTCCCGCGTCAGCCAGTCCAAGGCCATCTACAAGATCGCCCAGATCTCGCCCAAGGCCGCCCACGACTACGCGCACTACCAGGCCGACGAGATGCTCCACGACAAGCTGTACATCAGCGACTGCGAGTCGGCCGGCATCACCCTGGACGAGATCTACAACACCGAGCCGTACCTGTCCACGCGCCTGTTCGAGGGCTTCTTCTACTACGCGCTGGAGCACGAGGGACCGCTCGCCCCGGTCGTCTCCAACTACCTGGTGGAGTACACCCAGGCCAAGCTCCAGCCGGCGATCGTGAAGAACCTCCAGGAGCGGCTCGGCAAGGAGAAGGTCAAGGGCCAGGCCGCCCACCTCCACGTGGACACCACCGAGGACCACTCCATGGAGATGTGGAAGGTCCTGGAGCAGCTGATCTTCAGCGAGGAGGACTACCGCAAGGTGTTCAAGTACCTGGACGACGTCCAGGAGATCCTCGCCATGTTCTTCCGGGAGATCTACGAGGACACCGTGGCCAAGCACAAGGAGTCGGCCGCCGTCTGACCCGGCCCGACGGGACGGGCGGCCCCCGCCCGTCCCGGTCCTCGTCCACGACCGAGAGCACCCGGAGACGGAATGCTGCTGAGGGTTGAACCCATCGCGAAATTCTCGGGGACGTTCCGTGTCCCCTCCTCGAAGCCGGAGACGCAGCGGGCGATCCTGGCGAGCACCCTCGCCGAGGGCCGCTCGCGCATCGCCAACGACCTGCGCTGCGACGAGACCGAGACGATGAAGAACGCCTGCCGTGCGCTGGGCGCCGAGATCGTCGAACACGACGGCCACCTGGAGATCACCGGGTCCGGCGGGCTGAAGCACCCCGGACGGACGATGATCCAGGCCAAGGGCTCCGGACTGGTGTTCCGGACCCTGACGGCCCTGACCTCCATGCTGTCCGAACCGGTCGTGGTGACCGGTGACGAGACCCTGTGCAAGCGCGTCATGTCACCGCTGCTGGACGCCTTGCGCGAACTCGGCGCGGACATCGAGTCCGTGTGCCGCGACGGCAACGCGCCGGTGGTCAACTGGGGCGGCCGGCTCAAGGGCGGCAGCTGCCGGCTGCCCGGCAACGTCAGCTCGCAGTTCATCACCGCCATCCTGTTCGCCGCGCCGTTCGCCGAGCGGCCGGTGGAGATCGAGGTGGCCGGCCAGGTCCACTCGAAGTCGTACATCGAGCAGACCCTGCACACCCTGCGGCAGGCGGGCGTCAAGGTCACCGCCTCCGACGACTACCGCAACTACCGGGTGGAGCCCTCCCGGTACCGGGCGCAGGACGTCCATGTGCACGAGGACTACACCTCGGCCTCCTATCTCCTGGCCGCGGCCGCCCTGTACCCGGGGCGGACGGTCTTCACCCATGTGCACGGCACCACCACCCAGGGCGAGTCGGCGATCATCGGCATCCTGGAGCGGCTCGGGCTGCGGATGACGCTCGACCGCGCCGCCGCCACCCTGACCGTGGACAGCCCCGCCGAGGGTCTGCGCGGCGACTTCCACGTCGACGCCACCGACTGCCCGAACATCGTGCCCACCCTGGCGGCCATCGGCGCCTATGTCGAGGGCACCCTGCGGGTCACCGGCGCCCGCGTCACGGCCTTCCACAAGGCCTCCCGGATCGAGGCGATGGTCACCGAGCTGACCCGGGCGGGCGTCGACATCGAGCCCCTGTACGTCGACGGCGTCTGCGACGGCTTCGAGGTGCGCGGCGCGCCGACCTACCCCGGCGGCGTCACCTTCTCGCACTGGGGCGACCACCGCATCTTCATGTCGCTGTTCGTGGCCGGCCTGCGCATGCAGTCGCCCAACCGGTACACCGGCTCCGAGGAGGTCCGACTCTCCTTCCCGGAGTTCTTCGCGGAGTTCGCCAAGGCGGGCGTCACCACGTCGGTCGTCGAGGAAGCCGGGGAAGCCGCGCAGGCCGGGGAACCGGCGGTAGCCGTCGGCTGAGCAGGCCGAGCACACCCACCAACCGAGCCCCTCTGGAAGGAACCGCCACCGATGTCCGGATACGACCCGGCCGCGCTCGCGAAGGACTATCGCGAGCAGGGCTTCGCCGTGGCCGAGCGCCTCTTCGACCCCGACGAGGTCGCCGAGCTGAACAACGCCATCACCGAGATCCTGAGTGTCCCCGACATCGGGTCGGTCGCCGAAGTGGAGCCCGGGGACCGCGGCATGGCCCGGCGGATCTGGTCGCCCACCAAGCAGCACGCCGCGTTCGAACGGGCGGCGGCCGCCCCGAAGCTGCTCGACGCCGTCGAGCAGCTCATCGGCCCCGACATCCTGTTCCACTACAGCAAGCTGCACCTCAAGGCGCCGCAGGTCGGCAGCGAGGTGGACTGGCACCAGGACTTCGCCTACTACCCGCACACCAACACCGACCTGGTGACGGCGCTGATCTACCTGGACGACACCACCGTCGAGAACTCCTGCCTGCGCGCCATCCCCGGCTCGCACCGGCAGGGCATGGCCGACCACTACGTCGACGGCTGGTTCCGCGGCAAGGTGAGCGGCGACGCCGCCCCCGACCCGGCGCTGGCCGTGCCGATCGAGGCGCCGGCGGGCAGCGTGGTCTTCATCCACTGCCTGCTGCTGCACTACTCCGCGCAGAACCTCTCGGACCGCTACCGCCGGGCCTTCCTGCCGGCCTACCGCGCCGCCGACGCCTACCCCATCTACTTCGGCCCGCACGCGGCGCACAACGAGCCCGGGGTGACCCTGCTGCGCGGTAGCCTGTCCCACACCGCGCGGGTGGAGGCCGGGGCCTGGCGGCTGCCGCTGGCCGAGCGCCCCTTCGGCTCCCTCTTCCAGCTCCAGGAGGGCGCCCACACGTCCGACAAGGCCGCTGTCACGGGGTACGCCACGTTGGAGGACAGCAAGTGACCGACGCCCGTCCGGGGCACCGCCGATGAGCACGCCGCCCGTGACCCTCGTCCACGCCTGCCTGCGCGACGGCACGGGCGGCAGCCCCACCGCGGTGGTGCTGGAGGAGCGGCCGCTGAGCGACACCGAGCGCCGTCGCGTCGCCGCCGAGTACGGCACCTCGCACGCCGTGTACGTGCGGGTCCGGCCCGGAGCCCCGGAGGCGGACCTGCGCTTCTTCACCGCGGAGGAGGAACTTCCCGCCTGCGGGCACGGCACGGTCGCCGCGCTGGCGTTCCTCGCCGCGCGGGCCGGCACCGGGGACGGGGAGCCGTACCGGGTCACCCTGCACACCGCCCGGCGCGTCTTCGACGGCCGCGCCGAACGGCACGGGGACCGGCTCACGGCCGCCTTCCCGGCCGGTCCGGTGGAGCTGCGCGAGGCGACCGGCGCCGAGCGCTCCTCGGTGCTGCCCGCGCTGGGTCTGGGACCGGACGCGGCCGGGCCGGACCTGCGGGTGGCCGGGGTGGGCCGGGAGCGGATCCTGGTGCCCGTCGCCGACCGCGCCGCGCTCGCCGCGCTGGCCCCGGACCAGGACCGGCTGCGCGCCGCCTGCGACCGGTTCGGCCTGCTCGGCGCCTACGTCTACTCACCGCCCTCCGACCGGGGCTCCCTCGCCGCCCGCATGTTCGCGCCGTCCATCGGCGTGCCGGAGGACATCGCCAACGCCAACAGCACGGCGTGCCTCGCCGCGCACCTGGCCACCCGGGGCGTCACCGAGATCGCCGTCGACATGGGCGACGCGCTCGGCAGCCCCGCCACCGTCACCGCCTCCTGCCCGGACCCCGGGCGCCCCGGCGTCCATGTCGGAGGCGCCGCCCGGCTCGCCGCTGGCTGACACCCGGGCGACACGGCGATGAAAGGGTGATCCCCGGCCGCTCACCGTGACCGCCTTCGCGCAGCGACGTTGAACGGGAAGTGCGGCGGCTGGCTTTGCCGCCGCACTTTTCCGAGCAACGAGCTCTTCAGAGCGGACAGAAGGAGAACGTGATGTCTCGCATCGCGAAGGCGGCCGCCGTCGCCCTCGGTACCGGCGCCGTGGTGATCAGCGGGGCCGGCCTGGCCCTGGCCGACGCAGGCGCCCAGGGTGCTGCCGTCGGCTCGCCCGGCGTGGTGTCCGGCAATGTGCTCCAGGTGCCGGTCGACATCCCCGTCAACCTGTGCGGGAACACCGTCGACATCATCGGCCTGCTGAACCCGGCGTTCGGCAACACCTGCGTCAACGGCGTCCACAAGAGCGGCACCCCCGGCCAGCCCGGCCCGGGCCACTACGGCGACAACGGCTACGGCAACTGATCCGTTCCCGCGCACACAGCAGAGCCCCGGCACTCCGAGCGCCGGGGCTCCGGTGTGTGCGGGCCCGTCACGCGTAGCGGTAGATCCCGCTCACGTCCTCCAGCTGGTCGGGCGTCTCGTCCCACGGCGGCAGCTTCTGGTGCCGGGCGACGACCCGGGCGTGCTGGTCGTCCGCGAGGCCGGGCGGCTCGGCCGGCAGGTAGCGGTGGTCGCGGTGGGCGTGCTGCCAGCGCTGCCACTGGAGGTCGATGAAGGCGTGGTGCAGCCAGAACACCGGGTCGTTGACGGAGGCGGCGCCCACCATCGCACCGCCGACCCAGCGGTGCACCCGGTTGTGGTTGTGCCAGGAGGCGTTGCCGGTGCCCGTCCCCCAGCCCTCCAGCCGGTTGCGAAAGCCCCGGCCGGCGGTCGAGTCCCAGGGCCAGGCGTCGTACACGGTCTCGTCCAGCGCCCACTGGAGATCGCTCCGGGTGGGCAGCTCCAGCGGTGCGGCGGCGCGGCCCAGGTCCCGGGTGAGGAACCTGCCGTCGGTGACGCCCACCTTGAGGGTCCAGTGGCCCGCCGAGTAGGCGAACGGGCCGGTCGTCACCTGCCGGTCGGAGCGCCGCCCGGTGCCGCCGAGCAGGTCCTTCGTCCAGGGCACGGAGGTCTTCGTACGGTCCCGGGTCCAGTCCCAGTACGGCACCGTCACCGACGAGTCGACGCGGCGCAGGGCCCGTTCCAGCTCCAGCACGAACCGGCGGTGCCAGGGCAGGAAGGAGGGGGCCATGTGCGCGGTGCGCAGACCGGTCTCGCCGTCGGGGTTGAAGTGGTCGATGTGCATGCGCACGAACTCGTCGTACTCGCCGCGCCGTTTGAGCTCCAGCAGCGCGTTCACGAACCGCCGTCGCTCGCTCGGGGTGAGCGTGCTGACGTCCTTACGCACGTACGCCATCGGAGCCCCCCATGTGCGCATGGTCCATCGGCCCCGGTGCGAGGTCGCGCAGGTGCCGGCCGGGGCCGATCTCGTCGACGGCGGCGCGGGTCGCCTCCAGCGGGGTGGCGTACGACGTGTAGTGGTCGAGCATGCTCAGCCAGGTGCCGTCGGCCCGCCGCATCAGGTGCAGCGGGTGGCCGTCGATGGTGATCCGCCAGTCGCCGTCGGCGGTCCTGCGCCCGGCGACCGGCACCGCCACGCCCTGGATGCGACGGCCCCGGTAGGTCTCGTCGAAGGAGGTGCTGCCGGGGCCGGGGGCCGGCGGCAGCGGGCGGGAGGCGGCCACCAGCGGGGCCAGGGCGAGCGCGGCGGCCGAGGCCAGCAGGCCCCGGGCCGCCTCCCGCCGGGACGGTCTGGCCGCCCCCGTTCTGGTCTGCTGCTCCGTCCCCACCGCCATTGCACCGACACCGACGACCATCGCTCGCTCCTCGTCCGGGTTCTGCTGTCCGTACCGGCTAACCGGTCGAGGGCGGGCGGGGTCACCGCCGGGGGGCCATCCGGCGCATCACCGCCTGGCCGGGGTCCTATTCCGGAGCGGCTCTACAGGCCCGGGCCGGTGCCCAGGTCGCCGCCGGCGACGGTCCGGACGACCGGGGCGAGGACGCCGAGCTGGGGCAGCTTGAGGTCCGGCAGGCCGAAGTTGTCGGGGTTGGGCGCGGTGAGGGGGAGGTCCGCGCTCAGACCGGGGGCGAGGGTGTGCAGGTCGTTGGCGGGGGCGTTCAGGGCGACGTGGTCGAACCGGTCGCCGAGCAGCCGGGGCAGCGGGGCCCGCAGGTCGACGCCGGGCAGCGCGCCGCTGACCGGCACCTGGGGCAGGGTCCGGTCGGGCACCAGGCGGCCGGTGACATAGCGCGGCCCGTCGGGTGCCTCCGGCATGATCAGCGGCAGCTCCAGGGAGGCCTTGGGCACTTCCATGCCCAGCGACTGCGACACGCCCTCCAGCGGCACCGGGACGGGGACCGTGCCGACCGCTGCGGCGGGGGTGGCTGCGGCACCCACCGCGGCCGCGACTCCCGTGACGACTGCGGCAAGGGTTCCTCGGGTGGTCGGCTTCATGTCAGCTACGGTCCCTTCCGGGGTGTGGGGGTTCGACGTCCGTACCGCGTAACTGGCGCCGTCCGAGCGGGAAAACGGCATCCGTCCGCAATTCCCCCGAGTGCCGTAATAGTCAGCTCGTCCAGAAGTCCCACCAGCGGGTCAGGATCAGCATGCCGACCACGCCGATGTGCAGCAGCGGCGGCACCCAGGTGAATTCGGCGAAGAAGGTCCTGAGCCAGGCGGGGGCGGGCAGATAGCCGTGGCGGACGACCAGCGCGGTGGCGTACCAGAAGATCAGGATGGTGGCGACCCAGGCCAGGCAGCACCACAGGCACAGCGCGTCGATCCGGTACAGCGACTGGAACTGGAGCCAGGAGACGAAGCCGATGCCGAACGCGCTGCCGGCCTCGAACAGCAGCCAGTACCAGCCGGGGAAGCGGGCGTCGGCCAGCAGGCTCACCCCGACGCAGACGACGATGCCGTAGGCCACCAGGCCCAGCATCGGGTTGGGGAACCCGAAGACCTGGGCCTGGTGGCTCTTCATCACGCTGCCGCAGGACACCACCGGGTTCAGGCTGCACCCGGGCACGAACCCCGGGTTCTCCAGCAGCTTGAACTTGTCGAGGGTGATGACCCAGGAGGCGAGCAGTCCGGCGGCGCCGGTGAGCACCAGCAGCACACCGAACCCCCGGCCGCCGGCCAGGGCCTTGGGCATCAGCCGCGCAGGCTGGTGGCGGGCAGGACGACGTGCGCGGCGGCGTTCAGGGTCTCCTCGGCGCCCGCGAACGCGGCCAGGTCGGCCGCCTCGACGGGCTGTCCGGGCCGTCCCTCGGGCCAGGCCCGGGTGGTGAAGACGAGGTAGGCGTAGCCGCGTTCGGCGACGGCGGCGAGCCACTCCGGCGGCGCGTCGGCCTGGGCGACCAGCTGCGGCATGCGGACCACGGCCTGGCCCGCCTCGACCAGCAGGCTGACGGGGAGGCTGGGCCGGCTGGCGCCGTCGACGAGTTCGCCGCCGACCGGCAGTCCGTTGCCGGTCAGCAGCTGCTCGACCGCTGCCGCCGTCGCCTCCGGGCCACCCTCGGCGTCCCCGAGGGAGTAGGCCAGCAGATAGGGCATGTCGGAGCCGTCGGGGGCCTCGCCGCTCCAGGCCAGGACGACCAGCGTGCCGAGGTCGGCGGGACGGGTTTCGGTTGAGGATGAGGTCACCGCGCGACCCTATCGACGCCTCCGGGCGCCCCCGGGCGGCTTCTCACCCTTCCGGACCAGTGCCGGCGGCCGCTCCACACGAACGAGGGAAAGACCCCCAAAACACCGGGGGCCGGTGCCGCGGGTGCGGTACCGGCCCGGCGCACGGGAACGGCGTCAGCTCTGCAGGGGCAGGCCGCCGAGCAGGGGGTTGTGCTGGTTCAGCGCGCCGGTGGCGCCCTTGACCGTGTGGAGCACGGAGTCCTTGTTCTCGCTGTCGAGCGCGTCCGACTGGTGCTGGATCGGCATCGCGTCGTGCAGCGTGAGGGGACCCTTGGTGAGCTGGTTGACGGCGCCGTTGAGGCTGGTGGGCGTCACGTCGGCGGCGTTGTAGGCGAACGCGGGCGCGGCGGCACCGGCGAGGGCCAGGGAACCGGCAACGACGGCGGCAGCCTTCAGGGACTTCATCGTGTTCCTTTCTTCGGCAACTCACGTCACCCCTGGGGATTCTGACGCCGTGCCTAACGAGTCCCGGCCGGGCCGGAAACCCCGCGTGCAGAAGACATATGAGATCCGCGAAAAGCGGTTTTCCGGGAAAATACCGGGCAACACGCACGCGCCGCGCCGGAAAACCCCTCGGCCGTCGCACCGCGGCCGGGGCGGCCACGGCACGACGGCCGAGGGGGTGGGGGCGGAGCCGGCCCGGATCAGCCGGTGGCCGGCAGGCTCGGCAGCGCGGGCGCCGAGGGCAGGGAGGGCAGCGAGGCCAGGCTGGGGGTGGGCAGGCCGCTACCGAGGAGCGTGGTCGTCAACAGGTTGACCAGGCCGTCGACGACGCCGGTGGCGGAGGAGACCAGCTTGTCGAGGTCGGAGGTGACCGCGTCCACCAGGCTGTCGACCGCCTTCTCCAGCGCGCTCAGCGCGTCGTCGGTGAGGTCACGGGCCGAGGGCAGCTTGTTCCCGTCACGACTGGTCTTCGCGCTCAGCGGGAGAGCGGCGGCCGCGGGCAGGGAGTGGGCGGCCGGGGCCGCGGGGGTCGCGGGCGCGGTCGGGGTCGCCGGGGCCGTCGGCGTGGCCGGCGCGGTGGGAGTGGCCGGGGCCGTGGGGGTGGCGGGCGCGGGCGCGGTCGGGGTCGCCGGGGCCGTGGGCGTGGCGGGGGCCGTCGGAGTCGCGGGTGCCGTCGGGGTGGCCGGGGCGGTGGGGGTGGCCGGCTTGGCCGGCGCGGCGGGGGTGGCCGCGGCCGGCACGGTCGTGGTCGTCGGAGTGGCGGGCGCCGTGGGGGTGGCGGGGGCCGTCGGGGTGGCGGGCGTCGTCGGCGCGGCCGGTGTCGTGGGCTTGGGGGCGGTCTGGGCCACCGGGCGGGTCGCGGCCTCGGCGATGGCCTCCTTGGCCGCGGCGCCGAGTCTTCTGGCCTGGTCGGCGGGGAGCTTGCCCTTTTGCAGCGACTGCTCCAGCAGGACGACAACCGGGTTGAGGACGGAGCCGGTCTGGTGCAGGGCTCTGACCTGGGCGAGCAGCTTCTCGGCTCCGGGGACGGGCGCCCGCGAAGCAGCATGGGCGCGCTCGTGTGCCGAGTCGGCTGCGACGGCGGCCGGGCCGGTGATACCGACCAGGACCGCGGCGCAGAGGGTGGTGGACGCGAGACGCCGCGCGGGCAGACCACGCATGGGAGTTCCTTTCGGCGGGCTTCGGTGAAATACCAGGACCTGAGCCCACCGTCGGTTCATCGATCACACCTCGCAACCGCGCGAACACCCGCTGTGATCCGTCCGGGGGAGCGCAAAACCGGCCGCCCGCCCCGCGACGCTGGATCGAGGGCGGACGGCCGGCCGAAGGGTTGCGTCCCGACGTCAGTCGTTGACGCAGGTGTTGCCGAACGCCGGGTTCAGCAGGCCGATGATGTCGACGGTGTTGCCGCAGACGTTGATCGGCACGTGGATCGGGATCTGGACGACATTGCCCGACAGCACGCCCGGCGAGTGGGCGGCGACGCCGTTCGCACCGGCGTCGGCGGAGGCCGCACCGGCGCCGCCGGCGACGGCCGCGACGGCGGCGGAGGTCAGGACCAGGCCCTTCGCGATACGCGACATGGAGAGGTGCTCCTTGAGATCGAAACAAACATCCGGGCGGGGATGCCCAGCGCTGTGTCAACGCGTGGCGCGCCGGGGGGTTGCGCCGCCAATGGAGTGAAGCGCCCGGTGGAACGCCTTCACGATTCCGACACACTTGCCCGGTTTCTCCGTATTGGTACGGATGGCCACTAGAGTTGCGGACCTCTCCAGTACGTGGGAAAGGGCACCGCCGGTCATGCGCAAGTTCCTGGGTCCGCTGCTGCGTACGACGGCGAGCGCGCTCGCCCTGACCGCCCTCTGCTCCCCCGCCCACGCCCGCCCCGCCGTGCCGGCCGCCCCGCCCGCGCCCGAGGCGACCCGCCTGGGCTTCGCCGAGCGCTACCACGCCGTCCAGCACGGCGGGTTCGTCCGCGCGGCCGACACCACCATCACCTGCCGCTCCCCCGAGGCCCCCGACTGCGCGGCGGCCCGCGCCGGACAGGGCGGGGTGAACGACGACTTCGACATGTTCTACGTCGACGTCGACGACAACCCCGACACCTACAACTCCTCCCGCGCCGAGGTCCGCGTCCCCGAGGGCGGCCGGGTGACCTACGCCCGGCTGTACTGGGGCGGCAATCTGCGGGTCGGCGAGCAGAAGCCGCCCGCCGACGACGGCCGGGTGCTGATCGCCGAGCCGGGCGGCGCGTACAAGGAGCTGCTCGCCGACACGGTCGTGGGCCACCAGGTGGCGCACGGCGCGGACGCCTACCAGGCCTCCGCGGACGTCACCGAGCTGGTCCGCGGCAGCGGTTCGGGGCTGTACACCGTGGCGCAGGTCAACACCGCCATGGGCAGATCGGCGGCCGGTGCCTGGGGCGGCTGGACGCTGGTGGTGGCGTACGAGAACCCGGCGGAGCCGCTGCGCACGCTGTCCCTGTGGGACGGCTTCGACGCGCTCGACCAGCCGCTCGACGTCCGGCTGCGCGGGGTGCGGGTGCCCGCCGGGGCGAGCGGGCGCGCCGGGCTGGTGGCGTACGACGGCGACCGGGACAGCTCCGGCGACTCGCTCACCCTCTCCCCCGGCCCCCGGCGTACGCCGGTCGCACTGGGCGATGCCGCCGATCCCCCGGACGACGTACTGAACTCCACGATCAGCGAACCGGACGACCTACCGGCGCAGCGGGTTCCGGCCTACGTCAACACGCTCGGCTACGACTCCGACGTGTTCGATCTCGCCCCGGCCCTGCAACGCGGTGGTGACCAGCCGGGCTTCCGGCTCGTTTCCCACGCGGACACGGCATGGGCCGGCGTGCTCTTCGCCGCCGTCGACGCGCAGGTGTGAGGCGCGTTCCCGACCGCAGCCCCCGAGCGCACCCCGGAGCGAGGTATCCCGCGAATGCACCAGTCAGCACCCGACCCTCGGCCGCGGGTCCTGCACCTCGCGCAACCCGTCGACGGCGGTGTCGCCCGGGTCGTACTGGACCTGGTCGGGGCCCAGCTCGCGGCGGGCCTGCCGGTCACCGTGGCCTGCCCCGGCGGCGAACTCGCCCGGGGCGCCCGGGACCTGGGCGCCGAGGTGCGCGCGTGGCGGGCCGGCCGCTCCCCCGGTCCGGGCCTGCCGGGAGAGGTACGGCGGCTCGGACGTCTGCTCGACGAGGTACGGCCCGAACTGCTGCACGCCCACAGCGCCAAGGCCGGTCTGGCCGCCCGGCTCGCCGTGCGCGGCCGGATCCCGACGGTGTTCCAGCCGCACGCCTGGTCGTTCGAGGCGGTCGGCGGCCTCACCGCGGCGCTCGCGCTGCGCTGGGAGCGGTGGGGGGCGCGCTGGGCCGACCGGGTGCTCTGCGTCAGCGAGGCGGAGCTGGCCACCGGCCGCAGGGCCGGCATCCGGGCGACGTACACGGTCGTCCCCAACGGCATCGACACCGACCGCTTCGCACCCGGACCGGGCGACGCGGACGGTGCCGCCGACGATGACGACGACGCGGAGGGTGCCGCCCCGCTCGTCGTCTGTGTGGGCCGGCTGTGCCGCCAGAAGGGCCAGGACGTCCTGCTGCGCGCCTGGGAGGACGTACGGCGCGCGGTGCCGCAGGCGCGGCTCGTGCTGGTCGGCGACGGTCCCGACCGCGACGCGTTACGGCAACTCGCCCACCCCCGCGTGCACTTCACCGGTGCCGTCGCCGATCCGCTGCCCTGGTACCGGGCCGCCGATCTGGTGGTGCTCCCCTCCCGCTGGGAGGGCATGGCACTCGCCCCGCTGGAGGCACTGGGCTGCGGCCGGCCCGTCGTACTCACCGACGTCGACGGCGCCCGGGAGAGCCTGCCGCCCGCCCTCGTCCCGCACTGCCTGGTCCCCCCGGAGGACCCCGCGGCCCTGGCCACGGCGATCACCGCGCTGCTGACCGACCCGCCGCTCGGCGCGGCACTCGGCGCCGCGGGCCGCCGGCACGTCCTGGCCGCGCACGACGTACGGCACACCGCCGCCCGGGTCGCGGACCTGTACCGCGAACTCCTCGGCGCCGCCGACGGCCGCGGCGCCCCGCAGGCGCACCGCCCACCAGCCCACCCCGTGCCCACCGAGTGCAGGGAGTCCATCCACTCGTGACTGCGGAAAGTACCGTCCCCTCCCCCGGCGCGCAGCCATGGGACCGCGGATTCTCGCCCGTCTCGGTGCTGCCGGCCCGTGCCGCCGGCGGCTTCCGGTTCCCGCTGCGCCGCCCGCCGGCGCGGCCCGTCCCACCGCTGCCGCTGCTCGCCGCCGACCTGGCCGCCGCGCTGGCGGGCGCGGCCGCGCTGGACGCGGCGGCCCACCGGCCGCTGCTGGTGGCCGCCCTGGTGTCCGGCGCACTGCTGCTGCGCCCGCACACGGCGCGCCCGGTGCCCGGTGTCCTCGACGAACTGCCCGCGGTGTGCGGCCGGATCGCGGTGGCCTGGCTGGGCCTGGCCACCCTGCTCGCCGCGCACGCCCCCGCGCACGCCCTCACCGCCCGGACCCTGCTGCTCGGCTGGGCGCTGCACGCGGCGGCGGCCTGTACGGGCCGGGGCCTGGTGCACTGGCGGCGCCGGGTGGCGCTGCTGCGGCACCCGCGCACCGCCCTGGTGATCGGGCCCGCCGCGACCGCGCAGCGGGTGTCCGCCGCGCTGCTGCGGCACCCGCGCTGCGGGGTGCGGCCCGTGGGGGTGGTCGCCGAACACCCGGACGGCGGCGGCGGGTTGCCGGTGCTGGAGACCGGCGAGGAGGTGGAGCGGGCGCTCATCCAGAACGGGGTGCGGGTGGTGCTCACCGTGGACCCGGCCGTACGCACCGCCCAGGGCCCGCTGCTGCGGGCGCTGGCCGAGTCCGGCTGCGCGGTGTGGGAACTGGACGCGGACTGCCCGGCGTACGAGGTGCACGAGCAGCTCGCCGGGTTCGCCGTACGGCGGCTGGACCTGGGCACCGGGCGGCGCACCAGCCCCGGCAAGCGGCTGCTGGACGTGGTGCTCTCCGGGACGCTGCTGGTCCTGGTCAGCCCGGTGCTGCTGGTGTGCGCGGTGGTGCTGCGGCTCACCGACGGGCCGGGCGTGGTGTTCCGGCAGGAACGCATCGGCAAGGACGGCCGCCCCTTCACCCTGCTGAAGTTCCGCACCCACCGCCCGGCCGACGAGCACGAGGCCGCCACCCGGTGGAGCGTGGCCGGCGAGCGCCAGATGAGCGGCTTCTGCCGGTTCCTGCGGAAGACCTCGATGGACGAGCTGCTCCAGCTGTGGAACGTCTTCCGCGGTGACATGAGCCTGGTCGGCCCGCGCCCCGAACGCCCTTACTTCGCCGCCCAGTTCGGCCAGACCTACCCCGGCTACGCGGCCCGCCACCGCATGCAGACCGGCATCACCGGGCTCGCCCAGGTCAACGGCCTGCGCGGGGACACCTCCATCGAGGACCGGGCCCGCTTCGACAACGCCTACATCGACAACTGGTCGCTGTGGCAGGACATCTGCATCCTGCTGCGCACCGCGGCCGCGCTCGTGCGCCCGACGGGGAGCTGACCCATGGCCCTCGCCCTGCCGTCGCGCCGCCCGGCCCGGCTCTCCCCGGTGCTGGCCGTGGTCGCCGTGGTCGCCCTGCTCGCGCTGCCGGCTGCCCCCGGCGGCGAGGGCGGCGCGGGCCCCGCCGACGCGCTGTCCGCGCTGGTCGTCGCCGGCTGCGCGGTACGGCTGCTGCGCGCGCGCCGGCGCCCTCTCGGCCGTACCGCCGCGGTGGTCCTGGGTCTGCCGGTGCTCGGTGTCTCGCTCGCCGCGATGAACGCGCTGACCCCGGGCGACGGGATCACCGGCCTCGGCCGCTACCTCCAGATCTTCGTCCTGGTGCCGGCCGCGGTGCTGCTGCTCATCCGGGACCGGGCCGACTTCCGGCTGCTGGCCTGGGCGTTCGTGGCGCTCGCGGGCTGGCAGGGCGCGGTCGGCGTGCACCAGTACGTCACCGGGACCGGCGCCTCCTACCAGGGCGAGGACATCCGCGCGGTCGGCACCTTCGGGCCGACCGATGTGATGGGCATGGCGACGGTGGTCTCCTTCGGGCTGGTCTGCGCGGTGGGCCTGGCCCTGGGCCGGGGTACGGCACGCGCCCGCGCCGGCGCCGCCCTGTGCGCCCTCGCTCTGCTCCTCCCGCTCGCGCTGTCCTTCAGCCGGGGCGCCTGGATCGCCACCGCCGTGACGCTCACCGTCCAGCTGGTGCTGGCCGGGCTGCGCCGCGCGCTGCGGATCGGGGCGGCGGTGGTGGCCGCGGGCGTGGTCCTGGTCGGCGGGCTCGGTGTGGGTACGGCGATGCTCCAGCAGCGGATCGACAGCATCACGCAGGTCACCGCCGCGCCCGACCAGTCGGTCACCGACCGGTACACGATGTGGGCGGCGGCCACGGACATGTGGCGCGAGCACCCGCTGACCGGGGTCGGTCTGAAGGCGTTCCCCGCGTACCGCGACGGACACGCCTCACTCGCGCTCTCCTCCGGCAGCGACACGGAGGGCGCCGGCGCGGCCTTCCGCCGCCAGCCGCTGCTGTCCCCGCACAACATGTACCTCCTCGTCCTCGGCGAACAGGGCCTGATCGGCCTGGTGTGCCTGGCGGGCGGCTGGCTGGCCCTGCTGGTGTGCGCCGTGCGCGGCCTGCTCCGGGCCCGCGCGGCCGGCGGCCGGGGCCTGGACTGCGCGCTGGTCGCGACCGGCCTGCTGGTCTGGCAGCTGGTGGACTTCGCGTACGCCGACATCGGCGGCCCCTCGACCGTCCTGACGGCGGTCTGCTTCGGCCTGGTCGCCTGGTGGTCCCTGACCGGCGCGGACCACCTCCCCCCACCCACCCCGCCCCGGGGAGAGGCGGCAGCGCGATGACGAGCCCGCTCCCCGGCACCACACCGGAGCCGGTCGCCGGTACCGACACGGTCGCCGGTCCCGAGGTGTTTCCCGGTGCCGGTGCCGAAGGGGTCGTCGGGGCGCGTGCCCGGGCGGAGGCCGGTGCGGGCGTGGTGCCGGGGGCGCGGGGGGCCGGGGAGGGCGGCGGGGAGCGGGTGCCGAGTCGGCGGTTCCTCGCCAGGGCGGCCCTCGTCACCGCGTGTCTCTCGGTCGCGGGGGCGTTGCTCGGGCTGCTGCGGGACCAGTCGCTGGCCCGGCTGTTCGGGGCCGGCGAGGACACCGACGCGTTTCTCGTCGCCTGGACCGTGCCGGAGTTCGCGGCCACCCTGCTCATCGAGGACGGGCTGGCGTTCGCGCTGATCCCCGCGTTCAGCGCGGCACTGGCCCGGCGTGCGCAGGGTGCCCCCGGGGACCCGGTCCGCTCGCTGGTCGCGGGCACGCTGCCCCGGCTGGCGCTGGCCTTCGCGGCCGTCGGCGCGCTGCTCGCGCTGGGCGCCCCGCAGCTGGTCGCGGCGCTCGCGCCGGGCCTGCACGACCCGGGCCTCGCGGTGGACTGCACCCGGCTCACCGCGACCTGCGTGCTGAGCTTCGGCCTCGCCGGGTATTGCAGCGCGGCCCTGCGCGCCCACCGCCGCTTCCTCGCCCCGGCCGCGATCTACGTCGCCTACAACACCGGCATCGTCACGGCGATGTACGGCCTCGGCGGCCAGTGGGGGGTGCGGTCGGCCGCGTTCGGGGTGGCGGCGGGCGGCTGCCTCATGGTCGCGGTCCAGCTGCCGCCGCTCTGGCGGGAGCTGGGCAGACGCCGTACGGCTCCCCAGGTGCCCGCGGCGGCCGCGGCGGGCCGGCCGATCGATGTGCTGGTGCTGGCGACCGTGCTGCTGTTCGCGCTGTGCCGGCAGTCCCAGGTGCTGATCGAGCGGTTCCTCGCCTCCACGCTGCCCGCCGGGGCCATCTCGCATCTGAACTACGCGCAGAAGGTCGCCCAGATCCCGATGACGCTGTCGATGATGCTGTGCACGGTCACCTTCCCGGTGGTCGCCCGGGCACTGGCCGACGGCGACACCGAGGGGGCCCGCGAGCGGGTGGAGCGGGATCTGGTGCTCGCCGCGGGCCTGGTGCTGCTCGGCGCCGCCGCGGTCGTGGCCTGTGCGCCGCAGCTGATCGGACTGCTGTTCCAGCGGGGCGCGTTCACGGCCGCGGACACGGCGGCGACCGCCGGTGTGATGCGGGTGTACGCGCTCGGACTGCTCGGCCAGACGCTGACCGGTGTGCTGGTCCGCTCCTGGTTCTCCGCGGGCCGCGCCACCTGGTACCCGGTGGGCGCCATGGCCGCGGGCATCGTGGCGACCTCCTGGATCGGCGCCTGGACGGTGGACAGCTGGGGCGTCACCGGCATCGCCGCGGGCAACGCCACCGGCATCACCCTCACCGCCGCCCTGCTGCTGGCGGGCTCGGGGCAGCGGAAGGCGCCGCGGGCGCACGGCGTGCCCGTCCGCGTCCGGCTCGTGCTGCGGGAGCTGAGCCGGCCGCTGCGCGCGGCGGTGGTCGCCGCCCTGGCGGGTTCCTGGACCGCCGGCCTGCCGCGCTCCCCGCTCGCCGGCCTGGTGGTCGGCGGCACCACCGTCACCGTCGTCTTCGTGCTGCTCGGCTGGGTGCTGGGGGCGCCCGGCGTCGCCCCCGCACTCCGGTCCGTACGCACCCTCACCCGAAGGCTCGCCCATGCCCTGCGTTGACACGGCCCAGCGCCACCGGCCCGCCCCGCTCCCGCCGCCCGGGCCGGTCCCGTGGATCGCCATGTACCACTCGGTCGGCGACTGCTCCGACGACCCGTACCGCATCACGGTCACCCCGGACCGGCTGGACGGGCAGCTGCGCTGGCTGCGCGAGCGCGGACTGCGCGGGGTGTCGGTGGCGGAGCTGCTCGCCGCGCGGGCCCGGGGCGCGGGCCGCGATCTGGTGGGCCTCACCTTCGACGACGGGTACGCCGACTTCCTCGACAACGCGCTGCCCGTGCTGACCCGTCGGCAGTGCACGGCCACCCTGTTCGTGCTGCCCGGCCGGCTCGGCGGCGACAACGCCTGGGACCCGCTCGGGCCGCGCAAGCCGCTGCTGACCGCCGACGGCATCCGGCGCGCCGCCGACGCGGGCGTGGAGATCGGCTCGCACGGCCTCACCCATGTGGATCTGACCCGCGCCGACGACACCCTGCTGCGGTCCGAGGCCGCCGAGAGCCGCGCCCTGCTGGAGAAGCTGACCGGCGCCCCGGTCACCGGTTTCTGCTACCCGTACGGCACGGTCGACGAGCGGGCGGTGCACGCCGTCCGGGAAGCCGGCTACGGCTACGCCTGCGCCATCGACCCCGGGGCGCTGAACGGCCCGCACGTGCTGCCCCGGGTGCACGTCGGCCAGCGCGACACCGCCGTACGGATGTTCCTGAAGTACCGGCTGCACCGGCTGCGCAGGCGTCCCGTCGCGGGGCTGCGATGAGGGCGCTGCACATCATCACGGGCCTCGGCGTCGGCGGCGCGGAACAGCAACTGCGGCTGCTGCTGCGGCATCTGCCGGTCGAGTGCGAGGTGGTCGCGCTGACCAACCCCGGCCCGGTGGCCGACGGTCTGAGGGCCGACGGGGTGCGGGTGGTGCACCTGGGCATGGCCGGCAACCGGGACCTGGCCGCGCTGCCCCGGCTGGCCCGGATCATCCGGCGCGGCCGCTACGACCTGGTCCACACCCATCTCTACCGGGCCTGCCTGTACGGCCGGATCGCCGCCCGGCTGGCCGGCGTCCGGGCGGTCGTCGCCACCGAACACTCGCTGGGCGACTCGCAGATGGAGGGACGCCCGCTCACCGCGGGGGTGCGCGCGCTGTATCTGCTGGGCGAGCGGCTCGGCCGGTCCACCGTCGCCGTCTCCCCCACGGTCGCCGGGCGGCTCGCCCGCTGGGGGGTGCCCGGGCCGCGGATCGCGGTGGTGCCCAACGGCATCGACCTGGCGCGGTTCGCCTTCGACCCGGCGGCCCGGCTGCGCACCCGGGAGCTGCTCGGGGTGCCCGCCGACGCGTTCGTGATCGGCGGCATCGGCCGGCTCGCCCCCGGCAAGCGGTTCGACGTGCTGGTCCAGGCCCTCGCCCGGCTCCCCGCCGACTGCCGGCTGCTGCTGGTCGGGGGCGGACCGGAGGAGGGCGCCCTGCGCCGGGCCGCGCGGGCGGCGGGGGTGGCGGACCGGGTGCTGTTCACCGGCGAACGGCCGTACCTGCCGGACGGCTCGCCCGGCCCGGACCTGCCCGCGCTGACCGCCGCCATGGACGTGCTCGCCTCCCCGTCCCCGGAGGAGGCGTTCGGCCTCGCGGTCGTGGAGGCGCTCGCCGCCGGACTGCCGGTGCGCTACACCTCCTGCCCGGCCCTTCAGGACCTGCCGCCCGCCGCCGCCCCGGACACGCTGCGCGTGCCGTGCGACCCCGGTGCCTACGCCGACGCGCTCGCCGGGGTCCGCGCCCGGGGCCCCGGGCCGCGCACCGCCCCCGAGGCCGCCCGCCACTACTGCATCACCCGCAGCGCCGCCCGCCTCCTGGACGTCTACGCGGCGGCGCTCAGCCGTACGGCACCCGAAGTCCGTACCGCACACGAAGTCCCGACCCAGCAGAAAGCCGGCCCGTCATGACCGTCACCGAGAACCCCACCCAGCAGTCCCGCCCCGCCCGCACCGCCCGCACCCGCGCGCTGCCGCCCTGGTCGCTGGTGGCGGCCGGGGTCCTCGCGGGCGGTCTGCTCGGCGGCGGGTACGGGGCGCTGAAACCCCCGGCGTACACGGCGACCAGCTATCTCATCGCCGTACCCACCCAGCGCTCGGACACCGCCGCCGCGCAGGGCTTCGCGCAGGCCTACGGCCGGGTCGCCACCCAGCTCGCGGTGCTCGGCGACGCCCAGGCGCGGGCCGGGGTGCCGGTGCGCACCCTGCGCGACAGCGTGCGCAGCGAGACCTCGCCGGACGCGCCGATGGTCGCCGTCTCCGCCACCTCCCCCCGCCCGGGCCGGGCCGCCACGATGGCCAACGCGGTGGCCGGGGCGCTGGCCCGGCAGGCGAACGCCACCAAGGCCGACACGCACGTCACGCTGCTGGAGTTCTCCCGGGCGGTGCCGCCGGCCGCGCCGTCCTCGGCGTCCCCCGCGGTGACCGGGCTGGTCGGGGCGAGCGCGGGCGGACTGCTCGGCGGGCTCGCGCTGCTGGTGCGGCCGCGGCGCCGTCCGGAGGAGGAGCCGGCCCGTCCGGCCGCGGTGCCCGGCCCGGCCGCGGCCGCCGACGCCCACGGCCGGCTGTGACGGCCGTCGGGACGGCGCACACCACCTGGGCCGCCGAACTCGTCACCTCGGAGGCCGGGTTCGCCGCGCTGGCTGCGGACTGGGCCCGGCTGCACGGGCGGTGCGCCGCCGCCACCCCGTTCCAGAGTCACGCGTGGCTGCACTCGTGGTGGCTGTCGTACGGCAGGCACGGGCGGCTGCGGCTGGTGCTGGTGCGCGCGGGCGGTGAGCTGGTCGCCGCCGCGCCGCTGATGCTGGTCCGCCGCCCGCTGCCGGCGCTGGTGCCGCTCGGCGGGGCGATCTCCGACTACGCGGACGTGCTGCTGGACGACTCCGACGACGGGCGCGCGGCCGACGCGCTCACCGGGGCGCTGGCGGACGCGGCCCGCACCGCGCTGGTCGACTTCCGCGAGGTCCGGCCGGGCGGCGCGGTGGAGCGGGTCTACGACCGCTGGTGCGGGCCGCGCCGTACGGTGCCCGACTCGCTGTGCCTGGAGCTGCCCGCCCTGCCGATGGACGGGCTGGTGGCCCGGCTGCCGTCGAACAAGGCGCAGCAGCGGGTGCGGGCCAAGCTGCGCAAGCTGGCCGCGCTCGGGGTCGAGCGGCGGGAGGTGGCGCCCGAGGAGGTGGAGGCGGCGCTCGGCCGGCTGCTGGAGCTGCACCGGTTGCAGTGGCAGGGCCGGAAGGTGACGGCCGAGCATCTCCAGCCCCGGTTCCGCGCGCACCTGGTGCGTGCGGTCGGTCCGATGGTGCGGTCCGGCGACGCGGTGGTCACCGAGTTCCGGCTGGACGGCGAGGTGGTGGCCGTCGACCTGACCCTGCTGTCCCGCGGTCTGGCCGGCGGCTATCTGTACGGCGCCCATCCGGGCCTGCGCGAGCGCAAGGCGGACGTGGCGGTGATGCTGCTGGACGCGTGCGCCGAGCGGGCGGGCGGGCGCGGGACGCTGAGCCTGCTGCGCGGCGACGAGCCGTACAAGCACCACTGGCGCCCCGAACCGGTCGTCAACCGCCGGCTGTTGCTGGCCCGGCGACGCACCTCCCCGCTGCTGACGGCCGCGCTGTGCGACGCGGCCGCCCGGCAGCGGGGCAAGGAGGTGCTGCGCCGGTGGAGACGACGCCAGCAGGACTAGCGGGACCGACGGGACTGACGGGACTGACGGGCCTAGCGGGTGCGGGACCACCAGTCGAAGCGGATGCAGAGCTTGCCGCCGAGCCAGTACTCGACCCAGTCGCCGAGGTCCAGCGGCGAGCAGTTGGCCGGGTGCGTGGGCGTCGGGACCGGGGTCGGTGTGACCGGCGGGGTCGGCGTGACCGGAGTCGGGGTGACCGGTGCGGTGGGGGTGACCGGGGCCGTCGGGGTGACGGGAGCCGTCGGCGTGACCGGGGCCGGCTGGTCGGTACGGCCGGACAGGGCCGCCCGGTAGATCTGCGACGCCCTGGGGTTGGCGGAGCACTGCCACACGCCGTGCGGGCAGTAGTCCGTCAGCGTGTTGTACAGCGGCCGGTGTTCGGCCATCCAGGCGAGCATGCGGCGCATGTACTCGGCGTCGTCACCGTTGCGGAAGAGCCCCCATTCCGGATAGGAAATGGGCTTGCCGTGGGATTTCGCGAAATCCACGTGCTGCTGGAGCCCGTACGGCTCTTTCACCTGCCGGTCGAACGACTCCCCGGTCGGCTGGTCGTAGGAATCCATTCCGATGATGTCGACCGTGTCGTCGCCGGGGTAGCACTCCGTCCACGGTACGGCGTCCCGGCCCCGGCTCGGCGTGAAATCGAACCGGAATTTCTGGCCCGGCACCGAACGCATGGTGGTGACGATCCTGTTCCAGTACCTCTTCCAGTTCTCCGGGTCCGGACCGCAGCGATGGGTGTACGTCGTGCCGTTCATCTCCCAGCCCAGCACGATCACCGTGTCCGGCACGTCCAGCCGCACCAGCCGCTCGGCGAGCGCCCGGAAGTGCCGGTCGAAGGCGCCGGCCGCGCCCTGGCGCAGCAGCCACCGCACCTCGAAGTCCGGCACGTTCTCCTCGTTGCGCTCCTGCATGGGCACGTTGAGGACGAGCGTCCGGTCGGCCTTCTCCCGCCGCCAGTGCGCCCAGACGTCCAGGAAGCCGGGCGGTCCCTCGATGTCCTGCCAGCGGCCGCCGGGCAGGTAGGTGTGAGCGACCTTCAGCTCGGCCCCGCCGAGCCAGCGGCTCAGCTCGGCCATGCGGGCCACCCCGAGCGGCCCGGAGTCGAGAAAGGCACCGAAGGGCGGCGCGCCGGGTTCCGGCGCCGTGGGCGTGGGTGTCGCCGCGAACCCGGGACCGGCCGCCAGGGCGACCGACGCGACGACCGACGCCGCCGCCACGGCCAACCGCCGGGAGCGGTCCCGTCGCGCTTGTGGAGCCATGCCTGCTCCTCTCTCCACTCGACTGTTCAAGCACCTTGCTCTCCCAGTTATTGACACACAGTCATATCAATATGAATTCCGCGCGCCTGGTTACGGCTTTCAGGTGACCCGAACACCTCGAACGAGAAGAAAGAAGGAATGCCCGTGTCGCTGCTGGACATCCGCGTCCCCGCAGTTCTGCTGCGGATCGACCGGAATCCCTTTCACCACGGCACCCTGGGCGCCGTGCGCTCGCTAGGCAGAGCCGGGGTGGAGGTGCATGTCGTCGCCGACGCCGACCGGAGTCCCGTGGCGAAATCCTGTTTCGTACGCCGGCTGCACCCCCCGCCGCCGCCCGGCGCCTCCCCCGACGACATCGCCGCCGCGCTGCTCCGGGTGGCGTCCCGGGTCGCGCGGCCGGCCGTGCTGATCGCGCTGGACGACGCGAGCGCCGTCGCGGCCGGCCGGCTGCGCGAGGAGCTGGCGCCCGCCTATCTGCTGCCGCAGCAGCCCGGCGCACTGCCCGAGCACGTGGCCGACAAGGCCCAGCTGGCCGAGGTCTGCGCCGCCGCCGGCATCCCGCACCCGGTGACGCTGCTCCCGGACAACGCCGAGGACGCGGCGGCGGCCGCCTGGCGGCTCGGTCTGCCGGTGGTGGCCAAGTGGAGCCGCCCCTGGCTGGTCCCGGCCGGCGGCGGGCTGCGCTCCACGGTGCTGGTGCACTCGGCGCGCGAGGCCCGGGAGCTGTTCCTGCGCTCCGCCGAGGCCGGCTGCCCGCTGCTGCTCCAGCAGTTCCTTCCCCCGGGCCGGGACCGCGACTGGTTCTTCCACGGATACGCCGACCGCACCGGCGCCGTCCGGGCCGGCGGCCCCGGCCGCAAACATCTGGCCTGGCCGCGCGGTGCCGGGCTCACCGCGGTCGGCCAGTGGACCCCCAACCCGCAGATCACCGCGCTGGCCGAGCGGCTCACCGCCGAGCTGGGCTACCGGGGCATCTTCGACCTGGACTTCCGCCGCTGCGGCAGCACCGGCCGCTACCACCTGCTCGACTTCAACCCGCGCCCCGGCGCCCAGTTCCGGCTGTTCACCGACAGCGCCGGGCTGGACGTCGTACGCGCGCAGCACCTGGACCTGACCCACCGCCCACTGCCGGACGGACTGCCGCTGCCCGGGCGGGAGTTCGTGGTGGAGAACTACGCCCCGCTCGCCGCACTGCGGCCCGCGCCGCAGGGCCGGGAACTGGCCTGGCACGCGGCCGACGACCGGGCGCCGGGCCGGGCGCTGTGGACGCTGTGGGGCCGGCATGCGGCGGGCCGGCTCGCCGAGCGCCTGCGGATCCCCACCCGCTCGGCACGGCGGGAGCAGCTGCCCCCGTCCCCGCTGCCGGTCCACCGGCCGGGCGGCGCCTTCCCCGACGGCCTCCACCTCGGTGACGGCCTGCACCTCGGTGACGGCCTGCACGACGGCCTGCACGACGACTTCCGCGAGGACGAGAGAGCGAGCAGCTGCTGATGTACGACCTGCTGGTGGTGGGCGCGGGCCCGTACGGTCTGTCGATCGCGTCGCACGCCGCCGCGGCCGGGCTGGACGTCCGCGTCCTCGGGCGGCCCATGGCCTCCTGGCGCGAGCACATGCCCCGCGGGATGTTCCTGAAGTCGGAGCCGTGGGCCTCCAACCTGTCCGATCCCGAGGGCCGCTGGCGGCTGGACGTCTTCTGCGCCTTCCGCGGTATGACCGCCCGGCACGCCGAGCCGATCCCGCTGGAGGTGTTCGCCGAGTACGGCCTGTGGTTCGCCCGCAACGCCGTGCCCGCCGTCGACGAACGCATCGTGACCCGGCTGGCGCCCCGCCCCGACGGCTTCGCGGCCGTCACCGAGGACGGGCAGACCCTGACCGCGCGGACGGTGGCCCTGGCCGTGGGCGTGCTGCCGTTCACCGAGATCCCGGCCGCGCTGCGCGGGCTGCCCCCCGAACTGGTCTCGCACAGCAGCGACCACGCCACCCTGGACCGCTTCCGCGACCAGGACGTCACCGTGATCGGCGCCGGACAGGCGGCCCTGGAGACGGCCGCCCTGCTCGCCGAACAGGGCTCCCGGGTCAGAGTGCTGGCCCGCGCGGACCGGCTGTGCTGGAACACGGTGCCGCCGCCCTTGCAGCGCCCCTGGTGGCGCAGGGCCCGCGCCCCGCACAGCGGCCTCGGCCCGGGCTGGCGGAACTGGTTCTACGCCGAGCGGCCCGGCCTGTACCGGCGGCTGCCGGAGTCCACCCGGACGAACATCACGGCCGGCGCGCTCGGCCCGGCGGGCGCCTGGTGGGTGCGCGAGCGGGTGGAGCGCCGGGTCGAGGTGCTGCTCGGGCGGGAGGTGGTGGCGGCGCGTGCGGTGCCGGGCGGGCTGCGGCTCGACACCGCGGGCCGGACCGGCACCACGGTGCTGGAGACCGGGCATGTCATCGCGGCGACCGGCTTCCGGGCCACCCGGGAGCGGCTGGGCCTGCTCCAGCCGGAGCTGCGCGCCCTGCTGGCGACGGGTGCCGACGGCGCGCCGGACGTGGGGCTGGAGTTCGAGTCGTCGTACCCGGGGCTGTTCCTGGCCGGACTGATCACGGCCGCGGGCTTCGGCCCGGCGATGCGGTTCGTGCACGGCGCGACCTTCACGGCGGGCACGCTGGTGCGCGGGGTACGGCGCCGGCTGCGCACGGGGCCGGCCGACTGGCGGATCCCGGCGGGCCGCCTCCCCGAGACGGCGATGGCGGAGCCGGTACGGCGCTGAGGGGGGCGGGGTGCCGGGCGCTCGGGTCCGGCACCCGGCACGCTACCGGTGCTGCGCCGCCGACCGGCCTCGGCGGTACAGGACCGCACCGGCCCCGATCAGCAGGGCACTGGCGGCCGAGACCCCCATCATGGCCCGGACGTCACTGCCGGTGTGCGGGAGGGTGGGCGGCTTCCCGGGAGTGGTCTCGCCCCCGCCGTAGGGGGGAGTGGTCTCGCCGCCACCGTAGGGAGGCGTGGTTTCCCCACCGCCGTACGGAGGCGTGGTCTCGCCCCCGCCGTAGGGAGGAGTCGAGTGACCGCCGCCGGGAGGCGTGGTCTCACCGCCGCCGTAGGGAGGCGTGCTGTGGCCACCACCCGGGGGCGTGGAGTGGCTGCCGCCGGGGGGCGTGGAGTGACCGCCGCCGGGCGGGGTGGTCTCGCCGCCGCCGTAGGGAGGGGTGCTGTGGCCGCCGCCGGGGGGCGTGGTCTCACCGCCGCCATAGGGAGGCTGGGTGGTGTGGTCACCGCCGCCATAGGGAGGCGTGGTGGTGTGGTCACCGCCGCCGTACGGAGGCTGGGTGGTGTGGTCACCGCCACCGTACGGAGGCTGGGTGGTGTGGTCACCGCCACCGTACGGAGGCTGGGTGGTGTGGTCGCCGCCGCCGTAGCCGGGCGGAGTGGACTCGTGGCCGCCGTACGGGGGCCCGTAGTCGTCGGAGTCGCCGTAGCCCGGACCGTCGTCCCCCGGTACGTCACTGTGCGGGCTGCCACCGTGCGCGGACGAACCGTGCCCGTTGACACAGGAGTTGCCGAACGCCGGGTTCAGCGCAGCGGCCGCGTCCACGGAGTTGCCGCAGACGTTGACCGGGACGTTCACCGGGACCTGGACGTTGTTGCCGGACAGCACGCCGGGCGAACCCTGGGCCACGCCGTGCGCGTGGGAGTCGGCGAGCGCGACGCTGCCGCCGTACAACGACAGCACGCCGGTCGCGGCGGCGGCCACGACCATGCCCTTGCTGAGGGTCTGTCGCAATCTCGTTGTCTTCCTGCTCGAAGATGTGGGAAGGCCGGCCCCGGAACGAAGAATCGACGGATCGACGGTCCAAGGCCGGCCAGAACGCAGCCGGTGGGCTGGTGGTGCGTGGGGCGACGAACCTCAGTCGTTCACGCAGGTGTTGCCGAAGGCCGGGTTCAGCAGGCCGATGACGTTGATGCTGTTGCCGCAGACGTTGATCGGCACGTGGATCGGAATCTGGACCACGTTGCCCGACAGGACACCCGGGGAACCGACGGCGGCGCCCTCGGCACCGGCGTCGGCGAAGGCGGGGGCGGCCCCGCCCAGGGCCAGGATTGCGCCGGCGACGACAGCAACGCTCTTCTTCATGAGATTTCCCTTCTCCGCGGCCATGCCTAATTGACGGCCGAAACCGAGCGAGCACAGCTTCAACGGCTCGCACCATGACCGGCAGGCTGTAAAACGAGGGATAGACAGCGGAGGAAACTCTGGAACGCGCGTCGCCCCGTAATTCACTCGAATGCCCTCAAGGAATTGACGGTTCGGCAGAGAAACGCTTCTTCTACAGGAACGACGAACGAACGACGGGGGGGGGCGCCGGGGGGGGGCGGGGGGGGGCCCCCGCCGCCCGCGCGCGCGGGCGCCCCGGCGCGCCCGCGCGCGGGGGAGGGCGCGCGGGC
>NZ_JBHXVE010000035.1:73652-74651 GCF_042672505.1 Streptomyces sp. NPDC127190
CCCGCCCGGGGGACACGGCTCAGTGGTTGCCCGCGCCGTTGCCCGCCAGGACCGAGATGTCGTCCAGGATGTGCGACAGCGCCTCGTCGTCCTTGGCCTGGGTCGAGTTCTCGGTGCACTCCTGGTACTGCGGCGAGGACAGGATCGGGATGTCCTGCACGCCGATGTTGAGCAGAGCGAGGACCGACTGGACGTTGACCTTCGCCGGCAGGCCGACACAGAGCTTGTTGAGCGAGCTCTGGACCAGCGTGGCCTGCGGGCTCAGGTTGCCCTTGGTCACGTTGTTGCCGAACGCCTCGTGGGCACCGTTGCCGCTGAACGACGTGGTGCCGTGGTCGTTGCCGATGGCAAGCGCCTGGGGGGCTGCCGCCGCCGACACACCGACGAAGGACGCGGCGACCGCCGCCGCGGCCATTGCCTTCTTCAGCATTTCGCAAATCCTTTCCTGGCTCCACGCCAAGACGCATCTTCCTGCCCCCGCATCAACCGAACCCACGGGAATTGGTTGCGGGGCATCACCCATTCAGACCCGCATTGGGCCATCGGAGTGAACACCAGCAACCCTTTGATGCGATCTGCGGTTGACCCAGGTTGCTCCGGTGGACGGGGTTACTTCAGAAGGGAATGACAAGTGATCAAGAAGGTTCTGGCCTCCGCCGCGGTCGCCGCCGCCGCTGTAGGCGCCTCTGCCGCCGTCGCGTCGCCGGCCCTGGCCATCGGCAACGACCACGGCACCACCTCTTTCAGCGGCAACGGCGCTTCCCAGGCGTTCGGCAACTCCGCGACCTACGGCAACATGAGCCCGCAGATGGCGCTCATCCAGGGCTCCTTCAACAAGCCGTGCATCGGCCTGCCGGCGAAGCTGAACGCCCAGTCGATCCTCGCCCTGGTCAACGTCGGCGTGCAGGACATCCCGATCCTGTCCTCGCCGCAGAACCAGCAGTGCACCGAGAACTCGACCCAGGCCAAGGGCGACGAGCCGCTGTCGCACATCCTGGA
>NZ_JBHXVE010000036.1:0-16471 GCF_042672505.1 Streptomyces sp. NPDC127190
GTCGCCGTCCACCGCCGCGGCCCCGGTCGGCCGGTGGTCGCCGATCATCGCGTGTCCTTCGGGCGACGTGCGACGAAGGTGTGGGTGATGCCGGTCTGCCAGCCCGGCAGCGGCAGGGCCCTTACGTGGTCGAAGCCGGCCGTGCGCAGCCGGTCCGCGAAACGGCCGGCGGTGTCGAAATCGACGACGCTGCGCCACAGATGACGGTAGAGGGCGCGGTCGCCGAGGGCCGCCCCCGCGGGCTGGACGACACCACGGCACACCAGGGTCCACACCGCGCGGTCCAAGGCCCTTCCGCTGAGGGTGTACTCGTGCACGCCGAGCCGTCCGCCGGGCGCCAGCAGCTCGCGCACGGCGGCCAGCACGGCGTCGGGGTCGTCGACGTTGCGCAGCAGGTAGGCGGCGAAGACCGCGTCGAACGGGCCCTTGACGCCCGCTTCGGCCAGCCGTTCCGCCGGCGCGTGGACGAACGTCACGCCGTCCGCCCAGGGCTTGGCGGCGGCCCGCTCCAGCATGCCGGCGGAGGCGTCCACGGCCGTGATGTCCGCGGCCGGCAGGGCGGAGCGCAGCGCGGCGGTCGAGGCGCCGGTGCCGCAGCCGAGGTCGAGGAGGCGCAGCCCCTCACCGTGTCCGGGCAGGCCGAGCCGGCGTACCGAGCGCCGTAGATGGGCGTGGTAGCCGGGGTTCGCGGCCACCAGCGTGTCGTAGCTGCGGGAGGCGTGGTCGAAGGCGGCGGCGAGGTCCTCGTCGCGCAGCAGGGTCATGCGGTCTCCAGAGGCGGAAGGGAGGGGCGGGTGTCGGGGCGTCAGTCGCAGGGGCGGCGGGGCAGGGAGGGCAGTTCCAGGGCCGAGTGGAGCATCGGGCGGATCGGGGTGCGCAGGCCGATGGCGAGGTCCTCGTGCAGGCGGGTGTCCCCGTCGAGGAAGCGCAGCAGCCGGGCCATGGGAACCCGGGCGAACAACCCGCTGAACAGCGCCGGACCGTCGACCCGGCCGCTCGCCAGGGCGCGCAGCAGTACGGCGTCCATGGCGCGGGAGCGCACGGAGTGGGCGGACGGCGGCATGGGGCGGCGCCCTTGGCGCAAGGCGGCGGCGACGGCCCGCGTCTGGCGTTGCAGACCTGCGAAGGTGTATCCGGTGGCGGGGCGGGTGGCGCCCCCGGCGGCGCCGATACGGAAGACGGACGCGCCGGTCTGCCGGGCGATCGGGGCGTCCGTCATCGGGATGACGCCGGTCTCGGTGGCGAGGACCTCCCCCGCGCCGAGGCGCAGGACGTCGTCGGCGTAGTGCCGTACCGCCGCCTCGTAGCCGCTCGCGGTCAGGGTCCGCGGTGAGAACTCGGTGTACTCGACGAGCGCCTCGTGCGGTCCGGTGGGCAGGACGTAGCCGAAGGAGAGGCCGTCGGCGGGCTGGGGGGTGCGGAAGTCCATCAGGTCGGCGACGCCGGGGTCGAAGACCGGCCGGGCCGTGCGGACGAACCAGCCGTGGAAGTGCTGGAGCAGGGTGGTGCGCGCGGCCGGCAGGCTGCCCAGTGGGCGGGAGTCGAGGACCCAGCGGGTGTGCAGGACGCGGCGGGTGCCGTCGGTGTCCCGCAGGTACACGCGGGCGCCACCGGTGACGTCCTCCACCGTCTCCACGGTGGCCTGGAGCCGGCGCACGTTGGGGCTGTGCGCGAGGTCCCGGCCGACCAGGTCCTCGAAGTCGTCGGAGCGGATCCTCTTGTAGCGCAGCGGGGCGATGCCGTCCTCGATCGGGTCGCCCGCGGGGGGACGCACCCGCAGCCGCTCCCAGCACGCCGAGACCGCGGTGTCGAACCGCCCCCGGCCGCGCTCCCAGAAGCACCAGGTGCGGCTCGTCGGGCGCAGCGGGCCGGGCGGGGCGTCCAGCAGGATCACGGACGGCGTCCGCAGTCCCGGCACGTGCCCACTCAGGCGGTGGGCAAGGGAGAGGCCCGCGGCCCCGGCGCCGACCACCGCCACCTCCGCCTCCAACACCACGCCTCCTCCTGACCATGTCCCGCTCGCCCGCGTGCCAGTGGACCGGGCCGTGGGCCCGACCCCTCGCCTTCCGGTGTTCCCGCCCGTGTGCCCGAACGGATGCGGGTCACTCGTCTGCGGTGCTCCGCCGTTCCCCCGGTGACGGACGGGGAAAGGACATCGCGCGGCCACCGGCGCCCACCTCGCCGGCCGCCTGCGCATCCGGACCCGGCGGACGCTCCGAAGCATGTGCCGACGAGTGCATCGCGATCACGACGAGAGGAAGCGGGATGAGCCCCACACAGGCGAAGGAACACCACGGCGCCGCGCCGCCGCCCGTCCCGCGCCTGCTTCCGGTGCCGGGATCGCCCGGACGGACGCGCGCGGACGAGTCGGACGGCCACGGGCACACGAGCCGGGCGGGTGCCGTCTGCCCGGCTGAGACCAGTGACGCGCGCCAGGTCGACGCCGACGTGCCCGCCGCCGTCGGACGTGTCCTCGACGGAGTCCTCACCGAGCGCGTCGCCCGCGCGCACGCCGTCGACGAGCAGTTCGCCACGGACCTCGCGGCCGGTGTCGCGGACTTCACCCGGGTCGGCGGCAAACGCACCAGGTCGCAACTGCTGTGGTGGTCGCTGCGCGCGTGCGGCGGCGAGGACCGGGCGAGCATCGCGGCGGCCCTGCGCATCGGCGCAGCGCTGGAACTGCTGCAGACCTGCGCCCTGGTGCACGACGACGTCATGGACGGTGCGCTGCTGCGGCGAGGCCGGCCCGCGCTGCACCAGGAGCTGCGCGCCCGGTACGCCGGTTCGGCCCCCGCCGGGCGCGCCGGACGCTTCGGGGAAGCGGCCGGCATCCTGGCCGGCGATCTGGCCCTCGCCTGGGCGGACGATCTGGTCGCCGAGACGGTCCTCCCCGCGACTGCGGTACGGCCGGTGCGGCGACTGTGGAGCGACATGCGCACGGAGATGGTCGCGGGCCAGTACCTGGACGTGCACGACCAGGTGACCTCCGCACAGGCGCTGCCGCGCGCTCTGCACACCGCATGCCTCAAGAGCGCCCTGTACTCCGTGGCCCGCCCCCTGGCGCTGGGTGCCTCACTCGCGGGCGCCGACGAAAGGACGGTGGGCGCGCTGGACGCCGCGGGGCGCTGTGTCGGCATGGCGTTCCAGCTGCGCGACGACCTGGACGACGTCTTCGGGGATCCCGGGCGGACCGGGAAGAGCGGGGGCTCGGACATCCGTGAGGGCAAGCCGACGTATCTGACGGCGCTGGCCCGGGCGCGGGCGGCGGCAGCCGGCGACGAGCGCGCTCTGGAGGTGCTGGACAGGTCGCTCGGGGACACCGGCCTGACGGACGCGGGCCTCGCGGAGGTGCGGGCGGTGCTGGAGGCGACCGGTGCCCGGACCGTGGTCGGGGCGAAGGCCGCCCGCCTGGTGGAGCGGGGGCTGCGGCACTTCGACGGCGCGTCGCTCGACGCCGAGGCCGGAAGCCGGTTGCGGGCCCTGCTGTGCCGGGCCGCCGGGGGCGGACCCGGTCCGGCTCGGGCGCCGGGCCTCGGCGGGCGGGAGAGCGGACGATGACACGCCGACTGCCCGGTCGTACGGACCACGTCGTGGTCGTGGGGGCCGGCCTCGCGGGGCTGTCGGCCGCCCTCCATCTGCTGGGCGCCGGGCGCCGGGTCACGGTCGTGGAACGGGATGCGCTGCCCGGCGGCCGGGCCGGACGCCTCGAACTCGGCGGTTACCGGATCGACACCGGTCCCACCGTGCTGACCATGCCGGACCTGGCCGACGAGGCGTTCGCCGCCGTCGGCGACAGCCTGTACCGGCGGGTGGAGCTGATCGCCCTGCATCCGGCGTACCGGGCCTGCTTCGCGGACAGCAGCACGCTGGACGTGCACACCGACGTGGACGCCATGTCGGCGGAGGTGGAACGCTTCGCCGGAGCCCATGAGGCGGCCGGGTACCGGCGGCTGCGGACCTGGCTGGAGCGGCTGTACCGGGCGCAGATGGGCCGGTTCATCGACGCGAACTTCGACTCGCCCCTCGGGCTGGTCAACGCCGACCTGGCCCGGCTGGCGGCGCTCGGCGGCTTCGGCCGCCTGGACGCCCGGATCGGCCGTTTCCTGGACGACGAGCGGCTGCGGCGGGTCTTCTCCTTCCAGGCGCTGTACGCCGGTGTGCCGCCGGCGCGGGCGCTGGCCGCGTACGCCGTGATCGCCTACATGGACACCGTCGCCGGGGTCTACTTCCCGCGCGGCGGGATGCACGCGCTGCCGCAGGCGATGGCGGACGCCGCCGCCGACGCGGGTGCCGAGCTGCGGTTCGGCCGGCAGGTGACCCGGCTGGAGCGGTCCGGCGCGCGGGTCACCGCGGTCGTCACCGACGAGGACCGCATCCCCTGCGACGCGGTCGTCCTCACCCCGGACCTGCCCGTCGCCTACCGCCTGCTCGGCCACCGGCCCCGGCGCCCGGTGCGGCTGCGGCACTCCCCGTCCGCCGTCGTCCTGCACGCCGGCACCGACCGTACATGGCCGCAACTCGCCCACCACACGCTGTCGTTCGGGGCCGCCTGGAGCGGCACCTTCGACGAACTGACGCGCACCGGGCGGCTGATGAGCGATCCGTCCCTGCTGGTCACCCGTCCCACCGCGACCGATCCCGGGCTGGCTCCGCCGGGCCGCCACCTGCACTACATCCTCGCGCCCTGCCCCAACACCGACATCGGCCCGGGCGCCGCCGCGTGGGGCGACCTCGCCCCCCGCTACCGGGCGACGCTGCTGCGGGAGCTGGAGCGGCGCGGCCTGCACGGCATCGGGGACGCGATCGAGGAGGAGTGCCTGGTCACCCCGGCCGCCTGGCAGGCGCAGGGCCACGCCGCCGGTACGCCCTTCTCCGCGGCCCACACCTTCGCCCAGACCGGCCCGTTCCGGCCCCGCAACCTGGTGCGCGGCACCGAGAACGCCGTCCTCGCCGGCTGCGGCACCACCCCGGGCGTCGGCGTGCCGACCGTACTCGTGTCGGGGAAGCTCGCCGCCGCCCGCGTCACCGGACGACCGGACCGCATCCCCGCCGGCACCCGCCCGGCCCCGCCGAAGGAGACCACCGTATGACCGACAGGGAACTGGACGCGGCGGGCATCGGCGACCCGGTGCTGCGCGCCGCGTACCGGCGCTGCCGCACCCTGAACGCGCGGCACGGCAAGACGTACTTCCTCGCCACCCGGCTGCTGCCCGTCGAGCGCAGGCCCGCCGTCCACGCCCTCTACGGGTTCGCGCGCTGGGCCGACGACATCGTCGACTCGCTCGATCCCGCCGCGAACACCGCCGCCCGCCTCGAGGCGCTGACACGGCTCGACCAGGCCCTGGCCGCGGGGCTGGGCGGCGCTCGCAGCGACGAACCGGTGGTCCTCGCCCTCGCCGACACCGCCCGCCGCTACGGCATCGACCCCGCGCACTTCCGCGACTTCATGACCGCGATGCGCTGCGACCTCACGGTCACGGACTACCCCACGTACGCCGACCTGCGCCGCTACGTGCACGGATCCGCCGCTGTCATCGGCCTGCAGATGCTGCCCGTCCTCGGCACGGTGGTGCCGCGCGAGGTGGCCGCACCGCACGCGGCAGCGCTCGGGGTGGCCTTCCAGCTGAGCAACTTCCTGCGGGACGTCGGCGAGGACCTGGACCGCGGCCGGGTCTACCTGCCGGCCGACCTGCTCGCCGGCCACGGCGTCGACCGCGAACTGCTGCGCTGGAGCCATGACTCGGGCCGCCGCGACCGCAGGATCACCGCCGCTCTGAAGGAGTTCGCGGCGCTCACGCGGGGCGTGTACCGCCAGGCGGCGCCGGGGATCGCCATGCTCGACCCAGTCTCACGCCCCTGCATCCGCACCGCGTTCGTCCTGTACAGCGGCATCCTCGACGCCGTCGCCCGGGACGGGTACGCCGTGCTGCACCGCCGTGCGGTGGTCCCACGCCGGCACCGTGCCGTGGTGGCCGCCGACGGGCTGACCCGGGTGGCTCTCGCGCGGTGGCACGCCCGCGCCCGCCGCCCGCTGCCGCCGGTGACGGCGCCCCTGCCCGACGTCATGCCCGTTCCGGCGGGCCGGCCAGTCCCGGAGGAGGTCGCGTGAGCCCCCGCCGCATCCCCCTGTCGCTGCGCCGCAGCCCCGTGCCATGGGACCGGCAGCGGCCCACCTGGCGCGAGGCCAAACCGGCGCTGATCGCCCAGGCCCTCAAACGCGCCGAGGCACGTGCCTCGGGGAACTGGTACGTCGTCGGCGCGTCCGCCGCGGTACGCAGGGACCGCCCGCTGGCCCGCACGGTCGCGGGTGAAGAGGTGGTCGTCTGGCCCACCGCCGACGGCCGGCTCGTCGGCGGCCCCGGCATGTGCCCGCACCTGGGGGCGCCGCTGCGCGACAGCCCGGTGCGCTGCGGCGCGCTGGTGTGCCAATGGCACGGACTGGCTCTCGACGGCCGGCCCTACGCGGGGTGGACGCCGCTACCGGTGCACGACGACGGCGTCCTGGTGTGGGTGCGCCTCGACGCGGCCGGCGGGGAGACGCCGACGGACTCGCCGGTCGTGCCCCCGCGCCCCGAGCGCGAGCGTGCCCTGACGGCCGTCTACACCGGCACCGGTGTCTGCGAACCCGAGGACGTGCTGGCCAACCGCCTGGACCCGTGGCACGGGGCGTGGTTCCACCCGTACTCGTTCGTCGACCTCACCGTGGTCGGCACGCCCGAGGACGGTGACGACGCCCTCACCGTGGACGTCTCGTTCAAGGTGGCGGGGCGGCTGGTCGTGCCGGTGCGGGCCGTGTTCACCGCTCCCGGGCCGCGCACCGTCGTCATGCGCATCACGCGGGGCGAGGGGGAAGGGTCCGTCGTGGAGACGCACGCCACGCCCCTGGGCGCCGACGAGCACGGCCGGCCGCGTACCGCGGTCGTCGAGGCCGTGCTGGCCGCCTCCGACCGCCGTGGCTTCGTCGTCGCCCGGCGGGCGGCCCCGCTGCTGCGTCCGCTGATGCGCGCGGCGTCGGGACGCCTGTGGCGCGACGACCTCGCGTACGCCGAGCGCCGCTGGGAACTGCGGTCCACCGGCCGCTTCCCCGGCTGACGCCGCGCGCCCTCAGTCCAGGAAACTTCGGAGGGAGGCCGGCATGCCGGCGACGAAGGCGTCACGGACGGGCTCGTCCACGCGGTCCAGGACAGGGAGGGGTTGAGGTCCTCCAGCTCCCTCAGCAGCAGGTCGCCGTCCCGGGTACGGCAGGCGTCCACCCGCGGGATGCCGTGGGCGAGGGTGTTCCAGTCGATGAAGCGGCGGGCGAAGTCCAGGTCCGCAGCGGTCGCCTCGCAGGGCTC
This sequence comes from Streptomyces sp. NPDC127190, assembly GCF_042672505.1. Taxonomy (NCBI): domain Bacteria; kingdom Bacillati; phylum Actinomycetota; class Actinomycetes; order Kitasatosporales; family Streptomycetaceae; genus Streptomyces; species Streptomyces sp. NPDC127190. The sequence continues at coordinate 7,338 of NZ_JBHXVE010000036.1, forward strand.
GAGGACCCAGCGCCGCTCGGGGTCGGGGGTGTACAGGGCGTACTGGAAGGCGCGGTCGACATAGTAGAAGGGCACCTCGTGGCGGAAGTCGACGCGGGGCTGGACCACCACGTCGCCGTGGGGCAGGCCGTCCAGCGCAGCGCGGGGCAAGGCCCTGAGGCCTATGGAGTCCGCGCCCGCCTTCGGCTTGACCACGTAACCGTCGGTGTCCGGCAGTTCCGCGAGGTGCTCGGGCCGGTCGACGGTGGGGATGACCGGGAATCCGGCCGCCGTGAGTTCGAGCAGGTACTGCTTGCCGGCCATGTCCCCGCGGCTGGTCAGCGGGTTGTACACCCGGGTGCCGCGGGCGAGCGCCTGCTCGCGGACGGCGTCGTACTCCTACTGATAGTGCAGCACGGGGCCGCTGTTGCGGACGACGACCGCGTCGAAGGCGTCCATGAGGGCAGCGGCGTCCAGCGGGTGGCACAAGGCGATGTCGCGCAGGCTCTGGGCCTCGTACGACAGCTCGTTCGCCGTGGGTCCGGGCGAGGGGTGGTAGCGGCCTGCGCACACCGAGAGGTTGACGATCAGGTAGGTGTGCCAGTGGGAGCCCGCCCCGCGGCCGTCGGCGGAGAGCTCGCGGCAGTTCAGCCACCAGAGCACGTCACGTCTGCCGAACGTCACGGCGAGGTCGGCGGTTCCGCCGGGGCGGACGGCGTCGTCGTGGACGTAACGGCCGCCGGGGCGCACAGGGTGGGTGAGCTCCAGCAGGTCGGGGTTGTCCGGGTGGTACTCGAACACGTCCACCTCGTTGCCGCCGTCGCGCCACGTCCAGATCGCCGGCCAGGCGCCGAGTCCGACGGGCAGCCGGACCTGGGTCTCCAGGCGGTCGCCGGTGCGCACCATGAACCTCTCGGCGCTGTCCTTTGTGGTCAGCGGTCCCTGTCCCACAGGCCGTGGGACCGGCGCGTGGCCCGGAACGTGCCGGTGCGGGAGTCGGCGGGGTCGGCGGTGACGCCGCTCCGGCAGGCAGCGCTGGTTCACCCGAACGTGTGACCTGCGCGGGCCGGTCGCGTGAGCGCTCGCCGCTTCACGCCCCGGTGTCGATACCCGTGACCACGGCCGGGCCCAAGAGTGCCGCGCCGTCGTCCAGGCCGACGGCGTTCAGCGCGGACTCCGTGAGCCGGCGGCCCTTGCCCTCCGCCTCGGGGCCGCTGTCCGCCTCCACGGTGAGGCGGACGGTGAAGGTGTCGTCGTCATGGACGGTGAGGATGTCGATGTCCTCGCGCTCCCCCATGTGCGTGCGGTGCGGGTCGGCCGGGCGCAGCGCGCGCACCAGTTCGTCCCGCACGTCGTGCGCGGCCCCGCCGGTGAACGTGCCCGGCACGGAGATGACGTACGTCGTCATGGTGATCCTCCCTAGGTCACCTCTCGCCTGCCCCGCCTTGCGGTGCCGTACCGCTCGCGGTCTCGGGCCGCCGCTTCGCCGCGCGCAGCGCCCCGGACTCCCACAGGCACCAGGTCGACCACAGCAGCAGGGTCAGGAAGGCGGCGAGGAGCACCAGCAGCAGCACCGTCTGCCGGGTCGTCCCGCGCTCGTCCACGAAGGTGAGCAGCAGACACCCGGTCCAGGCGGCCGCGCCCCAGGCGTACACGGTCCTGAGCTGCCGCAACTGCTTCACCGCTTCCATCGGCCCCTCCCGGGCAGGCATGTACACGTCCTGTGCCGGTACCCCCGCAGGGCGACTTCACCGCATCGGCGTCGGGCGGAGTGCGATACAGGCCGTCGGCGCGGTGGTTGCGCCGTGCCCCGGTGGGGAAGGGTCGGACCGAGGTCCACCGCGTCCCCTTCCTCACCGGAGCCGTGATGACCACCGGGCCGGGCGTCTCCGGGCGCCGCAGCGCGGCCGACTGCAGCACCGCGCGTCTGGAGGCGTCCAGTGACGGCGTGTTCGCCATCGCCGTCACACTGCTCGTGCTGGATCTGCGGGTGCCGGAGCCCGACGCCCTGCACGGCGAGTCGCTCGCCCACGCCCTCGCCCGGCAGTGGCCGGCCTATTTCGCGTGCCTGGTCAGCTTCCTCGTCATCGGGCTCGTCTGGATCCACCACCACGCCCTGGGCGGCCTGGCGCGCCGGGTGGGCCGCCGCACGCTGTTCGCGAACCTCCTCGTCTGCTCGCCGTCTCGGTGATCCCGTTCCCCACCCGCCTGCTCGCCACGTATCTGACCGGGCGGGACACCGACGCGCACACCGCCGCCGCGGTCTACGCCTCGACGATGGTCGTCATCGGAAAGATGTCGGCCTGAGTCGTTCGCGTAAAATCCCAGGTCAGAGCCGCTTTCCTGGCTCGCTGTCCTGCTTACGGGCGGCCAGAGCGTCAAACGAGCGTCACGGCCGACAACCCGTGCCTCCTGATCAGAGCAGAGCTGACTCCGATTCCTCCTGAATGACCCTCCCGAGGTGAGCGGGCGAGGTCTTCGGGCCTCGTGCTTTTTGGTGCCAGGGTGGGGCGTCCGGGGCCGTCGTCGATCGTCCTGCGGGTGCGCGTCTCGCTGGACGGCAGCAGGTGCCGGTACGGGCTGCGGTGCTATCCGTGCGGGTCGGGCAGCGGTGCCTGCGCGGGGGCGGGGGCGTGGTGGTCGCCCGGGTCTCCGGGGTGTTGCGGGCGCCCAGTACGAGCAGGGCCATCAGGCCGGCGGCCAGGTAGAGCACGGCCTGCGCGTTCAGCAGCGATACCGGGCCCAGGCGGTCGGCGAGCAGGCCCGCGAGGGCCATGCCGATGGCTTGCGCGCCGTTGGACACGGTGTAGAAGGAGCCGAGTGCCCGGCCCACGTGGTCGGCGGGAACCCGCTGCTGGACCATCCCGAGCACCCCGGCGTAGTAGACGCCACCGGGCAGGCCCACCACGGCGAACAGGGCGACGTACACGCCGAAGGCGGTGGTGACCATCGGCGCGTTCCAGATCAGCAGCGCCAGTCCGGAGAAGGACAGCGCTCCCCAGGTGATCAGCGGCCTCGGGTGCACGCGGGTGCCCAGGAAGCCCAGCGCCAGGCCGCCCGCGATGCCGCCGATGCCCTGGATGCTGCGCAGCAGGCCGATCTCGGCGTCAGTTCCGTGCAGGGTGGTGGCGACGAAGACGACGAACAGGACGACGAACAGGCCCTGGCCTATGGCGCAGAGGATGGCCGCGAGGAAGGACACGCGTAGGCGGCGGTCGTCGGTGATCAGCGCGACGCCTTCGCGCCAGTGCCGGAACATCCGGCCGGGGCCCGCGGCAGCCGCAGGGTCGGTCGCCTCGGCGCGCTGGGCCCTCTCGTCGGCCGCCGAGCCCACGGACGTCGACGTGGACATCGGTCCCGCCGGCGCGCTCCCAGTCGCGGTCGCCTCCGACCCGGGCCTGACCGGCGCGCGTTCGGGCCGACGGATCCGGCTGACCACCCCGGCCGTCAGGAGCAGGCCGATGACCGAGCCCGCCGCCAACGGGCGCAGTCCCCCGGCGACCACGATGCCGCCGAGCAGACTGCCGCCCAGGCGGCCGAGGTTGGAGTTCAGGACGACCAGGTTGCTGGCCGCCACGCTCTGTCCGGGCTCCACGAGGTCGGGCAGCAGCGCGTTCTTCGACGTCAGGACGAACTGCGCGCACACCGCGCGCCCCGCGATCACCGCGTAGACGAGCCACAGCTGGTCGCCGGAGGTGACCGGAAGGAGCAGGGCCGCCAGGGCCGCGTGCAGCAGCGTGCAGACGAGCAGCAGCTTCTTGCGGTCGTACCGGTCCGCGGCGATCCCGGCGAGGGAGCCGACGAGGACGCCCGGCGCGAGTTCGATCAGAAAGGCGAGGGACGTCGTCATCGCCGACTCGGTCATGCGGTAGACGAAGATCGGGATGGCGGTGACCAGCATCCAGTCGATCGTGTCGTCGAGCAGCCCGGCCGCCCATAAGGCGCGGAAGCGCGGGTTGCGTATCGGGGAGTTCGCGGAGTTCCGCAGGGACTCGGCGGTTCCGGCGGACGCGGTCCGCTTCCTTCGGCGCACTTCGGGGGTCAACTCTGCTCCTTGGGCCGGCGGAACGCCTGGACGCTGAAGCTGATCTCGGCCGCGTCGGGCGGCACGTCACGGCGGTTGGCGATGATGTACGGGCGTACCAGCAGATCGATCACCGAGGTCAGGTGGAGGAGTTCGTCCGGTGTGAGGGCGAGTGCGTAGGAGTCGAACACCGCCGCCCGCTGCCACGGCTCCTCCAGTGAGCCGAAGTCGGCGAGGAAGTGCCGCACGAGACGGGTGAGTTCGCCCAGCTCGGCCCCGACGACCGCCGAGTGGGCGGCGAGCGACTCGGGGCCCTGGCCGTCCGGCAGGAAGTCGAAACCGGTGGCGACCGCGCGCCACGGCCGGTCGCGGGCGTCGGAGCCGTCCTCCGCCTCGACGCGCTCCACGAGTCCGTACCGGTGGAGCAGGCGGAGGTGGTAGCTGCAGTTGGAGGCCGAGTCGTCGACCGCCTCTGCGCAGCGGCTCGCGGTGTCCGGTCCCTTGCGCATGAGGTGGTGCAGCAGGCGAAGGCGCAGGGGGTGCGCGAAGGCCCCCAGGACGCGCACATCGGTGATCGGGACCCGTCCGGGGCCGGCAACGGAGTTCGCTCGGGACGTGAAAGACATCTTTCAACACTGCGCCGGGATGCCATCGGGTGCAAGCGTCGCCCCTCGGAACACGGCCACGTTGGCGCCCTTTTGACAGGATTTACGCCTGTCCGCTCGCGCCAGAGCCAGGACTTTCACCCGACTTGAAATATATATTTCACTGCGTGGAAATGATCGGGCGACGTGGAGTCCTGCCCCTCGGGTGGAAATACGCCGGTGCGCGGCGAGATTCCCGGGGAATTCCTCTAGCCTGCCGAAGAGAACCCGACCACCGTCTTAGGACGGGAATTCAACATGGCTTTTCCCACATCGAGCTCGCGGCGCATCGGCGTGCTCTGCGGTTCGCGCGGCGGCCGTACGCCGCACTACGTGGAGATGGCGACCGCGCTCGGCGAGGGGCTCGGGCTCCGTGGTGCCGATCTGGTCTACGGTGCGGGCGGCGCCGGCATCATGGGCGCCGTTTCCCAGGCCGCACACCGGTCCGGAGCCAGGGTGACCGGGGTGATCCCGCACGCGCGGCACCCGCGCACTGATCGAAGTGCTCTTGCTCGGACGCAACATGCCGCACGAACACGTCGTCGCCGGCCTGGCCGCCGCTTTGCGAGCCGGGGCCATGACCGCTGACGCGGTCGCGCTGGAGGCTCGCAAAGCCGCTCAGTCCGAAACCGAGCCCGCACCGGATCTATGGGTCCCCGGACAGCCGTCGGCGACGGTGACATCGCTGCACGAATGGCGGCTCGCGCACCTTCCGCCGGACACCAGGCCGCTGCCCTCGGTGGCCCACTACGACCAGTGGCTCCGACGCCGCCGGGCAAGCGGCGGTGACCACCGAGAGGGAGAAGCACGATGACTCCGCCGCGCCAGCGAGGCTTGACCGAGCAGGCCGCCGACGCGGCCATCGACTCCGCCTGCCGTCTGCTGCGGCTTCCGTCGATCCACAACGAGTTCTCCGACATCGCCGACCGGGCGGTGAAGGACCAGATGACCTACCGCGGATTCCTCGCTGAGCTTCTGATGGCTGAGTGCGACGACCGGGCCCGCCGCCGCTCGGAGCGGCGGATCAAGGCGGCGAACTTCCCCCGTGAGAAGTCCCTGCGGACCTTCGACTTCGAGGCCAATCCCAACATCGACCCCGCGACCATCCACACCCTCGCCAGCTGCGCATGGATCAAGAAGGGACAGCAGCTCTGCCTGATCGGCGACTCCGGCACCGGCAAGTCCCACATGCTGATCGCCCTCGGCACCGAGGCCGCGATGAAGGGCTACCGCGTCCGCTACACGCTCGCCACGAAGCTCGTGAACGAGCTGGTCGAGGCCGCCGACGAGAAGCAGCTGAACAAGACCATCGCCCGCTACGGCCGCGTCGACCTGCTCTGCATCGACGAACTCGGCTACATGGAACTCGACCGTCACGGCGCCGAACTCCTCTTCCAGGTCCTGACCGAACGCGCGGAGAAGAACAGCGTCGCCATCGCCTCCAACGAGTCGTTCGGCGGCTGGACCAAGACCTTCACCGACCCCCGCCTCTGCGCGGCCATCGTCGACCGCCTCACCTTCAACGGCACCATCATCGAGACCGGCACCGACTTCTACCGCCTCGCCACCCCACGCGCCCGGGCCGAGGAACCCGCCGAAGCGGGGTGACCCGACCGACGGCGGCAGCAGGTCAGCGGGTCTCGGCTGACTCGTCAGGCACTGCGACGGGACGCAGCACGGTCAGAGAATCTTCCTGACGAGCGACCATCGCGAAAGGGAATCTGTCCACCTCCAGGCACAGGTCGACATCGTGGGGATGAACACCTTGGTATCCGCGTCGCACCCCGTCGGCAAGGTCGGCGGCTGCCCGGGAGGTTCTCGCACGGTGGAGATACGGGGCCACCTCAGGATCGCCTCTGGCGAGATGGCCGGGCCGGACGGCCGGCCCGTCGCGACCACATGTCCTCACGACTGCGCGAGATCGGCGTCCCGGTCGCAGCCGCCCACGGAGCCGCCATCCGGCAACAACTCCTCGACTGCCAGCCCCCCGTCGTCGCGGACGCCCTCGGCTACCACGACAAAGCCACCAGCCGCCTCCTCAGAGAAGGCGGCGGGACCTGGAGCCGATACGTCGCTGGCGATCACAGCCGGTCACCAGTGGGCTCGTGGAATCAGCAACAGTTGAACACACAAGCTCCCCAGTAGAGGGCCAGCTACAGGTCCGCAATCCAGGGATGCCCCGGGTGTACGCGGGCGAGCAGCTCGGCCAGGGTCTCGCACTGAGCCGAGGTCATGTGCGGGACCGTCGCATCGAAATCTGCTTGATCCTTTCGGCGGACGTGCTTGGCCTTGAACAGGAGGACCAGTTCGGGTGCCAGATACGGGATGCCGTCCTGGGTGTGGTGGACGATGTCGCTGTAGGGAAGCCGGACCCTCTCATCGCGTCGGCAGATCCAGGTATCGCCGTCGTGTGGTTCGCGGAACACGTCGAGCAGGTAGTCTCCGGTGGCTGGGTCGCGGAGCCATGTCTGATGAACCGCGGCCAGCACCTCCGATGTGGCGTCTTCCCAGATCCGGCCGCTGCCTGCCGCGTCGAAGACGTAGCCGGGGAAGCGGTCACGGACCTCGGGGAAGCCCGCGGCTGGAATCGCGATCTCGATGTCTCCATGAGCGCGCGTCTGCCTGCCGCGGAACAAGTCCAGCGCCCAGCCCGCGGCCACGTACCAGGGCGTGCTGATCCCGGCTAGCTGCTGCGCGACCTCCCTCGGGGTCCAGCAGGACGACCACCTGGCGGGGAGGGCTTCGATCTCACCGGGGGACAGCTCGATGCCGCCGCTGGGTAGTTGCTCGCTCACCGCAGGAATCTATCAGTGGACTCGAAGGTCCCCCTGGCTGTAGTCGATGAGGGCGAGCAACGGGTCCTCGAGCTGTATGACACCGGCGATCACGCAAAGTCACCAGCCGGATGGACTCCTCGGCGAACTCGCGACAGTTGAATACGAGAGCCCACCAGTACCGAGGCCGGATCTGGTTCGGCGAGCCGAAGAAGGAAATAGGGCCGCGCGGGCCCTTTTCCTTCTTCGGCTCCCGGAGCCATCGGCGGCGACCGTGTCTCGTCTATGGAGGCGCTCCGCCTGAGACACCCTGGGTCTGAGACACCGTACCGGTCACATAGCGCCGTCGCGGACCAGGCCATCGGGCAGGTCCGCGGCCGCGTCCACCAGATCAGGGAAGCGGCTCTGCATGCGGCTGCCCCGGCGGGACTGCACCAGCAGCGGACCGGGCGCCGGCCACGAGGTGAAGACGCGCGCACGGTAGCCGTCGTTCTCCAGACTTCGATGTGTCTCATGAGACATCAGCTCGCGTCTGAGCCCCCGGAAGAGATCAAGCACGCAGGGGCCGCTCGTGTCAGGATGCTGGGCATGTCTGGTCGCGCGCTGAGTTTCGGAGTGGTGGCGGAAGCATACGAACGGTTCCGGCCGGGGTATCCCGTGGAGCTGTTCGACATGGTGATGGCCTATGCGGGCCGCCCGGTTCGGACTGCCCTTGAGATCGGCGCTGGGACAGGCAAGGCAACCCGCCTGTTCGCTCAACGAGGGGTCATGGTCACCGCCACCGATCCTGACGGGGCCATGCTCGCCGAACTGCGCAAGCACGTGCCGACGAGCGTCAGAACGGTGCACGCCGCGTTCGAGGACTTGCGACCAGGCGAAAGGTATGGACTGGTCTATGCGGCAGCAGCGCTGCATTGGACGAACCCGGAGGGCCGGTGGTCGCGCGTGGCCGCGCTGCTGGAACCCGGTGGTGTATTCGCCTCATGCGGCGGGCCATTTCAACTGGCTGACCCGGCTGTGGAGGAGGCTGTCCGCGCGGCGCGAGCACCATTCTTGGAGAGTGACGAGATTCCGTCACCTGACGGGACGCCTCCAGGCCATGAGATGCAGTGGCCAGGTACGGAGCTGCAACAGTCGGAGTGGTTCACCGGCGTTCAGCAGTCCGTGATCGAACGGCGCGTGACGATGAGCGCTCGCGACTACGTTGGTCATCTCTCCACCATCTCGGCTTATCTCGTCTTGCCGACCGCGGAGCGAGAGCAGGTATTCAGCGAGATCATGCAGGTACTGCCGGACAGAGTCGAGATGGCCGCCGACATCACCGTCCATCTCGCGCGTCGGCGCCACGAGGATTGATCACGGCACCTCACCATGTCAGCCCGCCGGCCCCAGGCTGGTTCCGAGCCACCTTCACTCGCGTGTGGCGTGTGCTCGGTCGAGCGGGATGACGACGGCTGAGCGTTGGGCGATCTGCCAACGGAGGGCCGTGTTCTCCGCGAGTAGGGCCGCGATGACCGTGGCGGCGGCGTCGACTTCGACACCGGACTTGGCTACGCACGCTCCTACCACGCCCCCCCGGAACCCTCGCCGCCGAAATCGGCACCGTCCACGACGGCTTCAAGCTGGGATGCTGGCTTCGCCGGGGGGGGGGGGGGGGGGCCCGCCCCCCCCCCCCCCCCCGGGGGGGCGGCCCCCCGGGCCCCCCGCGCCCGC
>NZ_JBHXVE010000036.1:16481-74167 GCF_042672505.1 Streptomyces sp. NPDC127190
GCGCCCAATAACGCCCCCCTCCCCAGGGCGTCTCAGCGGTGGGTGGGTGGCGCCGGGGGGGGGCGCCGCCCCGCCGGCGCCCCCCCCCGCCGGGGAGTACCTCCCTCTGGCGCAGCGAAGGCACTAGGCGGGGTCGATCCCTGGTGGTGCCCGCCCTGGTCCCTGGCCTGGCAGCGCTCCTGGCGGCACATTCATCAGCAGGTCCAGGCCGGCCACCAGCTAGACGCCATGCACGAGTTCCCCAGCTTCGCCCCCGCCGAGCGCGCCTGGCTACGCCGACAGGTCACGCGCTACGACGACCTGCATTCCGGGCAGCCGCGCCTCCTGACCGACATCGGCCTCACCGATGAGAGCACCCACACCCGGCCCGTCACCCCGTACGCCGAGACCGCACTGGCCCACGCCCACGCCTACACAGCCGCACACGGCAGTCTGGCAACGCCGTACTGCGCCGTCCACGACGGCTTCCCCCTGGGGCCCTGGCTGGCCCGACAACGCCTCCTGGCCCAGAGCACGAACACCCCCTACGCCGTTCACCGCGCCCTGACCACGCTCGACCCCTGGTGGAATCCGCACTGGCCCATGCGCTGGCAGCGCGCCTACCACCACGCCCGCACCACACCCATCACCGCGCCCACGAGCTCCTGGGCATCCACCCAACGCGCCGCCTGGCACCGGCTGCACCCGCAACAGCGCGCGCTCCTCACCGGCATCGGCCTCACCCCCGAAAACCGGACAACCGCACAGCACCGTTAAACGACCCGCTCCTACCCGCCAAGGCCCGGACTGACCCACGCCCGCGCCCGAGCCGATGAGACCGCCAACCTCTGCGTCCCCAAAGGCACACACCATGACGGGTTTCCTCTCGGGGCCTGGCTGACCCATGGTTTTCCTTCGCGTACGCGGGCGCAGTCCTAGCGGTTCGCGCCCAACTTGTCCGGCCCCAGGAGATATTGGCACGCTTTTCGTGTGTTCCGTCATGTTCTGTTCCGCCGTTTCCGGCGAACGAGCGAGAGGTGATCTCATGCGACGAACCGAGTAGGACGCGAGCCAGGCCGCCAAGCGCCCGAAGGTGCCCGCAGCGGCCTTCCGGTGAGCCCGGCACACCGGCCTGATCCCCGCCCCGGACACGTCGTCCTTCCAGTGGCCCCGGGCCGCTGTGGAGGCACTGGACGCCGCTGTTAGGCAGAACTCGCTGTCTCAACGCCGTATGTATCGCGGGCGGCACATCATCCGCACGTGCATTCCGGCCTGATTCCGGCCTCGCGATCATCGGAGCGTTGCGAGCACCGGCTTCGCCGGAACAACTGGTGATCACTCACGTGGCCAACCCATCGTGTCGCCGTAGCGGCGGATCCCACCCACTGCGCCCATGTCGCGGATCGACGCCGTCCCTCCCGCGCCTTAACTCGCGCCCCCTGTTGCGAACGCGTTCGTTACGATCAGGTTATGACTGCGAGAAGAGAACCGATCAGCCGCCGTGAGCGTCCGGCGAAGCCCGCCCTGTCCCGGCGCTGGATCGTGGACACCGCCGTGCGGATCATGCGGGCGGAGGGGCTGGGGAAGGTCACGATGCGCCGCCTGGCGCAGGAGCTGGACACCGGCCCGGCCTCACTGTACGTCTACGTCGCCAACACTGCCGAGCTGCACGCGGCCGTCCTGGATTCCCTGCTCGGCGAGGTCGACCTGACCGGACGGAACGGCGGTGGGGACTGGCGCGAGCAGCTGCGCGCCGTCATGACGTCGTACACCCACGTGCTGTTCGAGCACCCGCAACTGGCTCGGGCGGCGCTGATTGCCCGTCCGAGCGGGGAGAACTATCTGCGCCTGGTGGAGCGCATCCTCGATCTCCTCTCGCAGAGCGGGGCCGGCCGCGAGCAGGTCGCCTGGGGGGTGGACAAACTGCTCCAGGACGCGACAGCCACCGCCGCCGAGCATTCGACGCGTGAGCACGATCCCGCCTCCGAGGACGACTGGAACGCCACGGTCCGTGCACTGCACGCCGTGGACGCCGCCACGCATCCGGCGATCACCGCGCACATGCCCGCCCTGATCGGCGGCTCGGTGCCGGACAGGATCCGCTGGAGCTTCGACGTCCTCGTCAACGGCATCACGCACACGCCCGTTCCGGGCACAGGAAGCTGAGTCCCGGGCGGGCTCGCCCGCCCTTTCGACCGCTGCGGGCTTGGGGTTGAACGCAGTTCTCTCGCCGCCTGCCGCCGCACACCCTGCACCGAACTTGTTTGCACCGAACTTGTTCGCAACGAACATGTTCGGTACGGTCTATGTGGCCGAGCCATTGCCTGCCGATCACGTGTGCGCCGGCCTTCCTCAGGAGCTTGGCAGCGGCGGGGCCGGCTCGGCGGACAGAGGTTTTCCCTTACTGCTTTCGGAGGTCCCCTATGAGCGGCAGCCATTTCCCGATCGCGATCATTGGCGCAGGTCTTGGCGGCCTGACCGCCGCCCGCGTCCTGCATGTCAACGGCATCGAGTCGGCGATCTTCGAACTTGAGGCGTCGGCGGCGGTCCGTACGCAGGGCGGGATGCTCGACATCCACGAGAACAACGGGCAGAAGGCCCTGCACGCCGCCGGCCTGTACGACGACTTCCTTAAGATCATCCACGAGGGTGGCCAGGCCATGCGCCTACTCGGCCCCGACGGCACTGTGCACGTGTCCGAGGAGGACGACGGCACCGGCGGCCGGCCGGAGGTGGACCGCGGCGAGCTGCGCGACCTGCTGCTGAACTCCCTGCCCGACGGCACGATCCACTGGGGGCGCAAGGTCACCGGCGCCCGGGGGCTGGGCAACGGGCGCCACGAGGTGACGTTCGCCGACGGCTCGGCCATCACCACCGACCTCCTGATCGGCGCGGACGGCGCCTGGTCCCGGATCCGGCCGCTGGTCTCCAGCGCCTGGCCCGCCTACACCGGCATCTCCTTCGTCGAGACCGACCTGTTCGACGCCGATGCCCGCCACCCGCGCAGCGCCGCCGTCATCGGCGGCGGGTTCTTCATCGCACTGGGAGGCGAGCGCGGTATCCTCGCGCACCGGGAGAGTGACGGCAGTCTCCACGTCTACACGGCGCTCAAGGTCGACGAGGGCTGGCTGGACACGGTCGACTTCAGCGACCAGGCTGCCGCCAAGGCCGCGGTCCTCGCCCATTTCGAGGGCTGGGACGACGGCCTGCGCGGCCTGGTCGCCGACGCGGAGACGATCATCCCGCGCCGTATCCACGCCCTGCCGGTCGGGCACCGCTGGGACCGCGTCCCGGGCGTAACGCTGCTCGGTGACGCCGCCCACGTGATGTCCCCCTTCGCCGGGGAGGGCGCCAACCTGGCCATGTTCGACGGCGCCGAACTCGCCCTGGCCATCGCCGCACGTCCCGGCGACACCGAGGCCGCCCTGGCGGCGTACGAGGAGGCCCTCTTCCCGCGCAGCGAGGAGTCCGCCGTCGAGTCCGCCGCCAACCTGGACACGATGTTCGGGGAGCGGGGCCTGGAGCAGATGGTCGCGTTCTTCACCTCCGACCCGCCAGCCCAGTGAGGCCAGCCCCGACGGCCACCGCGCCCTCAGCCACCGAACCCCCCGCATCCAGGAGCACCTCATGACCGCGGTCCATCAGCGCACCATTCCGGTGCGGCCCGGTCTGGACCTCGACGTGCGCGAGGCCGGCACCAGCGGCAGCCCGGTCCTCGTCCTGCACGGCGGCCCCGGCCCCTCCAGCATCTCGCCCCTGACCGATCACCTCGCATCGGCGCACAGGGTGGTCGCGCCCACCCATCCGGGCTGGGAGGGCACCGTACGGCCTGACGACCTGGACTCGGTGCCCGCACTCGCCGCTGTCTACCTGGACCTGGTCAGCCATCTCGGCCTGACCGACATGACGGTGATCGGCACGTCCTTCGGCGGCTGGGTCGCGACCCAGACCGTCCTGGACGACCGCGAGGGCCGGATCTCCCAGCTCGTCCTCATGGACGCCATCGGCCCCGCCATACCCGGCCAGCAGGTCACCATGCCCACCGGCCCACCGGCCCCTGCGACCGCGGCGCCGCAGGGCGGACCGTCCGCCCAGGCGATGTCCGCCATGCGCGCCTACGCCGGGCCCACCATGGCAGACGCCGGCATGCTCCCCCGCCTTTCCACCGTCACCTGCCCGGTCCTGGTGATCTGGGGCGCCGACGACGCAGTCGTCACCCCCGACTTCGGCCGCGCCTACGCCGCGGCGTTCCCCCACGTCCGATTCGAACTCATCCCCGGCGCAGGACACCTGCCCATCCGGGAAAAGCCCGAGACGGTCTTCACGCATCTCGACTCCTTCCTCACCCCCTAGCCCTGGCCACCGGCCCCCCTGCCGTCTGGTTCCCCGTCCGCGAGCCAACGCCGGCGTTGTCCTCGGCAAGCGGTTTGTAATGCACGGGGCCGGGGGCATCGATCCGCGCCCAGGACGAACAGCCGACCGCTTCCTTCACCCCCGGAGACACGATGAAGATCGCGATCATTCTCGGAAGCACCCGCACCGGACGTGCCGGCGAACGCGTCGCACAGTGGGTCCCGGAGCAGGCCCAGAAGCGCGGCGACGCCGACTACGACCTGGTCGACCTCGCCGAGGTCGACTTGCCGCAGATCGACGAACCGTTCCGCCCGCCATGGGCCGCTCACGGTCACGGCCGGCACCCGCAACGACTGCACCCAGGCCGAGACGGTCATCGACGCCATCCACGTCATCCAGCCCGGCCCGGGACGACCCCGTGTCCGACCCGAGCGGGTGGTGGCCGACAAGGGCTACTCGGCCCGCTCTTCCGCGCCTACCTGCGCAGACGCGGAATCAAGGCGACCATCCCGGAACGCGTTGACCAGCGTGCGGGCCGACCACGGCGCCGCGAACGGCCGTGTGGCTTCGACAGGGCTGTAGACCGACGCCGCAACGTCGTCGAGCGCTGCTTCCACCGCCTCAAGCAGTGGCGCGGCATCGCCACCCGCTACGAGAAACAGCCCGGCCGCTACCTCGCAGCCATCACCCGGCCAGCACACTCATCTGGCTCGAGACGTGATCGACAAGACGCTGCCTAGTACTCCAGCCGGTTCCAGGAGCTGAGACGGCATCAGGGATCGATCAGGGTGCTCTCGGGGGTGATCCCTGATTCGTCGCACCGCGGCTATGCGGAACGGTCGTGGACATGACTTTCAAGCACCCTTTCTCCAACGCGGGGACCACGGCGACAGCGGGCCGACGCAGGCGGGTGCCGATGGCGGCGCTCGCCTGCGCGGTCGTCGGCGCGGTGGCGCTGGGCACGGCCGTCCCGGCGGTCGCGGCGCCCGCTGTGCGGCCTGCCGCCGCGGTCGACTGCACGGGCAACACCACCAGCGACCGATTGCCAAAGCTGGATCCGCAGGCGTTGCAGCAGGCCCTGTCGAGCGCGCCCGACCTCGTCACGGGCGTGCTGGCACGCGTGAGCGGGCCGGACGGCCACTGGAGGGGGACTTACGGCGCCGCCGACGTCACGACCGGCGCGCCGGTGCCGGTCGACGGCCGGTTCCGTCTCGGCAGCGTCACCAAGACCTTCATCGCCACCGTCATGCTGCAACTGGCCGCCGAGCACCGCGTGGACCTCGACCAGCCCGTCCAGCACTACCTGCCGGACGTCCTGCCCGACAGTTACCCGCCGATCCCCGTCCGCACCTTGCTCAACTTCACCAGCGGCCTGCCAGAACTGACCCAGGACAACCTGCCCACCAGTCCGGACGGCATCGTCGCGCACCGCTTCGACGACCACCCGCTCGCCGAACTCGTCGCCAAGGCCGTCCGGCACGAACGCCCCTTCACCGAGCCCGGTTCCATGCAGGTCTACGGAGCCACCGGCTACTACGTCGCCGCCATGCTCGTCGAGCGCCTCACCGGACACACCTACCAGCAGGAGATCACCACCCGGATCCTGCAACCTCTGCATCTGCGCGACACCACCGCCCCGCAGACCGACACCACGATCCCCGGCCCCCACTCCCACGGCTACATCGCCGTACCTCGGCCGGACGGCGGATCGCAGCTGGTCGACATCACCGAACAGAATCCCGGCGCCGGCGGCATGATCTCCACCACCGCCGACCTCGACCGCTTCCTGACCGCACTCTTGCGGGGACAACTGCTGCCCCCGACCGAGCAGGCGGAACTGTTCGACGTCCCCGACGTCCCCTACCTCGGCGGCACCGCCCACGATCCGGGACGGGGCCGCGCCTACTACGCCGTCAGCCTGATGCGCGTGACCCTGCCCAACGGTGTGACCGTGTGGGGGAAGACCGGCACCACCTTCGGCTACACCAACGGCATGTTCACCACCCGCGACCTGCGCCGCCGCCTGGAGTACTCCTTCAACCCAACCACCGGCGGCGGCAACGACCTCGCCCTGGTCACCCGAATCCTGTCCTCGACCTTCGCCCCGTGAGCGTCACACCTCAGGGCCGACGATCATCTTGCTTCGGCCGGCCAGGACCCGCGGGAACCCGCCGGCGGGGAATCGCTCCAGGACCGTGCGAGCCTGCGTGCTGGTCGTGGCCATCAGGCGTCACCGCCGTTCACGCGCTCGTGGATGTCGATGAGGGTGGCGCCGGCGTCGGGGGGGTCCGCCTCGCCGACCCACTGCCCGAGCGCGGTGAAGACGGGAACCTTCTCGCGGTCGGCGCCGAAGACGACGCAGTAGTTGTCGGCGTACTCCGCTGAGTGCTCCGCCAAGTACAGACAAACGTGCACCGCTCGGTGGTCGGCGTGATGGTTGGCCGTGGGCGGTGTGGAGGTCTGTCTGGGGACTGTCATGATCTCGGCTATGGACGAGTTCACCAAGGTTTTGAAGCGGGAGTTCGACGCAGAGGAGGGGAGCTTCCTGCTGCGGCTGCGCGGGGATCTGGAGTGGGACCGGGCTGCCTTCACTCGCCTGGAACAGGCGATGCGAGCCGCATGCGAGCGGTCCCAGTCCGACGAGAAGCTCGATCGATGGGTCGCCGAAGGGTTCTATGAGGTCGCCACCTGGGTTCCCTCGTGGACGTCACACCCGAACTTCCCCAAGCCAGCGCCCGATGCCTACTTCAAGGACTGCATCCAGCGAATCGGGGATCTTGCCAACTGGTACTTCCGGGGCTGGCACAACTACTCCGAGGGACATGTCTGGACTGACCTGTGAAAACTCCGGGAGGCTTGTTCAGGCCGCGTCGTCCCGTTCATGTTCGATGGCAGCGAGCCGATTCTTGCGTCGGTAGCTGGGGCCGTTGATCGAGATGACGTCGCAGTGACGGCGCGAGTTCATCCACTGCCCGCCGAGACGGCTGCCCGTTGGGAGCCCTTCGCGGCACGACCGGAGTATCGCCCGACAGGTACTTGGCGACCGTGCGCCGATTCAGCCCAGTCTGGCTTCGCGATCTCGCGCAGGCTCATCGCACCGGGCTCGTACACGCCGCGAAAGCGCCTCAGCTCCAACTAATGATGCGGATCCAAGACCACTCTCGCCGCCCTCCACCGACCCGAACAGGACGACAGACGACTCGCGCGACACTAACCTCACCGCATCAAGAACGGTGCGCCTTCATCGGCTCTGTCGCTGATCTTGTGATCGAGCGGGTCAGGATCTGTGCAGGATGCGGGTGCGGAGGAGGTCGAAGTCGGCCCGGCCCTACCCATCCCTTTTGCTCCGTTTGACTCTCGTGTTCTGACCCTCGACCTGGCCGGAGTTCCAGGAGCTGGACAAGCCGGCGATGACGGCGTCCTGGTCCCGGCGCAGGCCGTTGAGTAGGGAGTGCAGTGCGGGGAGGTTGTCGTTTTCGACGCGTTCTATCCAGGCGGGGAGTTCGCTGCCGGTCAGGTCCCGCATCATCGTGGCGAAGTCGCGGACGTGCCCGGTGGCCGCGTCCAGCTCGGGAGAGGCCGCGCGGATCTCTTTGAGCGTGAGGGCGTCCTCGTCAGAGAGGTTGCCGGGTTCGTCATGATCTATCGGACGATGCGGCGGGGCCGCGGAGCCACGCGAGGCGCTGGTGGTGCGGCAGTGGAGGATTTGAAGCGGCGGAGGTAGCGGCGGGTGGTCTGGATGCTGCCCCGGAATCCCAGGGCCCGGTTTCTTCGTGGGGTTGTGCGCTGTCATGGCAGCCGTCGTGCCATCGCTGGTGGAGGTGGGCTGTGTACTGGTCGAGGATGCTGGCTCGGTTCGTCGCCTTGACGAGCAGTTCGTCGATGCCGGCGGCGCGGGCGAAGCGGCGCACGGTGGACCGGTCCAGCACGAGAGTGCGGCAGATACCCTCCAGCGAACTGCCGTCGGCTAGGAGCTGCTGCACGGCGGCGTACCGCTCTTTCGTCCGTTTCCCCAGGCGGCGTTCCCGGCCGCAGGCATCGAGCGTGGCGTCGGCTACGGGTGGTGGAGTCTGCCAGAAGTCCTCTCCGGGCGGCGGCGTTGCCGGTAGGGTGTTCGCGAATACCGTCCGGACGCAGGCGTGGTGGGCTCCTACGGTCTTCTCGACGGCTTCGCCGAGGTTCTTCCACAAGTGCCAGGCGTCGGCAATCTGCCTCGCTTGCGGGGCGCCGGTCCGGGCGCCTTCGGCGTAGGCCCCGCCGCGGTCCCTGCAGATGATCTACACCTCGGGGTGGCCGCTGAGCCAGGCGGCCAGCGGTTCAGCGTCGCGTCCCGGCAGCACGTCGATGGGCCGCCGCCGTTCCAGATCCACCAGGATCGTCGCGTACGAGTCGCCCTTGCGGAGTGCGAAACCATCGACACCCAGTACCCTGACCTGCCCGGCCGACTCCTCGGGGAGGGCTCGCAGGAGACGTAACAGCGTGTCCTTCGCCACCGGGACTCCCAGGGCCACCGCGAGCCGGCTCCCCGGCCGCCCGGCCAGAGCGACCGCGATGCTGATCAGCGTCCCGCGCAACAGCGGGGTGAAGCGGGCATGCGGGCTGGCCAGCCCGGCGACCTGCTCGGCGAACGTCACGGCCGCGCACGCGGCATTGAGACACCGGAACCGGCGCACCAGCAGCTCGATCACCACCCGGGCTCCGCTGATCGCCGCATCTGACAACCGCCGCAGATACCGGCCGTGCACCCGACGGGATGCCCTGCCGCAGTGCGGGCACCGCCCTTCGGCCGCGCGCACGCGGGCATGCATGGTGATCTCGCCCACCGACTGCTCAACCCGACCACGACACCGGCCAGATGAGGAAGAAGCGCCTCAAGACTCCCCGAAGGACACCCGGGACACGGTGGCAGGAATCACCGACGGCACCCGCTCGATCGCTAGATCAGTGACAGAGTCAGCGGGGTGCCGTGGATCTGGAACGGGTACTCGCCGAGGTGATGCGAGTTGTGCTTGCGAGGCAGACCTGACCCTGGTCTGTCGGGCAGTTGAGGCTACGTCAGGTTCCGGGTGGCATCCGGATGATTCCGGCCAGACCTTTCTGATGGGCGAGGACGGCGGCCTGGACCCGGTTCTCCAGGCCGAGGCGGGTGAGGATGCGGTTGACGCGGCTCTTCACGTTCCCCTCGCTGAGGTCGAGGGCCCAGGCTATCTGGGCGTTGGACAGGCCCTGGGCGACCAGCACGAGGACCTGGAGTTCGCGCTCGGTCAGCAGATCCGTGAGTTCGCCCTCGTGCAGGACGGGAGCCGGGGTGTTGGGCAGCAGGGCGGCCGGCAGGGCGGTGACCGTGTCGATCAGGCGGCGTGTCACGCTCTGGGCAAGTACAGCCTCCCCTATGGAAGTTGAGCGGATGGCCTGGGCAAGCTGATCGGGCGGGCTGTTCTTCAGCAGGAAGCCGGCGGCCCCGGCCCGCAGCGCGGCATGCACGTATTCGTCCAGGTCGAATGTGGTCAGCACGAGGACGCGCGGCGCCGGACCCGGCCCGGGCCAGCGGGTGGTGATGCGCAGCGTGGCCTCCACGCCGGTCGTGCCGGGCATGCGGACGTCCATCAGCACGACGTCGGGCCGGAGCTCGAGGGCGCGGGCGACGGCCTGCTCTCCGTCGGCCGCCTCGCCGACGACCGACAGGCCCTCGCGGCGGTCGATGATCAGGCGGAGCCCGGTCCGCACCATCTCCTGGTCGTCGACGAGCAGCACTCTGACGGTCATGCGTCCGCCTCCGCCGGTTGGGGTGCTTTCGCGAGGAGAACCGCGTGCAGCCGCCAGCCGCCGTCCTCGCGCGGCCCGGCCTCCAGCACCCCGTCGAAGGTGGCGACGCGTTCCCGCATGCCGATGAGCCCGCGCCCGGTCCCCCGCACGGGTGAGTGCCCCGGTGGCGCCGGATCGTTCGCGACCTCGATCGTGAGGCGGGAGTCGTCACCGCCGACGGTGACCCGCACGCCGACGGGACCGGCGTGCCTGATGACGTTTGTGAGCGCCTCCTGGACGATCCGGTAGGCCGAGATCCGTATGCCCGCGCAGAGCGCGGTCTGCGCCCGGACCTCCGAGGCGTACGTGACTCGGCAGCCCGCCGCCGTCGCCGCCTCGATGAGTGGTTCGAGATGGTCGAGGGACGGTTCGGGCGTGAGCTCCCGTTCGTGGAACGACAGCAGCCCGAGGACGCGCCGCATCTCGATGAGTGCGGTGTCGGCTGCCCGCGCGATGAGACCGGCGCAGTGCACGGCCTCCGCGGGGACGGACTCGGGTGTCATGACGTCCTCGGCGGCTCGCGCCTGAACGGCGATGGCGCTCACGTGGTGGGCCACCACATCGTGCAGGTCCCGGGCGATGCGGGCGCGCTCGGTGACCACGGCCTGCCGGGCGTTGAGTTCCTGCTCGGCCTTGAGGCGTCGATTGAGTTCACGCAGACGTTCCGCGTCGGCGCCGATCCTGCGCCTGCCGCACCCCAGAAGCCAGGCGAGGCCGAAGAAGAAGACGAACGTCGTGGTGCTGATCGGCTCCAGGGATCCCAGGCGCGGGACTTCCCAGTGCCCGGTGAGCTCATCGGCGGCGGTGGTGGACGCCAGGCACAGCAGCGTTCCCAGCAGGCTCGCCGGGACCGGCGCGTAGCGGGCCGCGGCATACACGCCGATCATGAGCAGGAACGGGCCGGGTATGCGGCCCTGAATCGGACTGAGCACCTGGAAGACCACGTACAGGCAGGTCATCGCCGCCAGGACGGCGTGCGGACGCGTCCGCCTCCACAGCAGCGGAACGGTCTGGGCTCCCCACAGGGCCACTCCCCAGCTGGCCGGTTCCGGTGCGCGGTCCAGCACGGTGGCCACGTCGAACAACGTCAGACCGCCGCCCAGTGCGACGTCCGTCAGACGTGGCCGGTCGGCTATCCATCGCCGCGCGGCTCGTGGCGCGGCTTTCCTGTTGATGACCATCTCGGTCCGTCAGGCTAGACGAACGGGGGCGCCCGGCGGATCGTCCCTCGGTCGCGCACCGATAGTTGCGTGGGCGTGCGGGAGATCGCCGTGGAGACGGACGTGCCACGTGGAGGCACCCGCCTAGCGTTTTCGCCATGACGAACCTCCCGTCGGTGAACCCCCTCGCCGTCTCGACCGCACCGCCCCTCCAGGGCGAGATTCCCATGGCCAACTCCTTTAAAAATAAAGGGTGTTCTAAGGCGCTCCTCCGGTACGGGCTACTGGTGCTCGGTATGGGCACGATGCTGTTCGCGGTGGGCGGCCGGTGGGACATAGCGGCCGCGGCCTGGATCTTCCCCATGCTCCTGCTGCGCTTCGCCCGCCTGAGCCGAGTGTGGTCAGGAACGCTGTGGATCTGGCTGGCACACATCGCTGCCGCCGTCTTCTGGATCCAGGAGTCGGAGCTCGGCTTCACCCCCGTCGCCGTCGTGGGTGCGATCGCACTCGCCGCGCTGCAGACACTGCCGTTCCTGGCTGACAGGCTGCTGGCCGGTCGGCTGCGCCCGGCGGTGGCGGCCCTCGCCTTCCCCGCGGCCTTCGCCGCCACCGAGTTCCTGATCACCATGGTGACCCCGCTCGGCACGGCGTACGGCTGCCTGGCCGTCACGCAGTACGGCGACCTCCCGCTCCTGCAGGTCGTCTCGGTCACCGGGCCCTGGGGGATCGGGTTCCTGATCGGCTTCTTCGCGAGTACCGCCAACCGAATCTGGGAGCGGCCCGCGTGGCGCAGTGGCGTGGTCTACGGGACGGTGCTGCTGACCGTCGTGCTCGCCGGCGGAGCCCGGCTCGCCTTCGGTTCGTCGGTGGGTACGACCGTGCGGATCGCCGGGGTGAGCCCCAGCCGGACCGTCACCGACGCCCTCGAGGCCGCGCTCGGGCGAATCGACGGCGGGCCGGCCGACATCGCCGTCGCCCCCGCCTCGCAGGTGGAGCCCACCATGACCGCCGTCGAGAACGACCTGCTGGAAGCCACCCGGCGCGAAGCCGCCGCCGGAGCGAAGATCGTGATCTGGCCGGAGGAGGCCGTCAGGACCCAGGAGTCCCACGCACCCGCCGCCATCGCGGCCGCACAGGAACAGGCCCGCCGGTCCCGGATCTATCTGGAGATCGGCGTCCGCGTCTACAGCACGATCGCCCCCGCCTACGGCCGCGACGAGGCGCTGCTCATCGACCCCCACGGCAAGGTGCTGTGGACCTACCAGAAGGCGCACCCCATCCCCGGCTCGGAGAAGTTCACGCCGGGCGACGGCCGTGTGCCCGTCGCCGACACCCCGTACGGCCGCATCGCCAATGTCATCTGCTACGACGCCGACTTCCCCGCCATGATGCGGACGCGGACCGACATCATGCTCGTGCCCTCCGCCGACTGGAAGGAGTACGGCGGCGCGCACACCGCCAAGGCGAGTCTGCGAGCCATTGAGGGCGGCTATTCACTGGCACGGCAGGACGCGCGGGGAGTCTCGACCGCCTACGACAACAAGGGCCATGTCCTGGCCACCACCGACTACTTCACGACGGACCAGCAGACGATGGTGGCCTACGTGCCCACGCACGGCACCACCACGATTTACGACCGGATCGGCGACACGTTCGCCTGGCTCTGCCTGACCGGCCTCGCCGCGCTCACGACCATCGCGGTGACGCGACCCTGGCATCGTACGACTGACGGCTGAGGAGCGGGGCAGGTGGCGAGAGCCCCGAACTCGCCCCTGGGCGGGCCCAATTGCCTGGGGCCCCAGCCGCGTGAGCCATCGGAGGCGAACGCGGGCTGGCCCCCGGAGGAGGTGACCGCGTTCCTGGACTGCGGCGACGCGCTGGAGTGGGTGCACCGTCCGAATGTCTACTTCGCCGGGACCAGGACGCCGTCATCGCTGGCCTGTCCCGCCCCTGGAACTCCGGCCAGGTCGAGGGTCAGAACACGAGAGTCAAACGGATCAAAAGGGACGGGTACGGCCGGGCCAACTTCGACCACCTCCGCACCCGTATCCTGCACAGATCATGACCCGCCCGATCACAAGATCAGCGACACGGCCCCTTCATCCGTACGCGGTGGTGCACGTTCACTTGTACGCCGACAGGCCGGACGATCAGGTAGGGGTTCGTTGATGCCGGCCAGCGGTGGTGACGGTAGGCGAGCCACTCGCTGGCGAGTCGGTGGGTGAATTCCTCCAGCTAGAGGGTGTGCCGCAGCATCCCTCGGCGGACTTCGAGAATGCCACGGGATGGGCATGCAGCCGGGGCCCTTACCGAAGGGGGCACCGGGCCTGCGCTAGGCGGCGGTCGAGCTCTTGGGGCTGGAGCATCTCATCGCGGAGCGAGAGTGCTCCGGCTCTGCCGGTCGTGCGGGGGCGAGCCGTCCAGGGAAGTGCCCAGGAACGACAGGAGGACCACCAGGGCACCGCCGCAGACAATGGCCGAGTCGGCGAGGTTGAACACCGCGAAGTGTTCGACGGAGATGAAGTCGACGACGTGCCCACGGAAGACGCCGGGCGCCCGGAAGATCCGGTCAGTCAGGTTGCCGAGCGCACCCCCGAGCAACAGGCCCAGAGCGACAGCCCACGGAAAGCTGTGAAGCCTGCGTGCGACGCGCGTGATGACCAGGACAACCGCGACCGAGATCGCCGTGAACACAACAGTGAAAGCCTGGCCCGAGCTGAATGCCGCACCTGCGTTACGGAACACCTGAAGCGTCACCACGCGGCCTGCTAGGGCAACGGGCTCCCGACCTTCCCACCGCGAGACGGCCACAAGCTTGCTGCCGAGGTCCACGGCATAGGTGAGAGCGGCCGCCACCAGCAGAGCGGTCACAGAACCCTGAGCCCGTGCACCCTTCTCAACGCCGGGCGTTGCTGTCTCGGGCTGGGATTGTGAGGCATTGTCGGTAGAGATGATCTGCTCCCTGGATGCCAAGCCGCCCTGGACAAGCCCACATTACTGAACGGGCGGCGGCGAGTGCTGTCGACGCATCGTCATGCAGGGGCAGCCGGTCATCGCCCCCGGCGATACCCAGGCTGGCTGCCGGCCCGGGCAGAACGTGCAGGCTCGCCTCCTCACACGCCTGCGGGGCAGTCAGGGCCACGATCAACATCGGCAGGTCACGCGCGAGGCACTCGGCGATCACATTGCGCGGTCGCCAGCCGGTGACCGCGCACGTGTGCTCCCGATACACGGCGCAATTCCCCAGGGTGTCGTCCTTGAGATCGGGCACCGGCCGCGCGACGTGGGAACCCGGAGGGATGGCTGATCGTCCTCTTGGGCATGCCTCGCGTTCTCATTCTTGGAATCGACCCACGTACCGTGCCCGGTATGGACGGAGACGCCCTTCGAGCGGCCCTCGACCAGGAACTGGCCCGATTCGGCGAACACGCCATCGATGCGTCCATGACGCTGATCGAGCTGGATGAGTCGGCCGAGCAGGCGATCGTCGCAGCACTGTCCGAGCACGACTGGGACGTCGTCGTCATCGGGGGTGGGATCCGCAAGCCGGAACCGCTTCTGCCGCTCTTTGAGCAGGTCGTGAATCTGGTCCGGCGTCATGCGCCGAAGGCTGCGATCGCGTTCAACACGAGCGGCGGAGACAGCGTCGAATCAGCCAAGCGGTGGCTGTGAGACCGAAGTTGTGGATGAGCCGTTTGTAGTCCCGCGCATGCCGACGGGCATGCATGACGGGGGTGTGCATATGCGCGAATGACACCTCGCCCGGGCTGGCAGCCCCGGCAGACCGCCCACGTCGTCTACGAAGTCGAGCAGCCCACCGACCGACGCCCAGCGTGCCGCCGTATAAGGAGGACGGATCGCCGGAAAGTTCACCCTGGCTCTCCGACGGCCCCCCTCCAGACCTCACGCCCCGGGCACCGGACCGCGCTCCGCGGTGCGCCCGGCGAGCGCGTCGTATCCAGGGCCGTACCAGCGCTTGACCAGCTTCACCGCGAGGGAGCCCGGGGGCGGCGGGATCAGGGTGCCCTCGCGAATCGCGGTCGCCAGTTCCTCGCGGGTGAACCATCGGGCGGCGACGATCTCCTCTCCGTCGACGGTGATCCGCGGCGAGGTGGCGCGCAGGGCGAAGGCGAGCATCAGGCTGCCGGGGAAGGGCCACGGCTGGCTGGCGACGTAGGTGGCGTCCGTCGTACGCACCCCCACCTCCTCCAGCAGCTCCCGGGCCGCCGCCTCCTCGGCGGTCTCGCCGGGCTCGACGAATCCGGCCGGGGGCGACATCCGGCCCGGCGGCGCCACGGCCCGGCGTGCAAGGAGCAGGCGGTCCCGGTCGTCGGTGACCGACATCATCACGGCCGGGTCGGTGCGCGGGTGGTGCTCGGTCGCGCAGGACGCGCACCAGCGGGAGCGGCCGTCGGTGCTGAGGCCGGCAGGGGTGCCGCACCGCGGGCAGTACGCGGAGGCGCGTACCCACTGGTGGAATCCGACGGCGCGGAGCGCGAGGCGGGCCTGCGCCGGGGGCAGTTCGTCCAGAACGTCGATCAGGCGGGCGCGGCGGGTGCCGGGGAGGACGTCGGCGCACGGCACGGCGAGGTAGGGCCTGCCCTGGGCGTCCGTTCCCCTCACCTGGCCCTCGGCCGGGGGCGGCGGCACCAGGTCGGCCAGCTCGGGGCCGCGGGCGCCGTCCTGGAGCAGGATCGTGTCGCCGTCGACCGCGATCACCCGCGCACCGTCGGTCCGTCGGGTCATCGGATGCCTGCCCGGTCGGGGAGGGCGAGCAGCCGTTCCGTCAGGGACTCCACGACCTTGCGGCCGACCGGCTCCTCGACGAGATCCTCCCGCCAGCGGCCGGCCACCACCCAGTGGCCCGCGATGTTCTGTTCGAGCTCCACGATCAGGCCGAAGCCCGCCCGGGGCGCGCTGACGCGCAGGGGCCGGTACGTCACCCCGGGGGCGAACACGCCCCCGGGCTCCGGGGCCTGGAGAGCCACCATCACGTCGAAGAGGCCCGCGTCGGCGGCCTGGATGCCCAGGTCGCGTGCGATGAGGTCGAAGGGGAGGCGGGCCCGCCGCAGCGCCTGGAGCACCAGCCGGTTCACCTCGGTCAGGCGCGCGGCGGAGTCCGTCGTCCTCAGGCCGCGCAGCGGCAGGACGAGGGGGTTGACGAAGCAGCCGAGGATCGGGGCGTGTGCCTTCTCGAATCGGCCGGACGAGACGGTTGCGAGGTTCACGGCGTCCACTCCGAAGACGTCACCGACGGTGGCGGACGCCTCATGGAGCAGGGCCGACAGGACGATGGACCGGGCGGCCCGGACCCCGTCCCGGATGCGGTCCGTCGTGGCCGTGTCCAGCGCGATCTCGTACTCGCCCCGCGTGCCTTGGTCGGTCTCGGGGGGCGCCAGCAGGGCCGGGGCGGGGTCCTCGAGCACCCGCCGCCAGAACGGGAGGTCGTTCTCCGCCCAGACCGGGATCCGGTGGGACTCCCAGCGGGCGTACTCCACGTATCCGGGAACGGCGTCCCACACGGGTGCCCGGCCGTCCGCCCGGGCTTCGTAGGCGGTGCCGAGGTCCGCCGCGAGGAGCAGTTCGGACTGTCCGTCGAAGGCGATGTGGTGGACGTTCAGGCAGAGCAGCCAGGAGTCCGGGGCAAGTGCGGCCAGGCGGGCGCGGACGGGCGGGCGCAGCTCCAGGTCGAAGGGGCTGTCCCACCAGTCGGCGCACACGCGCGCCGCGACGTCAGCCGGGGAAAGGGCGGGGTCGGTCACCGTGACGTGTTCCAGGGCGATCCCGGCGGCCTCGGCCGTCATGACCCGCTGGACGGGCTCGGCGGCCACGTCCCACAGATAGACGGTGCGCAGCACCTCGTGACGGCGCAGCACGTCCTCAAAGGCGGCGCTCAGCGCGTCCGCGTCGACGGGGCCCGTGAGGTGATAGGCGAGGACGACGTTGTTGTCGTCCTGGCCCGGTGCCATCTCCTCGTCCCACAGGAACCTCTGCTGGGCGTGGGACAGGCGGACGTCCCCCGGCCCGGTCACGCGCGCTCCAGGAGGGCGCGGTCGAGCTTGCCGTTCTGCGTCAGCGGCAGTTCGTCCACCTGCCGCCAGACGGCGGGCACCATGTAGTCGGGCAGCAGCGTGGCCACGTGCGCGCGCAGGTCGGCGCCGGTCACGCCGTCCGCCGTATCGGTGGTGTACGTGGCGACGAGCTGGGAGTCGACGAGGACGACCGCGGCCTCGCGGACCCCGGGCCGGGCGCGCACGGCCGCCTCCACCTCGTCGAGTTCGACCCGGTGGCCGCGGAGTTTGACCTGCCGGTCGATGCGGCCCCAGTGCACCAGCAGGCCGTCCTGGCGTCGGACGCGGTCACCGGTGCGGTACCAGTCGTCGGGCGCGGGACGCCCCTCGACGGGGGCGTGGGGGGCCTGGCCACGCAGGAACCGGCCCCTGTCGTCCACGGGATCGACGTAGCCGGCGAACCGCTGCGGACCCCGGACGCACAGCTCGCCATCGGCGGCGGGGAATCCCCCGGGGCCGAGGACGATCTCCTCCAGGTGAGGGTAGACGGTGCCGATGGGGACGGTGCCGTTGCCGGTGTCGGGCCAGAGCGCGGGGTCGTCCGGCAGCCGGTAGCTGACGCAGACGCCGGCCAGTTCGGTGGGACCGTAGTTGTTCTCCACCACGGAGCCGGGAGCGGCCGCGCGCCATGCCGAGGCCGCGTCATAGGTGAGCTGTTCGCCGCCGAACATGCTCCACCGCAGGTCGGGGAGGGCTCCGGGCCCGAGCGTGCGCATCCGGCGGGCGAGACCGATCACCGAGGGGACCGTGTCCAGGTGGGTGATGGCGTGTTCGGCCAGGAAGCGGACCGGGGAGCGCCAGGAGCGTCCGGTGGCGGCGACGAGGGTGGCTCCCGACGCCCACGCGGCGAGGATCTCGAAGACCGACGCGTCGAACGTGAGGTCGGCCGCCTGGGCCATCCGGCAGCCGGGGCCGAGCTCGTAGCGGTCGATGACGTGGGTGAGGTAGGCGGCGAGCGCCCGGTGGTCGACGGGGACTCCCTTGGGGCGTCCGGTGGAGCCGGAGGTGTGCAGCACATACGCCTCCTGGTCGGGCGCTGCCGCGCCGTCCGCCGGGGCGAGAGCGGGTCCCTCCAGATGATCGGCCGCGGTGAGCAGACGTACGCCCCCATACGTCGCCGGGTCCGTGACGCCGTCCACGAGGACGTTCGCGGGGGCAGCGCGGTCCAGGACCTCCCGGACCCGTTTCTCCGGCCATCGGGGACCGATCGGCAGCACGGCGCCACCGGCCCGGAGAATGCCCAGGTACGCGGCGTAGGTGGGGAACTCCCGGCGGAAGACGAGCCCGACGCGGCCGGGGCGCGGGCCCAGGCGTGCGGCGACACCGCCCGCGGCTCGCCACAGTTCGGCGTAGGTGTACTCCCGCTCGGCCACGCGCAGGGCGATCCGGTCCGGACCGCGTCCGGCCTGTTCCTCGATCGCGGACACGACGTCATGCATGGGTTTCTCCGGGGTGTGGGGTCAGTGCGCCATGGCGTCGGCCGGGGTGCGCAGGGACCGCACCCCCGGGTAGGCGAGGCTCACGAGGCGGGAGGCGAGGACCATCACGGCCAGGCAGCCGAGGACGACGGCCAGGCCGCCGCCTGCGAAGGCGGCGCCGAGGGCGAAGCCGACGGGGCGCAGGGCGACCGAGCTGAGCCAGTCGTAGGACGAGACCTTCGACATGGAGTCCTCGGGCACCTCGTGCTGCATGGTCGTCAACCACAGGGAGTCGGCGGCGGTCATCCCCGCGCCGGCCAGGACCACGCCCACGATCTGGACCGGGAGCGGGGCGCCCCAGGCGATCAGAAGCAGCATGGGGACGAGAAGGAGTTCGGCGAGCCGTGCGACGAGCATGGGCCGCTGGGGCTGGTAGCGGAGCAGGAACAGGTCGCCGAGGACGTCGCCGATACCGAGGGCGGCAATGAGCAGGGACCACTGCCAGACGCCGCTTCCGTTCTTTGCGGCGAGCACTGGTCCGACGACCATGAAGACGGCCACGGCCACGTGCGTACACATGAACCCGACGATGCTGGTCCAGATCCAGGGGGTGGTGCGGACCAGCCGGAAACCGGCCGCGAGTTCACGCAGGGTGCCGTCCTTCTCGCGCGGGGTCTCCCGGCGGGGCAGCTTGATCAGGGCCGCGCAGGAGGCGCTGACCAGGAAGGACAGACCATCGCCGATCAGCGCCCAGCCTGCGCCGGCGGCCGCGATCAGCGCTCCCGCGAGCAGCGGTCCGAGCACCCCGGAGATGCTGCGGGAGAAGGAGAGGAGGGTGTTGGCGCGTTGCAGCTGGTCCTTGGGGACGGTGAAGCGGGTGAGGCCGGAGGAGGCTGGCAGGTGGAAGGCCTGCGCGGCGCCGAAGCACACCTGGAGGAGGAGCAGTCCGGGCACGTTGACACGGTCCGTCAGGAGCATGACGCCGACACCGATCTGGGCGCCGGCGCGGACGCAGTCCATCGTCGCCATGACCAGGTGCCGAGGCAGGCGGTCGGCCCAGACTCCGCCGAAGAGGATGCACACGACGAGGGCGACGGTGGAGGCGCTGAGGGCGAGGCCGGCGGTGGCGCCGGAGCCGGTCACCTCCAGCAGGCCGACGGTGATCGCGACCTGGCTGAGGGTGTTGCCGATGACGGACACGGTGAAACCCGCGTACTGGTAGGTGAACCGACGGTGCCTGAACGGTTCGAGGGACTGTCTCAGACGCATGTCGGTTGCTCCGTGGTGCTGTCCGGGCCAGGGTCCGGGTCGGCCGGGGCGGCGAACCCCGCGGTGAGGGTGTCGAGGACGCAGGAGACGGCGCGGTCGAGGCCGGCGCGGTCGTCGGCGCGTACGGTGAGGTTGGCCATGCGGTAGTGCGTGGCCGCCTTCTCGTCGCCGTCGCGGGCGAGTTCGTCCACGGCCTGAACGCCGGGGAGCTCGCGCAGGTCGCGGGGGCGCAGGCCGGTGCGGACCTTACCGGTGCGGTGCCGGAAGGTGGGGAAGAGTCCGGCGGCCGTCCCGTCGGGCGACCCGTGGTCGGCCGGTTCCACGCCGAGTGCGGCGGCCAGCGCCGTACGGACCGGGTCGGGGGCGCCCACGAGCCGGAACAGGCGGGCGGTGTGTCCGGCGAGGCGTCCGTTGACCTCCATGACCTCCAGGCCGGAGGGTGTGAGGAGGAGTTCGGTGTGCGTGACGCGGTCGCGTACCCCGAGCGCGTCCAGGGCCCGGCCGGTGAGCTCGCGGGCGTGGTCCAGCAGGGGGGCGGGGAGCACCGAGGGCAGGATGTCGCCCTGGACGTTCACGGCGTCCGTGCCTTCCGGCCCCTCCCGGCGGCCGACGGCGACGGGGAGCTTGTCGAGGATCCCGAGGTGGGTCCGGCGGGTGGCGACGCTGACGGTCTCGACGGAGATCAGGCTGCCGAGCCAGGGAGTTCCGGCGGGATGCGGGGCCGCCGGGATCCTGGTCTCCAGGAGCATGCCGTCCCATACCCGGCGTGCGGAGGCGTGGGCGGCGACGTCGTCGGGGCCGTCCAGGAAGGCGATCCCCCGGCCGCCGGCGGCCCGCCGGGGCTTGAGGACGCAGGCGCCGCCCAGCAGCGCGTAGGCCCGGTGGAGGTCGTCGGCCGAGTCGACGGGCTCGGCGCGTACGGCGCACAGCCCGGCCGCGTGGAGCACCCGCCGCTGCACCAGCTTGTCCCAGGGGGCCGCGACTGCCGGTGCGGGCGTTTGGCGGACGGCACGGTCCAGCGCGTCGGCCCGTTCGAGTTCGTCGTCGTGGAAGGTGGTGACGCCGGCCAGGCCGAGACCGGTCACCAGGGCGGCGTTCGCCTCCGGGTCGTCGGTCGCCGGCAGGATGTGGCACTCCAGGATGCGGGAGGCCAGGGCCACCAGGTCCGGGTGTCCGGCGGCGACCCGTGCGTCGAGCAGGAGCACCGGGACGCACAGGTCACGGGCGGCGCGGAGCACCTCGCGGAGGTTGGCCGCGCCGTCCGGTGCGTGGCAGATCCCGAGCCGGGGCAGTGCGGGAGCAGACATGGTTCCGCGGACTCACTTCACCGCGGCGCGGGCCACGGAGATCAGGGTGTCCAGGCGGCCGTCGAGGAAGAAGTCCTCCAGGGCGACCTCCGCCCCGAGCCGGGTCTCGACGCGCTCGACCAGGGTGACGGCCAGCAGCGAGTTGCCACCCACCTCGAAGAAGTCGTCGCCCGGGGCGGGCGAGGTGACGTCGAGCACCTCGCACCACTCGGCCCGCACGATGTCGTCAACCGTCATGTCCATGGTCCGTCTCCTCATCGGTCGGGCCCAATGGCCCAGGTCGGCGCGAGGGTCGCCCCGCGCCGTGTCTTGGGGGTGGCCGCGTCGAGGCCGAGGTCGATCGTGGTGATCTTGCGGGCCTGCGCGAAGGCGATCGGTGCCTGGAAGAGGCTCTCGACGTACGCCTCGTGGCGGTGCGGATGCGCGGCGGCGAGGCCTGTCTCGTAGATCTCCAGTCCGGTACCGCGTGCGCAGCCGAAGGTGACGGCCACGGGGCCGGTGCTGTCGGACACGACGAAGGCGATGCGCTCGCCGGCGGGGTCGGCGGCCCAGCGGTCGAGCCGGGCGCGTACGAGCCGGGGGTGCTCCTCGATGCCGTAGCGCCGTTTGACGGCGACGACGAGGTCCGCGGCCGCGGCCGTCAGCGCCTCGGCCGGCCGGACCTCGGAGCGGAGCCCGGCCTCGAGCACCTGGCGACGGTCCTTGAGGACGGTGCGGCGGCCGTTCTGGCCGAGGCCGGCGAGGTAGGAAGCGTCGGACCCGTCGGCGGGCAGGCGGAGCACGCAGGACACGCCCATCTCGGCCGCCCGCCGGCCGGGGCCGAGGAAGTCGGCCACCTCGGCGTCCCGCACGTGCAGGGACAGCGGGACGAGGCCGTCGCCGCGGGCCTGGTCCCAGGCCCGGTCCACCAGACCGCGGCGAACGGTGCGCCGCTCCTCGTCGGTCAGGTCCGCTGCCACGGCGGCGCCGGCGACCAGGTCGACGCAGCCGCCGACGAACAGCAGGTCCCCGGGGTTCACGGGCAGGAAGGCGGCCGTCTCCGGCCCGGCGTCGTGCAGGACGGCAGGGGTCTGGCCGGGGGTGCCGCGCAGCAGGGGCAGGAGGCCGACGGGGCGCCCCGCCGCGGAGGCGACGACCACGCGGCAGGCCCCCGGGCGCAGGTACGGGCGGCCGAGCCGGGGCGGCAGCAGCGCGACGGACACCGCGTCCCAGGCGGTGTGCACCGGCCCGGCCCCGGGGTCCGCGTCGATCTCCGCCAGGAGATCCGCCAGCTCCACGACCTGGAAGTCCGTTCCGGTCACGATGTCGGACCGTCGAGCTCGGCGGCCGTCTGCCGGAGCGCGGGCGCCACCTGCTCGGCGAAGATCCGCATCGTCTCCCAGTCCACCGGCGGCCGCAGCCCGAGGAGGAAGTCGCTCACGCCCAGGCGGACATAGGGCAGGAGCGCTTCGACGCACCGCTCGGCCGTTCCGAAGGTCAGGTACTCGCCGATGTCGGGCGAGCCGGCCGGCAGCAGGGCCATGCGCTCCCGCTTCCGCTCCTCGGCTCGGGCCTCGTCCGCGCCGAGGACGACCCGGAAGGTCATCGACAGCCGAATCTCGTCGGGGTTCCGGCCGATCTCCTTGCAGTACCCCTGGAGGACGGTCTGCTTGCGGCGGTAGGTGTCGATGTCGGTGACGAGCGTGTTCCACACGTCGGCATGGCGTGCGACGGTCCGTAGGGTGCGCTTCTCGCCCCCGCCGCCGATCACCAAGGGCAAGCGTTTCTGCACGGGCTTGGGTTCCAGGCACGCGCCGGTGAGGTGATAGTGCCTGCCCGTGTGGTCGACGCGCTGGTGGGTCCACAGGCCGCGCATGATCTCGCACGCCTCGTCGAGCATGTCCAGGCGGTCGCCGGTCCCCGGGAATGGCAGGCCGTACTGCTCGTACGCCAGGTCCGCGCCTCCCGCGCCGACGCCGAACTCCAGGCGTCCGCCGGATACGTGGTCGAGCGTGGCGGCGATGGAGGCGGCCAGCGCGGGATGGCGCCAGGTGACCGCGGACACCAGCATGCCGCAGCGGATCCGCCGGGTACGCGCGGCGAGGGCCGCCAGCAGGGTCGGACCGTCGAAGCAAGGACCGTCCGGGCCACCGAGCGGGGGACGCTGGTGGTCGAAGAGCGACACCCAGTCGTAGCCCAGTTCCTCGGCCCGGGTCCACAGTTCCAGGCAGTCGTCGAATTTCTCGTACTGCTGTCCGGAGTGGACCCCGAATCTGATCACTTGTTCCCCCTGGCGGCCCACAGCGTGTGCTGGCGGCAACTGTACGAGACCGATCATGATATTGAAAGACCCTTGCCTTGGCCCGAGTTGAGTGATCCAATCAGCCGTCGCCGCCATTAATCCAGGCCAGGGGGAGCATTTGAGGATCCTGCGCGAGCGAGTCGGAATGACCACCGGACACGCGATGCAAGGACCCGCCGAGGTCGATGCCTACACGCTGGATTCAGGCAACGGCCTGGCCATCACGGTGTGGACGTACGGAGCCACTCTGGTCGAGGTCAACGTGCCCGACCGGCAAGGCCGTTCGGAGAACGTCGTCGTACGGCTGCCCGATCTGCGGTCCTACGAGGACCGGGCCCTGAACGCCTACGTGGGCGCGACCGTCGGACGCTACTGCCGCTGCGTGACCGGCGGACGCATCGAACTCGACGGACACGTCTACGACTTGGACCGGAACGACGACGGGCACCACCTCCACGGCGGTTCACTGGGCTTCGACAAGCACGTCTGGCGGGCCGAGCCGCGGGTGCTCCCGGACCGCCTCGTGCTCTCCCTGCGCCTCGACAGCCCGGACGGCGACCAGGGCTATCCCGGGGCGCTCGCCGCCGAGGTGCGCTACGAGATCGACGCCGAGTCCCGGCTGACCTTCGACTTCCGGGCGACCACCACGGCCCCCACGATCGTCGGGTTCACCAACCACGCGTTCTGGAACCTCGGCGGCCAGGGGCGGACCGTGGACGACCACGAGCTCACCCTGAACTCCACACGGTACGTGGCTTTCGACGAGCGCCTGATGCCGCTGGCCGGCCCGCCGCGACCGGTCGCGGGCACCCCGCTCGACCACACACGCGGCCGCCGGCTGGACGCCTCCCGCCTCGACAACTTCTTCGTCCTCGACGACCCCGCCTGGGCCGCCGAGGTCGTGCACCGGCCGTCCGGCCGGGCCATGCGCGTCCGTACCGACCAGAGCGGCGTCGGCGTCTACTCGGGCGATCACTTCCACCGTCCGCGGGCGGGCCTGTGCCTGGAGACGGGTGCCTGGCCGGACGCCCCGAATCGTCCCGACTTCCCCTCGGCGCGCCTGGATCCGGGCCAGACTTACCGTCACCGGACCATCCACGAGTTCCACACGATCGGAGACGTGCCCGCATGAAGCTCTACTTGTCCTCCTTCCGGATCGGTAACAGGCCCGAGGAGCTGCTGCGTCTGCTGGGCGACGGCGGCCGTCGCACCGCCCTGATCCTCAACGCCGACGACTACAAGGACGAAGAGGCCCGGGCCGCGTCCCTCCAGCGCGAGCTGGACGAGCTCTCCGGCATCGGCCTCGACCCGTTCGAGGTCGACCTCCGCGACTACTTCGGGCGCGCCGAGGAACTGGAGAAGGTGCTCTCCACGGCCGACTGCGTCTACGTCCGGGGCGGCAGCGTGTTCGTCCTGCGGCGCGCCTTCCAGGCGAGCGGCGCCGACCACGTCCTGAAGCGGCTGATCGAGGAGGAGGCCGTCGTCTACGCCGGCTACAGCGCGGGCCCCTGCCTGCTCGGGCCGGACCTGCACGGCATCCGCGGCGATGTGGACGACCCGGAGCTCGTGCCGGCCGGTTACGAGGGCACGACGATGGACTGGGAGTGCCTCGGCCTGCTGCCCTTCGCCATCGCCCCCCACTACCGCTCGGACCACCCCGAGTCCGAGGAGATCGACCGGCTGGTCGAGTACTACATCGAGCATCACGTGCCCTTCGTCGCCCTGAAGGACGGACAGGCCATCGTCGTGGACGGGGACACCCGCACCGTCGTCGGATGACCGCCGACTGGGAAGACGCCACCGACGCCGTCGAGGTGCACACCCTCCTGGAGGCGTGCGACGCCCACCAGGCGGAGGCCACGGGCACCCCCCGGCCGGTGCGGCGCATGGAGACCACCGCGGCCCTCGTGGCGGGGGGACGGGTCCGGCTGCTGCGTGAGGACGGCCGGGCCGTCGGCATGTTCACCCTCAGCACCAGGCCGCGCGCCGTGGAGCCCCCGGGGCAGCCACACGCCGACCGCCCCGCCTATCTGAGCCGACTCGCCGTCGCTCCCGACCACCTCGTCGCCGGCTCCCTGGTCGGCGTCCGCTGCCTACGGGAGGCCATCCGCCTCGCCACGTCGCTTGGGGCCGACGCGCTCCGGGCAGAGGCCAACCCGGACCTTCGGGACACCCGTGCCCTGCTCGCATCGCTCGGCTTCGAGCAGTGCGGCCCGGTGCACTCCGACGACACGGGTCGTCGCTTCGTACACCTCCACAAAACCCTTGCCGTGAGGAAGGCCGCGCCATGATCGAGTACACGCCCCCGCCCGTGATCCGGAGCCTGCTGGCCGATCCTCGACCCGTCGTCCTCTTCGGCGCGGGAGACATCGGCGTCCTGGCCCACCACGTCCTGACCCGCCTGGGAGTGACCGTCACCTGTTTCGCGGACGGGCGGAAGTCCAAGCAGGGCACCGTCCTGCGGGGCCTCCCCGTGCGGTCCGTCGCGGACATCGCCGAACTGGCCGAGGACGGCATCGTGTTCCTCTGCGGAAACTATCTGAAGACGATGACCGACCGCGTGCGCGGCGCCGGCTTCACCCGCATCCAGGACTGCGTCGACCTCCTCGACGGGTTCGACTTCTCCGGCTCCGAGGCGGACACCGGTATGAGCCCGGTGCTGATGGAGCGCAAGGCCGCACTGCACAAGCACGAGACCCGCAAGGACCGCGAGCACGCCGAGGACACCCTGATCCTCAAGTACCTCGACGTGGTGGTCACCGAGGCCTGCTCGATGAAGTGCCAGGACTGCTCGAACCTGATGCAGTACTACACCAAGCCGCGCCACAGCGACCTTGAGCTGCTGGCGAGCGCCGTCGACCGGATCATGGAAAGCGTGGACGGCATCTACGAGTTCCGCGTCCTGGGCGGCGAACCCTTCGTCAACCCCCGGGTTCACCGGGTGATCGAGCAACTCGTCGCCTACGAGGTGGTCGAGAAGGTCGTCGTCTACACCAACGGCACGATCGTGCCGCGCGGCGCCAACCTCGACTGCCTGCGCGACGAGAAGGTCGTCGTCGAGATCACGAACTACGGCGAGCACTCCAAGAAGCTCGACGCGCTTCAGGAGACCCTCACCGCCGAGGGGATCACGCACTTCTCGAAGATCCCCGTATGGACGGACTCGGGCCGGATCCGCTACGTCCCGCGCAGCGCCGAGGTCCTGGACGACATGTTCCGCAACTGCTGCGTGAACGACATCGTCACCCTCCTCAACGGCAAGCTGTACCGCTGTCCCTTCTCGGCCAACGCCCACAACCTCAAGGCCGTCCCCGACGCGCCGGAGGAGGTGATCGACCTGACCGGCGACCTGTCCGGCACGGAGCTGCGCAAGCAGATCCGCGCGCTGTACGCCCGTGACACCCACCTGACGGCCTGCGGCTCCTGCGCCGGCCGCGACTACCGGACGCCCCGGATCGAGGCGGCGATCCAGACCCGTCGCCCGCTGCCGCTGACCGTCGTCGGCTGAGGCGGACCATGCGGATAGCGGTACTCCCGATCGACGCGATCGGGCACGTCAACCCCCTGCTCGCGATCGTGGAGGAGCTGGTCCTCCGGCCGGACGTGACCGAAGTCCGCGGCTTCGGTCCGGACTCCCTCGCGGACGCCTTCGCGTCCGTGGGGGCCGGTTACACGCCTGTCCCCTCGGTGCCCCTGCCGCCGACACCCGATGGCCTCGGGGACCTTCCCTTCAAGAGCTTCGTCCACCCGCTGACCGTGAGCGACGCGTATCAAGGGGCCGTGGCCGCCTTCCGGCCGGACGTCATCCTCTACGACGTGTTCGGCATCCACGGCATGCTCGCGGCACGGATCCACGGTGTCCCGTCCGTCTCCCTGGTGACCTTCCCCGGTTACGGGGCCCTCGGCGAGGACTTCGCCGTGCAGCACGGACGCCCGCACCCGGAACTGGTACGGGCGAACGGGGAGTACCGGGCGCGGTACGGCGTGGACCCGCTGGGCGAGGGCCTGCTGCCGGTGCTGTTCCCGTCCCGGGACCTCTCCGTGGTCACCGCCGCGCGGGAGCTCTCCCGCGAGCCGGGACCGGACACCCCGCGCCTGGCGGAGGTGCTGGAGCCGTATCGGGGCACCTGCGTGCACGTCGGCGCCTCCGTGGGAACAGGCCGCTACATGCCCGGCACCGCGCTCACGGGGCCGGTGCGAAACGACGCGCGGGTCCGGCACGACTCCTCCGGCTTCCCCTTCGGGAGGCTCGACGAGGCGCGGCGGGCCGGCCGGTCCGTGGTGCTGTTCTCCCTGGGCACGGTCCTGACGGACTTCCGCTTCCGCAGCCCCGTCGGCGGCGCGGCCACCGGCCGTGAGTTCCTGATGGCGATGCTGGACCGGCTGACCACGGCGCTGGGCGATCGGAAGGATCTCCTGGTCGTCACGGCCGTCGGCTCGCTGCTGGCCGCCGAGGACGAGCCCGACTGGCCGGCGAACTTCCTGGTCCGGGACTTCGTCCCGCAGCGCGAGCTGCTCGAGCGGTACGCCGACGCCTTCATCACGCACCACGGGATGAACTCGACCACCGAGAGCATCCTCTCGGGCGTCCCGATGGTGTCCGTGCCGGGTGCCGGGGACCAGTTCGCCAACGCGGCCACAGCGGTCGAGGGCGGTGCCGCGGTGGCCCTCTGGGACATACGGGACCCCTACGGCACGGTCACGGCGGAGCTGCTGCGCGAGGCCGTGGACCGGGTCCTGACCGACGACGCGCACCGGGCCGCTTGCGCGCGGTTGCGGGACGCGATGCTCGCCGAGGGCGGGGCGCCCCGAGCGGCCGAGCTCGCTGCCGGCCTGCTCGCCCCGGCCCGCTGAGCCCGCAGGGAACATCGCGCAGGAGACACCGCGAGGGGGGCCACCGAATCATCTCCGGTGGCCCCCCTCAGCATGGGGCGGCCCAGCGGGCGGAGCCGCTCACCCCACACGCACGGTCACACACTTGGGCCGCTGGTACTCG
Organism: Streptomyces sp. NPDC127190; assembly: GCF_042672505.1. Lineage (NCBI taxonomy): Bacteria > Bacillati > Actinomycetota > Actinomycetes > Kitasatosporales > Streptomycetaceae > Streptomyces > Streptomyces sp. NPDC127190. The sequence continues at coordinate 45,121 of NZ_JBHXVE010000036.1, forward strand.
GTGAGGGCGAGCACGCTCAAGTCGGTGCCGTGACCCGACGACTTGCGTCCGCCGTGCGGGAGTTCGGGGGTCTGGTCGAGGTGGCAGTTGACCCAAGCCTCTCCCGCGTCCAGCTCGCCCGCCAGCGTCAGGGCGGAGGACACGTCCGACGACCACACGCTGGCGGCCAGCGCCTGGCGCACGCCGTTGGCGAGCTCCACCGCGTGCGCGACGTCCCGGGCCCGCTGCACGGTCAGCACCGGCGCGAAGACCTCCTCCACCACGGCCGGGTCGTCCTCGGCAAGGTCCGCGAGGACCACGGACGGCCGCCAGTAGCCGCCCTCGCACCCCGGCCCCGGCTCGATCCGGCCGGTGTGCCGGACGCCCGCACGGCTCGAGGCCAGGATGCGGTCGTACCGGGCGGCCTGATCGGGGTTGTTGAGCGGGCCGAAGTCGACCCCGGCGACCTTGCGGCCCATCTCCCGGGCCAGGCCCTCCACCACGGCGTCGTGGTTCTCGGGGAGCGTGATCACCCGTGCGGGGGCGGCGCAGCTCTGGCCGGCGTTGAACACCGAGGCGGCGGCCAGCGAGGCACAGGTGTGCGCGGGGGCGTCGGGCAGCACCAAGGCGGCGCAGTTGCCGCCGAGTTCGAGGCTGAACGGCCGCAGTCCGGCGCGGTAGGCGACGTCCAGGCCGCCGACGGTGCTTCCGGTGAACGCGATGGCGTCGACGCCGGACTCCACGAGCAGGACGCCGGTCTCGCGGTCCCCGGGGACGACGCGGACGACGTCGTCACCGAGGAGTCCGGCGGCGTCCTCGCCGAGGAGGAGCGCGGTGTCCGGCGTGGTCTCGGCCGGCTTGAGGACGACGGTGTTCCCGGCGGCCAGGGCCGGGCCGAGTCGCCACATTGCCATCATCAGCGGGTAGTTCCAGGGGACGACGACGGCGACGACGCCGAGCGGTTCCCAGCGCACCCAGCTCTCGCGGTCGGCCATGCGCCGGCCGGCCGCCGGGGAGACCTCGGTGCGGGCGGCGCCCGCGTAGAAGCGGAGGACGTCGGCACAGCCCGCCACCTCGCCCCGCGCCTCCTCCCAGGGCTTCCCGGTGCCGGCCCGCAGAGTGGCGGCGTACTCCTCCGCGCGGTCCTCGATGCGGTCGGCCAGTCGCAGCATGCGCCGGGAACGCTGCCCCGGGGGGAGCGCGGCCCAGCCGCGCTGTGCCGCCGCCGCGGCTTCGACCGCGGCCGTGATCTCTTTCTCGCGCGCGGCCTGGTAGGCCGGGCGGGGCTGGCCTGTCTGGGGGTCGTGAGGAGTCAGCATGGTCATGGTCGTGCCTCGGGATCCAAAGTCGGGGTCGGGAAAACGGAGGACGGAGGGGAAGCGAAAGGCGAGGCGGGTGCGGGTCAGTGCGGGGGCGGCGCCAGCAGGTCCCGCAGGGCCGGCCGGAGGATCTTTCCGGTGGCCGTCCGGGGGACCTCTGGCACCCGCAGGATGCGGCCGGGTTGCACCGCCTCGGCGAAGTGCGCCCGCAGGTGTGTGCGGACCGTGTCGTCGCCGATCGTGTCGGGGGCGTGCAGGGCCACCGCCACGGTCTCGCCGAGCAGCGGGTCGGGGACCGCGGCGCAGGCCGCGTCCAGCACGCCGGGAAGGCGCCGCAGAGCCCGTTCCATCTCCTCCAGCGACACGGCCTCGCCGCGTACCTTGGCTATGTTCTTGCTGCGGCCGGTGAGGACGAAGTACGTACGCCCGGTCTCCTCGTCCAGGACTTCGTGGCCGAGGTCCTGGGAGTGGAACCAGCCGCCCGCGAACGCCTCGGCGGTGGCCTCGGCGTTGCCCGCGTAGCGGGACATCACGTTGTGGCCGCGCATGCAGATCTCCCCCGGTTCGCCGGGGCGGGCGCGGCGGCCGTCCGGGCCGAGTACGGCCACCTCGTTGCCGGGGACGGCGACGCCGACGGTCGGGATGTCGGCGTCGAGCAGCAGGCGCCGGTAGGCGGCGTCGCTGATGTCGCGCGGCATGGTGGTGGAGAAGTTGGTGGTCTCGGTCAGGCCGTATCCCTGGAGGACGCGGGCGCCGATCCTGGTGTGGACGGCACGGGCCGTCTCGGCCGCCAGCGGGGCGGCGGCGGTGACGAAGTGCGAGAAGCCCCCGGGCAGGGTCCGGCGGCGCCACACGGCGGACAGGGCGTCGAGGATGCTCGGGACCACGCTGGCGACCCGCGGCCGGTAGAGCGTCAGGAGCTCCGGGTAGCGGAACGGGTCGAAGCCCGGGGCGAGCACCGCGTGGGCGCCCGCGGCCAGGGTGGCCATGAGCGTCAGGTGCACGCCGTTGACGTGGTGGATGGGCAGGCAGCCGAGGAAGGTGTCACCCGGGCGCAGTCCGTGGTGCCGGATCATGGCGTCCGCGTTGGCGACGGCGTTGGCGTGGGTCTGGGCGACCAGTTTGGAGGCCGCTGTGGACCCGGAGGTGCCGAAGTACAGCATGTCGGCGTCCGGCCGCGGGGGCGGCGGGGACCAGCCGGGGGGCGGGTCGGGCAGCCGTTCGGGGTCGGGGGCGGTGGCGGTGCCGGGGAACCGGTCGGCGGCCGTGCCGGGACCGGTGACGATCGCCTCGACGGCGAGGGCCGCCGTCTGCTCGGCGACCCGGGCGACCGGGTCCGCCGGGTTGAGCACGAGGACGGGCCTGCCGGAGCGAAGCGCGGCGAACAAGGCGATCACCGAGGGGATGTCGTTGACCGGGGCCAGGCCGACGGGCCCGGCGGCCGGCAGCTCGAGGACCGTGTCCAGCCAGTGGGCGGTGCGGCGGCTGTACCGTTCGAGCTCCGCGTACGTCAGCGTCCGTGCGGTGCCGTCGGCGGCGGGGGTCGTGAGGTACGGTTCCCCGCCGCGTTCCCGGGCGTGCCGGTCGAGGTGGTCGAGGACCGAGCGGAGCCCACCCGCCGCGGCGGGGAACGGCGTTCCCCTGTACCGGCGGGCGAGGTCCTGATCGGTCCTGGTCGGGTCACCCATGCGCGTGCCGGGTCTTGTCCACGGCGTGGGCGAGGGTGAGCGCCGTGCGGAAGGTGTCGGCGGTGATCTGCTCCTGGGGCAGTTCGATGTCGAAGGCGTTCTCGACGGCGACCAGGAGCTTCACGGTGCGCAGGGAGTCGAAGCCGAGGTCCGCGAGGGAGACGTCGGCCTGCTCGGGGCCCCAGGGCGACACCGGTTCGGGCAGGAGTCCGCGGACCACGTCCAAGACCACGTCGAGAACCTCTGCCAGGTCAGGGTCGGCCGGGAGCCCTCCGTGCGCCGTGGCCCGGTCGCCACGGGGTTCGGTCATCACTCCTCCACCAGGGTCATGCGTTCGGCGGACTCCAGCGGCATGTGCGGCACGCCGAAGGCCAGGATCTCCAGCGGCTCGGGGACGTGCAGGTTGGTCTTCACGCCGTGCGCGTAGTTGGCGGGGACGAACACGGTGTCGCCGGCGCCCATCTCGTAGTCCACGCCGTTGATGTGGATGTAGCCGCGGGAGCTGAGGACGAAGAGGATGTGTGCGCCGGGGTGCGTGTGCAGGTCGAAGCGGGAGCCGGTCTCCATGATGATGCGGTCGGCTCCGATGGGCACGCCGCCCTCGATCAGTTCGCCGGCTCCGACCGTGCCGAGGATGCCGGGGATGATCTCGTTACGGGAGTTGACCAGTTTGACCTCGGGCGAGGTGTAGATGTTCCGGACGTGTTTGTTCGGATCGAAGACGGTGTCCATCGGTGTCTCCTCGGTGTGTGCTGGTGAACGTGTCGACGGGGTCGGGCGGACGCGGTGTCAGCGGAGGGCGGGACCGGTCGGGCGGTGCCTCTGGAACGGGCTGCGTCCCAGCCCGCGGGCGAGCCCGAAAGCCAGGTGGGCGGCGAAGGTCTGGTGGAGCAGCGGGGCGAACTCCTCGCGGGCGGTGCCGTGCACCGGGAGGAGGACGATCCGGTCGTCGAGGTGCTCCGTCCCCTCGGGGTGTGTCACGAGGGCGACCCGCCGGCCGAGGGCGAGGGCGCGCTCGGCGAGTTCCAGGGCGCGGGCCCTTGAGGGGCCGGGCGGAGCGAGTACCACGACAGGGGTGTCCAGGGGGCCCGCGAAGCGTTCAACGTGCCACCATTCCTCCAGGTCGCGGCCGTACGCGTGGACTCCGGCGCCCTCGACGATCTTGGCTGCGGCGTAGCCGGCCGTGCCTTCGGCCGGGCCGGTGCCGAGGACGGCGATCACGGGGGCGTCGGTCAGCGTCCGTCCCCATACGGAAGCCCGCTCGCGGACGGCGGCCTCGGTCGCGGCGACACCATCGGCAAGGCCGAGGAGTTCGGCGCGGGCCCGGGCGGCCCAGTCCGCGCCGCGGGTGGTCTCCGCGGGGCGAAGCGCCAGCATGAGCAGGGCGACCAGGCTCGCCTGGTGGGTGCGGATGCCGGGGGACGGCTCGGGGTCGGGCAGGCCGACGGTGACGTGGGTGTCGGCGGCGTCGGCGAGCGGGCTGGTGGCCGATCCGCTGATCCCGAGGGTGCGAAGGCCCCGGGCGCGGGCCTCGGCGACGCCCTGGAGGACGCGTTCGGTACGGCCGGAGGCGGAGACGGCCACGACGAGGGTGCCCGGTGCGGCCGTGCGCACGTGGTATCCGAGGAAGCGCTGAGCGGGCTGGACCTCACAGGGCAGGTCCGCGAGGTACTCGAACGCGGCCTCGGCGGCCGTGCCCGCGTGCAGGGAGTCGCCGTCACCGACCAGGCACACGGAGCGGACGGTCCCGGCCGCGCCGTCCGGGTCGTACAGCTCGCGCCACGCGGTGTCCACGCGGTCGGGGAGGAACCCGACGAGGTCACGCAGGTCGGCGGCGAGGCGCCCGCTCTGGCGGACGAGGACGGCGCTGTCCATGGGGTCCGGTGCCGCGGGCGGGCCGGCCGGGGCGGTCATCGGGACTCCAGGGAGCGGGCGATGTCGACGTAGGCGCGGACCCGGTCAACGTCGATCCGGCCTCCCCAGCCTCCCTTTTCGAGGCAGGTGCCGACGAAGGCACCGTCCGCTTCGGCGAGCAACCGGGCGGCGTTGTCATGATCGGTGTGGCCGGCGAGGACGACCGGGAGGCCGGGGGCGGCACGCCGGACGGAGGCGATCAGCTCCAGCGCACGTGCCTCGTCGGGGTCTGCGAGGGTGACGGCGTCGGCCCCCACGCCGCGGGCCGCGCGGGCGACCTCTCCGGTGGACTTCTCCCCGCCGAACCAGCGGAAGTGCATCGAGTCGACGTCGGCGATCACTCCCACGGCCCCGGCGGAGATCCGCTTGCGGTACTCGGCGACCGCGAGCGGGTCGGGGGTGACCATGCCGTGCGGGCTGAGGGTCATTCCGACGAGTGCGGTGGCCCGGACGAAGTGGGCTCCGGACACCTTGGCGACGGCGAGGGACGCGCTGATGGCGTTGCGCATGATCTGGACACCGACGAGGAAACCGGACGTGTCGGCCACGGCCCGGACGACGGCGTCGGTGATCAGACCCATCGCGACCGTGCGCGCCGGATCACTGACGTCCTCGACGGTGTAGACGCGGTCGGCGGTCTGGATCAGGCAGCCGTCCGCGCCGCCGTCGGCGAGCGCCCTGGCGGAGGCCACGGCCGTCTCCAGGATGTCCCGGAAGGTTCCTTCCTCGTGGAAGGGGGTGCCGGGGAGCGGCTGGAGGTGGATCATGCCGATGACGGTCCTGCGCCCGGCGGGGAGGTGGAATTCAGGCATGGACGACCTCGTCCCGTCGGACGACGGCGCGGATCCGGTCGAAGGCGGGCGACAGGTCCGTCCAGGAGCGCGCGGTGGTCAACCGGACGACGCCGCTGCCGAAGCCGAAGTTGAGGATGCCGGGGTAGACCGACACGCCCGTCTCGCGAAGGAGTTCACGGAAGCAGAGGTAGGAGTCGTCCCAGCGGTCGAACACGGCGGCCGCGTTGATGGAGTACTCGGGCCGCAGGACGTGCGCGACCTCGGCGAGGCGGCCAACGCTGGCGTCGCGCAGGGTGGTGAGCGCGGATTCGCGGGAGTCCCGTTCCTGGCGATAGCTGTCGTAGGCGGACTGGAGCCCTGCACGCCCGAGTTCGTAGGTCTCCTCGAACTCGGCCAGTTCGGCCGCGCCCACCTCGGTGACCCCGGTGATCAACCAGCGCTCCATGCGCGCGAGGACCTCGATGGCGGTGTACAGGAACGACGGAGGGCCGCCGAAGCTGGTGGAGGCGTACTCGTAGTAGGAGGCGATGAACGCCGCGTCCGCGACGATCCAGCCGGCTTTCACGCCGGGGGCCGACCAGTTCTTGGACAGGCTGGAGACCCGGATGACGTTGGAGGCCGCACGGAATTTTCCGAACTCCCGCTTGGGGCCCAGCCACTCGTGACACTCGTCCAGGAGGATCATGGTGTTGGGCGACGCGGCGCGGATGAGCCGCTCCAGGTCGGCTTCGCGCACACCGGCACCCGTGGGATTGGCCGCCGTCTGGAGCATCACGAACGGCGTGTCGGGGGTCAGCGCGGCGATGATCGGGTCGACCGACATGACGCCGCCGTCCGAGGAGACCGGGACCAGGCGCACCGGTGTCCGTCGGGCGATGGCCTCCACCAGCGGCGGGTAGTTGGGAATGGCGCACAGCGCCGGGGAGGTGTGCGTGGAGCCCGACAGGACGAAGTCGGCGAGGGAGCTGACGGCGAAGGTGCCGCCCATGGTCAGGGCGACGTTCTCGGCGGTGTACGTGACGTCCGCGATCCGGGCGCTCTCGTAGGCGGCGACGGCCTCGCGCGCCGGGGTGCGTCCGCAGGAGTCGGAGTATCCGTACCAGTCGCGGGAAAGGGCGTAGCGGAGGGTGTCCTTGATGGTCTCGGGAAGTCCCCACTGCTCCTCGTCGACGGAGCCGCCGGAGAGGATGTACCGCGCGTCCGGCCGGAGGCGCCCGTAGAGGTCGTCGCGGAAGTAGGAGTTGAAGAGCTCCTTGACGAAGCGGACGGTCGCCCGCGAGGTGAGGACCTCCTCGGCGGTCACCTGGCGGCGGACGGTCGAGTTCCGCCAGCGTTCGGCTTGTTCGGGGCGGAGGGTCCGGGTGCCGAGGCGGTGCTCGACCCGGCCGAGCCAGAGGTCGCGCAGTTCGTAGGCGTCTTCCGGGTCGACGGCCCGCTGGAAGACCTCCAGCGTGGCGTCGTCCACGACCGGGGTGAACAGGCCGGCCGGAGGGGTGGTGGGCCGAGCGTTCATGGCCTCGTCGTGCACCTCGCGGGGCAGGCTGATCGGACGGACCGGCGGAGAGATGTCGAACAGGGGCATACCGTCTCCAAGGGGAGAGAAGAGGAGCCCGGTAGGTGGCGCTCCGGACGCTGCGCGTGCGTACCCACGGGCGGGACGGGACGAGACGGGACGCCTCAGCGGATACGGAGCCTCTTGAGGTGGCGCGTCCGGGCCGCGGCTCGGGGCAGCCCCGCCGTGCGTCCGTGGAAGAACCGGGTGTTGTCGATGACGACGAGCAGCCCGCGGGACCAGACCACGCCCGAGGCGCCCCTCGCTTCGTACATGCGGGCGAGCAGGCGGCCGAGGGCGCCGTTGACGGCTTCCGGCGAAGCGCCGTCCGCCTCGCAGACCCATCGCAGGGTGTCCTGCTGGAAGTCGCGGAAGGAGAAGACCGTGTGGTCCCCGCGGGACCGTACGACGGCAGGGACGCCGGGGGCGTCGGCGTAGCGAGTGGCACGGAGCAGGCGGAGGTCCTCGCCGCTCAGGCCTGCGGCGACCTCGTCCATGGGGACGAGGACGGTGGAGGCGGAGGCGTCGCCCGGTTCCACGCACATGAGCACGATGTAACGGGGCTGGTCCGCGACGGAGCGCCCGCTGCCCTCACTGTGCAGGGACAGGCGATTACTGGCGAAGGGCTGGAGGGACACGTCCTGCGTCGTCCCGGCGTCGGCCCGGAGATTGAGGACGACGCCGTCCTCCACGTAGGGCTGCACGGCCGGGGCGGTCTCGGGTATGGCGGTTCCCAGTGCCGAACCCAGTTTCCTGAAGGCGTCGTTGGGAAGCGGCTCGTCCAGCCGGACGACTCCGAGCCCGTGCCGCAGGAGGTCTCCGTCGAGTCCGTCGAGGATCTCCCCGGGGAAGTCTGCCGCCTTGGCCGGGAAGCCCACGGCGGGCTCGGCCAACTCGGTTTCAGGAGAGAGGAGTTGATCTCTGAGTCGACAGTGGTCGTCCGAGGAATCCTCGGTGAAGCTGCCTTCAAGCATTTTCTACCCCCGCTGAACATGATGTGCGACCGAGGGGCCGGGAACTGCGCGAACCGCCAACCGGGGAAAGGTCGTTCCGGTGGAATCGGCGGTCGCGAGCGGACTTGAACGCGCGGACGCCGTGGTGCTCGGCCGACCGTCAGTTAACCCGAAAGATCAGACGGAGGCTAGACCTCCACCTTGCACAGGAGAGATTTCACGTCCTATGTCCACAAGGTTCCTTGCCGAAAACCAGGCAGGTGGGTTCAACTCCCAAAAATTTCCCGGCGTCTGACGGACTGACGCCCTGTCCGCCTCCTCATCGCCGCAACCAGGGGTTACAGTCCTGGGATCACGGCCTGACCCGTCGGGCGTGATTCAACGAGGGGTGGTGTAGGGGATGTTGGGCGCTCTGTTCACCAGGCAGGTCGAGCGGACTCCTGATGCGGTGGCCGTTTTCCATCCGGATGCTCGCGAGCAACTGACGTATGCAGAGCTCGACCGGGTCGCGGACGGCGTCGCCCGCCAGCTGATCGACCGGGGCGTGGGTCCCGGTTCCTTCGTGGGCGTGTGCCTTCCGCAGGGCTGCCGGCGCATCGCCGCCTTCCTCGGCGTGTGGAAGGCGGGTGCGGCCTATGTGTCGATGGAACCCGATCAGCCCGCCGGCCGCCACCAGTTCATCCTGGACGACAGCGGCGCCTCCTGCGTGATCACCACTCCGGAGCTGGCGGACCGATTCCCGTCCGAGCTGGTCCTCCCGGACGTCGACATGGCTCCGGCCGCGGGTGGTCCGCTCGTCGCGCCGCCCGCCGTCGCACCGGACACTCCGGCCATCGTGTACTACACCTCGGGCACCACCGGCACACCCAAGGGCGTCCTGGTGGGGCACGCGAGCATCGCCCACTTCCTGACGAACGTGGCGGGACCCGACCCGGACCTGTCCCTCTCCCCCGGCGACCGTACGGCTCAGCTCACCAGTCCCGCGTTCGACGCGATCACGTACGAGATATGGGCGACGCTGACGTCCGGCGCCACCCTCGTCATCCTCCCCCGCGAGCTGCTCACCGACGGCGGACTGCTCGCCGAGGAGTTCCGGCGCCACGGCATCACCGCCATGATCACAGCCACGTCGGTCTTCCACGAGATCGCTCTGCAGAACCCCGCCGCGTTCGCGCCCCTGCGGCTGCTGCTCGTCGGCGGCGAGGCCATGGATCCCCGGCGGGCCCGCGACGTGCTCGCAACCCTGTCCGGCACCCTGGCCAACGTGTACGGTCCCACCGAGACCACGACCTTCGTCATCCGGCACGTGGTCTCCGGCGTGACCGACGAGACCCGGATCATCCCGATCGGCACGCCACTGCCCGGTCTACAGGCCCACGTCCTGGACGAGGATCTCCACCCGGTGCCCGACGGCCGGCGCGGCGAGCTGTACATGTCGGGCCCCTGCCTCAGCCTGGGGTACCTCAACCGCCCCGAGCAGACGGCCCGGGCGTTCGTGCCCCATCCGGAACGCCCAGACCTCCTGCTCTACCGCACGGGCGATCTCGTCCGGCGGGATGCCGACGGCGTGCTCGTCTACCTCGGGCGTACCGACCACCAGGTCAAGGTCCGCGGACACCGCGTGGAGCTCGGTGAGATCGAGGCGCGGCTGCTCGCCCACCCTGAGGTCGGGAACGCCTGTGTCGTGGTGCGCGGGGAGGAGGCCGACCGGAGCCTCGCTGGTTTCGTGGTGCCCGCCGCCTCGGCGGAGGCGGGCATGGCCGACCGGGTGCGCGAGGAGCTGGCGCGGGAGTTGCCGGAGTGGATGGTGCCCCGGTTGACGGTGCTCGACCGGCTGCCGCTCACCCCCGTGGGCAAGGTCGACCGCACGGCCCTGGCCGCCTTCGTTCCCCAGCGCGACCAGCGCGAGCGGGACTCCGCGCACGGCGCGCTCGAGGACGGCCTCTCCCCGCTGGAGCAGGTCCTGTCGGCCATGTGGTGCGACCTGCTGGAAGTGGACGCCGTCACGCCCGAGGACGACTTCTTCAGGATGGGTGGCCATTCCATGCTCCTCGGGCGCCTCAGCGCCAGAATCCGCCGCGACCTGGGGATCAGGCCGCCGCTGCGCGCCTTCTACACCCACGCCACGCTCGGTGCGCAGGCACGCATGCTGGAGACCCACGCCCCGGATTCGGCGCGCGTCGCGGCCTTCGCGGCCGGTGCGGGGAAGGAGAGCGGCGCGTGAACACTCATGTCATGCCCTGCGCCAACGTCGCCGAATACCGCGAGCGGGCGAACGCCTGGACCCCGGGCCTGCCCTTCCCCGTGCTGGCGGGTCCCTCGCTGGACCGCTACCGGTCCCTGTTCCCCGAGGCCCGGTTGCCGTCGGTGGACACCGCCCCACGGGCGGGGACGGTGATCAGCGTCGGCGAGGACGCGGGCGCCGTCGGCCGGCTGCTGGCCGTCGCCACGGGCCGTGAGCACCGCGTGGTGGAGCCCGGCGCCCTTGCGGCGGAACTCGTCCCGCGGGCCGGCGAACTCGTCGCAGTAGTCGGCCTGGCCGACGACATCACGGCGTCCGGCGACTGGCCGGGCGCCCACGGCCCCGTGGTCGGCGTCGTCACCGCTCGTGACCTGGCAGCGCTGACCTGCCTGGTCTACCGGAGCCTCACCGCCGACGCGGCGGCCGAGGACCGCGTCTTCGTGGCCACCCACCCCATGCTCGAAGACGCCGAGCTGGCGGACACCAACGAGTTCGAGGACGTCATCGCACTCGGCCGGCGCAGACCGAAGCTGCTGGTGCTCAAGGCGCTGGGCAAGGAGTGCTGCGCGGCTCTGCCCGACGGCATCCTGTGCGGCCGGTCCGACGCGATCGACACCCCGCTGCCCGCCGTCGACCCCGCGTACCGGCACATGCCGTGCATGTACGGCGCAGGATGTCACCGTGCCGACCTGGCGGAGGACCAACGCCTTCCCGCGGCGGAACTGCACGCGACCGTGGTCTTCACCCACAGCTGCTCGTCCATCGCCGTGGGCACCAACGCCTACCCCCACCATGTGGCCCTGGGCCTGGGACTGCTGGAAGGAACCGCCGTCGCGGTCGTGGGCGCGCTGGGCGTCCATATCGTACAGCGGGGAGCGCAGGGAGACCTGGAGAGCGCGCTCGCGGAGAACCTGCCGCTCGGCCGCGCCGTCGAGCGCCTGAACGAGCGGGCCCACCCGATCAACGGCTGGCTGAACCGCTTCGGCCTGCTCGGCGATCCCGGCCTGGTCCTCGGCCTGCCGGCCGGGCGGGCAGCGGGCACCGGGCCGGGCACGGCGGCGGTCATGGCGACGCGCCGTGAGGAAGGGGCGGTCCGGGACCTGGCCCATCTGAGCAACGTGGTCCTGCCGCGCCTGGAACGCTTGTGCTGGCTGGAGCCAGGAGTCGACGCACTCGCCGTGGAAGGGTTCCGGGTCCGCGTGCGCAAGGCCGCCGAGGACTTGCAGGCGCCGGATCTGGCCTCGCATGTTGCCCGGATCGAGACCGATCTCGCCGCATTTCAGCACGCCACAGCCGCTGCGATCGCCCATGAAATTTATGTAAACGGCTGGAACTACGGAGGCCCGTCGCTCGACGGCCTGCGCGAGGTGTCCCAAACGCCTGTGACCTGCCCGAACTGTGCGCGGGACCGGGCCGCCCTCATCACCATGGCGCATGTGGTGCACGCCGGTCTGACGGTGCGGACTCTGCAGTGCCGGCGTTGCGGTGACCTCTGGTGGACCAGTGAGGAATCGGACGAACCGGCATTCGTACTCGAAGGGATGTTGGACACGAATGCCGTGTCGGGTCGCGTCATCGGCCTGTCCCGGACGTTGCGCAACGACTCCGAACATGTCCTGCGCGGCGGAATCGGATTCGCTTTCGCGATGCGCCGATTCCTGGGTCTGCCGCCCGAGGTGAGCGCCCCGATCTGCGTGCCTCCGGGCGGGAAGGAGGAGTTCACGGCAGAGATCGATCTGGTCGGTCATCAGCCGCGCCCGGACGTCCACACCGGAGTCTTCATCGCCATCGTGAACGGGGTGTACATCGCCTCGTCCTCCATGATGCGACTGGCTCCGGCTCCGTCGGGCGACCCCGATCACGTCTCCTGACCCGGAATCGGATTCCGGTCATCGAATGCGCAAGGAAAAGGCCGGTGAGTTCATGCTTCTGCGTTCCGGGCGTGCTCTGTCCAAACTCGGGAAGACTTGCGATCCTTGCGTTCCAGCAGGCATAAGTTGAACCGGAATCCGCAGGACGCCTACAGCGGAGGAGTTCATGGACAGAGCATCGGACAGTCATGCCGTCGTGCGCGAGACCTTGCTGCTGGTACGCCAGCAGTTGAGGGCGCAGACGGAAACGGTCCAGTCGCTGAGCACGCAACTGGAAGAGGCGAAGCGGAAGCTGAACCTTTTGGAGACCCTCAACACCTCGCTGGACGAGTTCCAGCCGGGCCTAGTGGAGACGGCCTCCGCCGTGCGCGCCGTCACGTCGAAGAACTCCACGCAGGCCCCTCCGCCGGAGCCGACCGCCCCAGCGACGGTGATCGTCCACCCCACCGGATTCCGCGCGAGCAAGCCCTTCTCCATTCAGGAGATGCTCCTCAACGTGCTGTCCACGACGGAGGCACTGCGCACGCGGGACCTCGTCACGATCATCGAGCGCCTGCGTGACGAGGGGCAAACGGACCTGCTGCGCGACTCCCGGCGGCCTGATTCCGTCGTGTCGTCGGCTCTCGACCGCTTGTGCAAGAAGGGTCTGGTGCGGAGGGTCGGACGGGGGCGGTACACGCTCATCTGATCGGGACAGGCCCGCAGGCTATGCCTGCGCGGCGGCCACCCTCTCGGCCGCGGCGTCCAGACGGGCCAGCACGCGATCCCGGCCGAGCAACTCCATGGACTCGAACAGCGGGAGTCCGATCGTCCGGCCGGTGACCGCGACCCGGATGGGTGCCTGGGCCTTGCCCAGCTTGAGGCCGTGCTTCTCGCCGACGGCGAGCAGGACGTCCTTCAGGCCGCCCGCCTTCCAGTCCGCGACGGTGGCCAGCTCGGCACGGGCGTCGGACAGGATGTCACCGGCACCTGCCTTCATCGCCTTGTTCCACGACGCCTCGTCCCAGGCCGGCTCGTCGAGGAACAGGAAGTCCACGTAGCTGGTGATCTCCGACAGCAGCGCCAGCCGGGTCTGGGCCAGCGGGACCGCCGCCTCGAAGAGGGCCTTGTCGAACGCCTCCGGGCCCCACGGCGCGTACGGGGCGACCAGCCACGGCGCGCACGCGTCGGCGAACTGCTCCGGCGAGAGAGCGCGGATGTAGTCGCCGTTGAACGCCGTCAGCTTCTTCACGTCGAAGAAGGCCGGCGCAGTGTTGACGTCCTCGATCCGGAAGAGCTGCTCCAGCTCCTCGTACGGCATGATCTCCCGGTCGCCTCCGGGCCCCCAGCCCAGGAGCATGAGGTAGTTCACCATCGCCTCGGGCAGGAAACCCTCGGCGAGGTAGTCCTCCAGCGCCACCTTGTCCCGACGCTTGGACAACTTCTGCCGCTTCTCGTTGACGATCACCGGCAGGTGCGCCCACACCGGCGGCTCGGCGCCCAGCGCCTCCCACAGCAGCTGCTGCTTCGGCGTGTTCGACAGGTGCTCCTCGCCGCGGATGACCTGCGTGATGCCCTGGTCCAGGTCGTCGACCACGTTGGCGATCAGGAAGACCGGGGACCCGTCACCGCGAGCGATCACGAAGTCCTCGATCGCGCTGTTCGGGAACGCCGGCTTCCCACGGACCAGGTCGACCACGACGGTCTCGCCCTCGTCCGGCGTCCGGAACCGCAGCGCCCGTCCCGCCGCGAAGGCCAGACCCCGGTCCCGGCAGAACCCGTCGTACCCGAGGTGGTCCGAGCCCGTACGCTCCTTCAGCTGCTCCCGGGTACAGTCGCAGTAGTACGCCCGGCCGGCCGCGAAGAGCCGCTGGGCCGCGTCCCGGTGCCGATCGGCGTTGTGCGACTGGAAGTACGGGCCTTCGAAGGCCGGGTCCTCCTCGTGGATGCCGATCGCCGCCAGCGCGTTGATGATCCCGTCGACCCACTCCGGCTTGTTCCGGGCCGCGTCGGTGTCCTCGACCCGCAGGACGAACGCGCCGCCGGAGCGGCGTGCCACCGCCCAGTTGTAGAGAGCGGACCGTGCACCACCGACATGAAACATGCCGGTCGGGGACGGGGCGAAACGAACGCGAACCGGGGCAGCAGCCATGGGCCCGACGATACCCGACGGTAAGACCCCCGCCCGGTGAACCGGCAGATCGGTGGCAGGTGGCACGGCTCTGTGCCGGAAACCGGAAGAACCAGCGGATCAATGGCCCTTTGCAGCAGGTTCGAGAATCGCTAGGCACTCCGCAGGCCGTCGGGCGCCAGATACTGTACGGCGCTCAACTCACCGTCCCCGGACGGCCATAGACGGTACTGCTCTCCCAACTGCACAAGGTGCCGTACGCCCTTGTACGCCGCCACAAGTTCGGCCGCCCTGGCCAGCTCCTCGCTCCCCCAACGGTTCAGGTCGCGTCGGGGGTCTTCGGTCATGGTGGTGCCGTTCAACAGCTTCCCCTTTGGTCAGCCCACACGCGCGGGTATTCACCCCCGCCGGTGGCCTGCCAGTCATCCCCAACCCTGGTTCAGCCCACACCCGCGAGTGTCGGTCGGCCCACGCGCCGGAGGCGGACGCCGGCCCTCCAGGACGGTGTCCGATCTGGCCTGTATGGTGCGGGACGCTGGAAGTCTTCCGCCTCAGTAGTCCGGGCCCCAGAAGGATTTCGGCACGCCGGACCCGCCACACCGAACAACACGCCTGCGGACCGTATGGCCGCACGCTGGCGGGAGACCTGGTCCACCGAGGAGCGCCGCACTGAAAGCTGTAGGTTGCTTCTCGGCCCCACTCCCTGACCCCCGCAGGCAAGACCCCAGACCGCGGTGCTGCACCACCGGCGGGATGACGCCGCGGCCAGCGAAGTGGTCCCGTGTCCGGCCCGGTGACCGCGCCCGATGCCCCGAGTCAGGCTCCTCCGACCACAGGTTGCGGGCGTCATTCGGGTCACCGCCCGGCTCCAGGCCGACCAGCTGGCGGGCGGCGTCCAGAAGACGGCCGGTATAGCCGTAGGAGGCGGCGTTCAGCTTCTTCTCCCGGTCCATGACCGAGGCTGGTGGCCGGACTGCCTCGGCACAGCCGCCTTTCTGCAAGATTGTCTGCTTCAGGTTCGCTTGCGTCACCGCCGGAGAGAAAGCGCCTGGGGTGGGCTTCTGATCCGGCCGGAAGACACAGCGCAGGCAGTCGGCATGACAACTCCTCACCAGCAGACCAATGATGCGCTGATACTGCCCCGAGAAGGCATGTCGACTACAACGCCGGCTTGGAGAACGCGTGTACACAGCCGCCTGAAGCCGCGGCGGCGATAGCCAACGTGCCAGCTTGCCGCGGTTGACTGTGCGACGAGGTCTTGCAGTGGGTGTGGCCAGGGCAGGGTTGGGCTGTGGGATGGCTCCGAAGCCGTCCAGCGTGTCCATGTCGAGGTCGTCGACGGCCCTCTTGACAGCCTCCGGAGGCAGGGCGCAACGTCGTCGGGAAGGTCGAGGTAGACGGCCACGCCCGCCGGGCCCGGGTGGCGTCGACGACCTCGTGAGCGACCAGCGCGTACTGACATGGCTCCTCCCGGTGGGTGAGAGCGGGGAAGAGGGTCGGCGCTGGTGGGCGGGAGGCTGGTCTGGAGCTGTTCTCGGCGTTCCTTCCAGGTAAGGATGGCCTGGGCGGTAAGGGCGATCACCGCCCTTGCGAGCGGCGGTCCCACCCACTCAACCGGTCAAAGTGCCCTGGTGGAAGTACATCCGCCAGCCCGTCTCCGTCAGACGCCACAAAGAGCTCCGCCATGCCCGACGACCCTGATTGTCGGCGAAGTACGTCAGATGAACGACGCCCGGAGCAAGGACGACTCCGGACATTTCGCTGACCTTGACCGGAGACTCCGGGGACACCGAGCCGCCACTCGTCACCGTGAGGATCGACTCCACGTCCCACCGGCGCCCAGAAGCCCCGATCTCGGTGAACTCCGGATCCAAGAGCTCCAGGACACGGGCCGGGGAAGCGCGCACCTCGGGATCGAGAAGCCGCATCTCCCCATCAATGGCTGCCTGCACAGCCCGCTGACTCTCATCCGTCATGCCTAAACCCTACGGACGCTGCTTGCCAAAGCACAGTGAATTGATCACCCGATGCGACGACGGCACGGTGGTGCCGGCAAAACTCGCGAACATCTCTCGGCGGAGTGATCACCAACTGACACCGGAACTCATGCACAAGTGCTGCCGCCAAACGCAGCGCTTGCCGCAGAACGGCGCGGATGCCCTCGAAATCCGCGTCCGGCCGCCGGACGGGATCCAACTGAGCTGCCGGGACCCACCTCACCGTGACCGCTTCCGCCTCCTGGCGGACCCGCAGCCCCTTCCCGTCCTGCGCCCTCACCGACGCCATGCGCAAAACCCGCCCAACAGCGCCTTGAAGATCACACGTGAGAACGCCCTGCCACCTCAGCGCACGGGCACCCCGCTCATCGCGTCGTCCTCTCCGGTCGCAGTGGACTCCCGGGCCCGGGCCACCGCCGCGGACAGGGCCCGGCGCACACCAGCGGGCATCTGCCCGCTGGACGGCCAGTGCACCAGGCAGTCGGCCACCTCGCGGAGTTTGATGTTCGTGTGCTGGGAGACCTCCCTGAGCACATCCCAGCCCTGCTCGGGCCGGAGCCCGCCGACACAGATGACCACGCCGATGGCCTGGTCGATCACGGCGTGCGAAACCACGGCCGTGCGCAGCTGGGTCACCTCCTGCTGAAGCGCCGCCAGCTGGTCCGTCTCCTCGTCGTCTCCGGTCATGCCGCCCACCCTCGGCACGGCGCCACACCCGCGCCAGCCACCAAGCGAACGACTTGGCACGCATCCGGCCGAAAAGCGAAAACGGCCTGCTCAGCCCCGCATGATCGGGTGATGCCCGGGCATGGGCGAGGCGTGGAGACACTCACCTTCGACAGCGCGGACCTGGAGGTCACAGAGGACTTCCTCAGCCGCGCCTACGCCCGGATGCGCATCGGCAGCAGCACCCCGGAAGCCAGCCGGGCCAGGATCCGGCGGACCGCCATCGCGCCGGTGAGTGTCGACGAACTCGTCCTCGACTTCGAGATGAGCTACTCGGTCACGCCGCTCGGGCGCATCTGTCTGTGCCACGTGTACGAGGGAACCGTGCGGGACCATCGTTTCCAGGGCGTGGAGGACACCTTCGGACCGGGTGACGTAGTGCTGCTCGCCCCGCCCGACCTGCCGTACTCCGGGCGCATCTGCAACGCCCGCTACAACATCACGATGCTGGACCCAGCGCTGCTGGGCCAGGTGGCCGGCGGCGCCGACGACGCGCGGCCGGTACGGCTGACGGGGCACCGGCCACGCTCGGCGGCCGCGGCCGGTCAGCTGAGCCGGACCATCGCCCACCTGCGGGACTCGGTGCTGGCCGACCCGGAGACCGCCGACCAGCCGCTCATCGCCGCAACCGCCGCGCAGTACCTCGCGGCGAGCGTCCTGAACGCCTTCCCGAACACGGCCCTGCCCGAGCCGACCGCGGCCGACCGCCGCGACGCGCATCCCGCGGTACTGCGCCGGGCGCTCGCCTACATCGACGACCACGCCGACCAGCCGATGACGGTCGCCGACATCGCCGCCGCGGCCCATGTGACCGTGCGCGCACTGCAGTACGCCTTCCGGCGGCACCTGGACACCACCCCGCTGGCCCACCTGCGCCGAGTCCGGCTCGCCCACGCCCACCAGGAACTGGCGACCGCCACACCGGACAGCGGGGCAACCGTCACGGCGATCGCGGCCCGCTGGGGTTTCCATCACCCGGGCCGCTTCGCTGCCCTGTACCGCGACACCTACCGGCGCACGCCCCGCACCACCCTGACCGGCGACTGAGCACAGGGGTAGCAGCAACCGCCGTCAGCGAGTGACCGGCTGGGCGTGGTGCAGGCCGCGGTGGTGACCGCGCTGGTGTAAGCGGCGGTTGCCCTTACTGAGGGCAGGAACGCCAGCTGACAAGCAACAGCGGACGCCGCCTTCGAATCGTGTGCATGGCCGGGCCGATCGCTCTGTGGCTCAGCGTCGACGACGAGCGCCTGTCGTCCCTCCCGGCCACCGCCGCAGCCGTCGCAGCCGAGGACTCACCGCTCTTCCTCCAAGACCACACGGCAAGACTGCAGAAACTGCACGACTACGGGGTCGTGCTCCTGGCCGTCCGGTACGACCGGTCACGCGGCCCGAACGGCTCCGAGGGCGCGGGCCAGGTGGCGCAGCTCGGAGCGTGCCGCCAGCACCGGGACGGTCTCCCCGTAGGGGTGCCACCACAGCCGTACGGACAAAACCAGCAGACGGCGCCGTAGGGCGGAGGTGTCGCGGGGGCGGGGTGCGGCGCGCGCTTGGCAGGTGACGTTCCAGGCGCCTTGCGTCTGGACTGACCCGTCTCATCGAACTTTGATCAGTCTCAGCGAAGATTGACCACAGGCGGGTCCGCCATCAGACGGCCCAGCAGCCATGGCGAGGGTGATCTCCATGTCGTCGCTCCAAGAGCAGACCTCCAGCCAGGAGAGGTACCCGGCCTGGGCGAAGACCAGGACTTCGCCAGGGCAGTCGCAGTTCTCGGTGTAGATCTGGGCGTCGGCGGCCACCACCGTGCCCGGCCCGGACGGTGCCGGCTGAACCGAGACCGTGTCGAGGTCGAAATAGGCCGTGCCGCATCCGCACGTACAACGCCCTTGCACGCGCAGGTGCGGCAGCTGGGCGCGGAGCGCAAGGTGAACGGGGTCATCGTCGCCAAGGAGGGCGTCAAGCACCTCAGCCACGTCGGGAGGAAGGTGCTCAGTCACGTCCGAACCGTACCTGACCTGCGACGTCAAAGTTCTATGAGACGAATCCCGGACGGTCAAACTTCGTTGAGAGGGGTCATGGACCAGGTCGTCGGGAAAGTCGGTCACGTCCACACCGGCATGAGATCTCCTACTCGAATTGGATGTGCAGGACGGCCTGGTAGCCGATCGCGAGCATGTCGGTTTGGTGTCCCGCCAGGCTGTCGGCTTGACCGCCGCTGTTCTGACGAACCGGATTTTGACTGGGCCCTGCCCGCCAACGAGGGACATGTGGGGCGCCGTGGCTGCCTGATACGTATCCGGGGTTCCGACTTCCAGGCCACTGCCGTCCGGTTCAGTCGATGCCGCCCTCGGCATCGGCGGCGGCCAGGAGAGCAGCGAGGATACGCTCCTGCCGTTGACGGCCCGTCTGATGAGGCGCTGGTGAGCAGTCTGCAACGGGCCGAGCTCGGCCGGCAGGTCTCGCCACGGCGAGTTGGTGCGGTACCTCCATGCGATGGCGGCGGCGGTCGGCCCACCGCCTCCCGCGAACCGGATCGGCCAGCATCAGTGGCGCGATCCTGCCCCACATCGCATCAGTGATCACTCGTCCGACAGGCACATCCGGTCAACCGGGTAACCAGCCAGGCGGACACGTGTCAGGACTACCCACCCCAAGCCGGAAGTTCGGCTGCGGTGACAATGCTGCGGACACCCAGATCCGCCCGCCGGGCCGGGGCTGTCTGGTCCACAATGACGGAGCAGCCGGCCCACTGCCCGCCGCATTCCTCGACCATCGACCGCACAGCCGACGCCTGGCTGCCCGTTTCGATCCAGTCATCGACCAGCAGCACCCGGTCTTCGGAGTGCACCACCATCCGCTGCAGACGCAGCTCCTGGCGAGTACCCCGGTAGTCGGGGTCGCTGCACCTGGTGACCTTCTCCCCGGGGAAGATCCCCTCGCCCTTGCGTACCGCGACGAAGCCGATGCCGAGCTCGACGGCAACTGCCGCGCCCAGCAGGAACCCCCGCGACTCGATGCCGCAGACTGCCGTGACGCCTTCTTCCCGGAACGGCTCGGCCAGTGCACGGACCACCGCAGCAAGAGCCTCGGGGTCACGGAAGAACTGCCAGACGTCAGCGTGGCCGCCGATCCAGCGGAAGCGTTCAAGGACCAGGCCGCGCGCGTGAGACATCATGATCGCGAGTGTGCGGACGAACTGGCAGCCGGGCAAGCGGATTCTCCGCTCGGGGAACACAGACAGGCAAGCGGCACTCCCCGTTCGCCGTAATCCTCATCCGGGCCCGACGCTGACCAAAGAGACAGAACCTCGTCGACGTACACCCAACTTGCCTATTTCGCTGCGCCATTGACTGCCTCTCACCTGCCCGTCATGTTCTGTCCGCCGCTTCCAGCGACGAGCGAGAGGTGATCTCATACGACGAACCGAATACGACGCGAGCCAGGCCGGCAAGCGCCTGAATGTGCCCGCAGCCGCCTTCCGGTGGGCCCAACACACCGGCATCCCCGCCCCGGACGCGGTCCCAGAAGCCCTTGCCGTCCCCTGTTGCCAGGCGGTCGGCCTCGGATTCAGATGCGAAGAGCCCGTCCAAGAGCGCGAGAACGTCTTTGACGGTGCGTACGGTCCGGTCCATCCACCCCTCCCTTTCGACCGATGCCGATCATAGGAGCGAGGATGACAAGAGACCAGGTCAGGCGGTGTATGGCGGCGGCTGGAATGGGCTGCTGCGGGCCTGGGGATCGCCGGCGCGCAACCCACCCCAGACCTCGACTCCGCGTCCGCCCAGCCAGTCGTCAGGGTCCGCAAAGGGGCCATCCTCGGCCGCCGCGGGGAGACTATTCCGACGAGTTTTCCAGCGGTCCTACAGGACGAACGTTAGCTGATGCGGCACTAGATACCTTCTGAGTGCGGTCGTGGATGCGCTGTCCGCAGGCGCCTGTGTACGAAGGTCAGCGGTGTTCCGACAAGCGCACGGCGGACGCCTGTTGTTCGCTTCGTCGATGCGGCCCTTGGCCAGGTCACGACCCGCCCCCGCGTAGCACAGCCGGATGAGGCCGTTGGCCCATTGGGCAGGTCTCCACGGGTGGGGTGTGCCTTGCGGCACGCTCGTTCAATCGTGCGCGTGCCCTGCCACCGATCTTGCGTATGCCGGCGCGTGTCTTGTTGAGTGTTCGGGTCATATCTGCGATCACTTGCATGGATTCTCCGAACTGATCGAAGATTCCGGAAGCGGATGGGGCCCACACGCCTTCTGGTGCATGTTGTTCTACTGCCTGCTTGCACGTGGTGATGAGCTCCGTCATGAGGCGGTGGAACTCGGCCAGATCCCCCTCGGTGAAGTCGCCTTCCGTCAGCCGATGGGCCTCCCACGTTCTTGGCACGCGCATACCCAGACCTCCAGTTGATTGAAGTAGGAATGTGGGCTAGGAGTCCATGGGCGTACTTCCGGTAGGCCGCCTATCGCCCCAGCTGAAAGTTCATCCGGTATCCATCGAGGACGTGGTATCGCGAGGATGGTGCTACGAGCAGGCGCGAAGTGTCAACGATCATTTTCGGCTAGGAAACGATCGTTGACAGGGCGGTTCGGGTTGGACGGATGAGGATGTGCCAGGGTCGGCCGATAGCATCGGGGCGGAGGACAGATGCCCGACTCGCACAGTTTGGCGAACTGCGGGGTCTCGCAGAGTCTGGGGGCTTCCGGAGGCTCATCAGGATGGGGCCAGTTGGCACTGGGTCAGGTTCGTGCGCCAGTACGCGGCGACCAGGAGCACACGGTCTTCCAGCAGCACTCTCTCGGGCCGACCTTCCGCACCGGGTCAGCACACCGTCCCAGTCCGCTTCTCGCAAACCTCCGAGCATCCGACGAGCCCGGGACGAACGCCCGTCGGCAGCGTGAGGGTCCGCAGCCCGCCGCCAAACACTGCTGGCCGGGCCGGCAGGACCCGTGGTCATCGGTTCTGTTGCAGTACGCGATCAGGAGCAACTGCTCCGGCCCGTCCACCCCTTCGGCCTCAAGCACCATCGCGATGTGCTTGATGGTCACGTCGAGGCTCCCTCTGCGCCGTCGCGGACCTGACCGTTCACGGGCACGCGGTGAGCCGGGTCAGGGGTGGTCCGGGTGGTGCTCGGTCTGGCGCTCCCGGCCTGGCCGATCGTCACCAACGCGTGTCGTGCAGGGGTTGCCGTCGACGAGCGAGGGTGTGACGTTGCGTCTGAGATCGTCACGGCTGCTCTCAATTCCGTTGAGCACCCGGCCGGGAGTGCGGGTCTGCGACTCCCAGGGTGCTGACGTCCGTTCATGACGGAACGTGCACTTTTGAACTTTCACCCAATGCGTTCGCGTGGATGCGTAGCGTTCCAGGGTCGGATATTGCTACGCCGATGCGAAGCGATGTCAACGAACGTTCAAGCCATGCAACGAATGTTCGTTGACTCTAGGCTGTGTGCGGTCAGGGGCATACGGTGGCCCCTGTCGCCCCACACCACGTTCCGGCCGCGAGGAAGACGCCTGTGACTGAGCCCCAGCCCACGATCGAGGAACTACTCAGATCCGTGGAGGAGTTGTGTGTGGTCAGCGGGAAGAGCGCCGACGACGTCCTGGACGTCACGGCGCTTTCCCTCACGACCGGCCTGACCGAGGCGGACGTGCGGACCCTGCTCGCCGGCGGCGCCCCTGCGGAGGTCAAGGCGGACGTCATGGTCCGCGACCGCGTGCGTTTCCTGTACGAACGTCATACCACGGCCGACGGTACTCCGCAGGACATCCACGACATCGCCGCCGCGATCGACCAAACCACCACGTGGACCAGGAAACTCGTCGCCGGGGAGGCAAAGCCGAACATCATCGTCGGTGCCGCCCTGTGCAAGGCGTACGGCGTCCCGGCTGACTTCCTGACCGCTCAGCCGGCCGACGCACTGCGGCGGGAACTGCGGCGGATCGTCTTCGACCTGAAGGTGGAGACCAACCCGGGGCAGGTGCTCGCCGACCTCAACGTGCGCAGCGTCAATGGACGGAGGAGCAGCTACAACAAGCCCGAACTGGCCCAACTCGCAAAACTCGTCGCATCCATCGTCTCGGACCTGGACACAGTCCGGGGCGAGCTCAAGCGCCTGGGCAACCAGGAGGACCCCAGTTGAAGAGAGCCACAGCGCGCAAGACCGCCAAGGACCAGCGCAAACTCATGGCTGACCTCGGCGCGGGCGTTGCCGCGAAAGTCGACGTTCCCGCCGAACCGCACGCCGTGTTCGCCGCTCTGTGCGAGGTCATGAGCGAGCGCCGGGGCGGACGGCCGGTCACGCTGATCACGCGCGCGTTCCCCGAGAACATGGCGGACACCACAGGCCTGTGGCTGGATGTGCAGGACGCGGACGTCATCGTCATCGAGGAGAACCTGTCCCCCGACCACCAACTGGTTGTCCTCGGGCATGAGCTGTGGCACATGCACGCCGGCCACTGCGGGCACGACCTCGGCAACGCCGCGGTCACCACCCGCGCGGCGCTGAGCGACCAGATCGAATGGGCCCAGTTAGCGCGCCACATAGCCACCCGCTCCCACTCCAACCAGGAGGACGAACTCGAGGCGGAGGGCTTCGGTCTCCTCCTCAGCAGCCGGATGGCCGGCTGGCTCGCGGTCCCGGGCGCCCGCCGGCTCGACGACGTGGCGCGCCGCATCGGCGTCTCGCTCGGCTACCCGGGAGCGCAAGGCTGACATGACGATCAGTGACACCTTCTGGATCACAGCCGTGGTGCTGGGCGTGGGGCTGTTCTACAAGGTGCCGGCCGTGCTGCGCGGAGGCCGCAACCCCCTCGCACGGCAGGTCGGCGGGCTCCTGATAGCCGCAGTCGGGGTCTTCTTCTTCGCTGCACCGTCCGTCATAGCCGCCATGAACGACCTGACAGGGATCACCAACTTCTCGGCTCCCTGGGTCTACAGCCTCCTCACCGGTTTCAGCGCTTCGTGCCTGCTGCTGATCATCAAGTGGCGCGGCGGCACGCCGGAGAGCATCCGGCGCGCGACCTGGTACGTCTACGGAAGCTACGGCACCGTGGCGCTCGGCCTGTGGATCTGCTTCGCACTCGGCGACCACCACGTCGAACGCACCCGGGATTTCGACACGTACTACGCCACCACCCCGTGGTCGCGCGAAATGATCCTGCTCTACCTGCTCGCGCACACCGTGGCCGTATTGCTCACCTCCGCCCTGCTGTGGACCTGGGAAAGCCGGGTCCGCGGTACCGGGTGGCTGCACGTCGGCGTCGTCATGCTCACCGTCGGCTATGCCATGAACCTGCTCTACGACATCGCCAAGCTGATCCCCGTCATCGCGCGGTGGAACGGCCGCGATGACCTCAACTGGATGAGCACCGACCTCGCCCCGCCCATCGCCGCTGTGGTGGGCCTGCTGATCGGCTTTGGCTTCGTCGTCCCCCACGCCGGAGAACGCATGGCGCAACGCCTGGCGGCCAGCCGCGAGTACCGGGCTCTCGCCCCCCTCGCCCAGGCCCTGCAGCAGGTGCCGGCCGCGTCCAGTCCGGTCACGATCAGCCGGTTCTCCTCGCTTCAGCTGCGCCTGACGCACCGCAGGACCTTCGTCCGTGACGCGGTGCGACAGCTGCACGCCTACATCGACTACGACCGCCGCGAGCAGGACCTGCGTGCCCATCGGTCCCAGGGCAAGACCCCCTCTGAGGCCGAAGCCCTCGCCGACGCCGCGGCCATCAAGGCAGCCGTCGGCCGCCTCCGATCCGGCGGCACCCAACCAGCGGCCCCGGCGCGGCCGCTGGCAGACGGCGCCGCTGACCTCGTATCCATCTCCCGCGCCCTGCGCGAACTCCCCAGCGACGCGGTCCACCGGACTGCCGCAGACGAAAGTGCAGTCAGATGACCAGCAGCGCTCCAGGTAGCCCCACTCGCCCCCGCCGTGCCATCGTCATCGGCGGAGGCCTGACGGCGATGCTCACCGCGAGCGTCCTGTCGGAGATGACGGACGTCCTCGTCATCGAACGCGACGTCCTGCCGGACCGGCCCGCACCCCGCACCGGCCTGCCCCAGGCCGCCCACACCCACATCCTCTGGTCCGGCGGTGCCGAGGCCATGGAGTCGCTGCTGCCAGGCACGCTCAAGGAACTCGACGAGGCCGGCGCCCACCGTATCCCCCTCACGACCGGCATGGTGGCCTACAGCCCCAAAGGCTGGTTCCGCCGCTGGGCCGAGAGCCACTACGCCATCACCTGCAGCCGTGACCTCCTGGACTGGGTGGTCCGGCGTCGTGTGCTGAGCAAGGCCGGAAACAGCATCACCGTCATGGAGCGCACCGCCGTCATCGGCCTGACCGGCGACGCCACCGCGGTCACCGGCGTCACCACTCGTCACGAGGACACCGGCGAGCACGACACCCTCCTCGCCGACCTGGTCGTCGATGCCAGCGGCCGCGCCTCACGCATCCCCCATTGGCTGCGGACCCTGGGCACACAGCCACCGGCCGTCCGCGAGGTCGACTCCGGACTCGTCTACGCCAGCCGCGTCTACCAGGCCCCCGACGGCCTCCCCGCGAACTGGCCCATCATCAACGTCCAGGCCGACCCGCCGGGGCACGGTCCCGGGCGGTCCGGTGTCATCACACCCCTCGAGGGCGGCCGCTGGCTCGTCACTCTCACCGGCACCCGCGGGGGCCAGCCGACCAAGGACCCTGACGAATTCGAGGACTTCGCCCAGAGACTGCGCCACCCGATCGTCGGACATCTGATCAGCAGGGCCACCCCTCTCAGCACCATCAGCGTGACGCACATGACGGCCAACCGGCGCCACTTCTACGAGAAGACATCGCTCCCTGACAACCTGCTGGTCATGGGCGACGCCGTGGCCTCGTACAACCCGACGTACGGACACGGCATGACAGTCACCGCCCAGGCCGCCGTGATCCTCCGCGACACCGTCCGGCAGCACGGGTGGGGCTCACTCGGTCTCACCCGCCGGGTGCAGCAAGCCATCGCGCGGCCGGTCGCCACAGCCTGGGCCTTCGCTACCGGAACGGACGTGTTCTACGCCGGCGCCACCAAGACCGGCCCGACCGCCGGCGAGCGCCTGGCCGCCGCTTTCGTCAACCGCCTCATCTACACCGCCACCGGCTCCGGCCCCGTCGCCCGCGCCGTCACCGACGTGATGACACTCCGGGACGGCCCCGAGCGGCTGGCCCGGCCCGACGTCCTCATCCGCGCCCTGATCGGCCCGGTGAAACCACCACTCGAGGAACCGCCCCTCACCCCGGAGGAGCGAAAGGCCGTCGGCTACGCCTGACCGAGAGGCTTGTCTCCCGTCTGAGAGACTTTCGAGTGTCAGCAAAGACGGGCCCGGAGCGTATGTGCGGGTGTTGGTCACCAGCTCGCTCACCACCAGCCAGCTGCACTATGTGCCTCGCCCGCTCGGATACTGGCACCCTGTGCTCGGCCTGCAGTCCGCTGCCAGGCGCCGTACGGCCTCCTGCGCGTCGATGCCGGCCACGCAGGCCAGTCCCGTGCCGTCGTAGTAGCCGACGTTGGCCAGGGTCGCGATGCGCCGCCGGCCTACCGCGGCGACGAGGACGCGTGCGATCTCCGGCCGGTGGCCGACCACCGCCTCCCACAGCACGGTCGTACCGTCCTCCCGGGCGTCGACGTACGCGCCCGGCCAGCTCCGCGACGACCTCGGGCAAGCCGAACGCCACGGCCCGGTGCAGGGGCCGTTCCCCGCACGGCAGCGCCTCCGGATCGGCGCCCTGGTCGAGCCGTCGCCGGATGTCCCGGTGGTCCCGCCCGCCCTCCCAGTCGACGCCGCCCTCCCAGCCGTCCCCCGGGGCCCCGGCCCCATGTCGTCTCCCGAGCGCCCGACGGCACTCTGCCGCACACCGACCACCCTTGCAGACGGGTCCGACAACGCCACCGTCGTCACGGGGACCGTGGGCGCCGGCGCCACCGGTCTGCCGTGGGTCGTGCCCTCGCCGAACATCCCGACGCCCGCGACCGCCGCCGTCTACCCGGCACCTGTCTGTTCGAGGGCACCAACATCTCGGAGGGCCGCGGTACGACGCAGCCTTTCGAGATCGTCGGGACGCCGTACGTCGACGCGGCGGCTGGCCCCCTATCTTGCCGAACTCGGCCTTCCCGGAGTGCACTTCCGTGACCTGCGGTATGTCCCGACCTTCCGCAAGCACGCCGGGAGGCCGCGTAGTGGCAGCGGTCACGGTCGTCCTGGACCACACCACCGCCGCAGTGCTGTTCGGCCCGAAGGATCCGTTCAACGAGGCGGTCGCCGCGTTCTACGTCCAGGCCTCTGGCGGAGTCGGTGACCTGCATGCGCCGGTGCTGTCGCTGACGGCCAGCGACACCGAGCGGCCCGGCCTGCTCGGCTACATCAAGGGGCTGCGATTCATCCGGATCGAGGCATTCGACCGACGCCGCCGTCACCGCCACCGCACTGCTGCGCTTCGGGCACTCCTGGGCTGCCGTCCACGCCATCCACGCCGCCCGCCCCTCCGCTGCCCATCCCGCCGGGGGGTATCTGCTCGCCCTGACCCCCAAGGCTTACGCGGGCACCGCCGTCCAGGCCGTCCACCCCAACCAGTAGCCGTCCGCCGCCCCGGCGGGAGAAGGAGGTGCCCTCGATTGCCCTGTTCAGGGCCAGGTTGAGGCGGCGGGAGCAGTCGAGCAGGCCGACGCCCCGGCCGAGGAGATCGTGGTTCTTGTTCCAGCGTTCGAGTGTGGTCTACTCGCATACTCCGCCAGGGCGGAACGGGTTGATGGTGACCCAGCATCCGGCGTGGGCGTGGACCTCGAGCCGGACTTTGTCGCAGAGATTTCGCCAGAGGTGCCATCGGTCGCTGACCTGCACCGTGTCGGGCAGGGCTCGGCGGACGGCCTTGGCATAGGTGGCCGAACCATCCCGGCACACGACCTCGACACCAGGATGATCGCGCAGCCAGAACTCCAGGGTGGCCGCCTCGCGGTCGGGCAGGACCGCGACGCGTCTGCCGGTCTCGGCATCCGTGATGATCGTGGCGTAGCGGTGGCGGCGGCGCAGGGCGAAGTCGTCCACGCCGATCACCCGCGGGACCGCCTGCTGCGGCAACGGCAGGCGCCGCAGCAGGCGCAATGCGGTACTGCGGGAGACGGGCACGGCCAGAAGGCCAGCCAGGCGTCGGGCCGCCCGGCCGCATAACTCCCCCGTCACCTGGATAGCTGCCCGACAAGACGCACCGTGCGGCGCTGATGGCGCTCCAGCAGTCCTGGAATCTGCTCGCGGAAGGTCTGCCGCTGGCAGCCCAGGACCGGACAGGCCAGCCGCCGTACGCGCAGGTGGACGACGACCTGGCGGCCGTCGACAGGCACGTCCCTCACCGTTCGGTGGTGATAGCCGTGCACCTTCGCCGTCGGCGTCCCGCACACCGGACACGGCACTGCCAGCCCCGCCCAACTCCCTGACCTCTCCAGCCGGCCTTCCCCCACTGCCCCGAGAAGGACACCACGATCCAGGTCAATACCGCAGCGGCACTCAACACGCAGGACTTGACGGGGAACCGCCGATCCCCATCACGCACACCGGGATCATCCCGCAAGGGAGATCACCAAATCCAGCACTCTGGAAAACTGGTCGCCCGTCCCATCGGCATCTGTCCTCTCAACGCCCGCGCTTCCGGCGCTTACGCTTGGCCTGCTCCAGGGCGTGCTTGCGCTCAGCCTCGTCCTGTCTTCGCCTCTTGGCCTCAGCTGCGGCCGACGACTCCCAGGCTTACGCCCTCGCTGCCTGATAAGCAGCTAGAGCGAGCCTCCTAAGGGAGTGTCAGCCCGGGGCTGTTCCCGACCCGGATCCTGGCATCAGCTAGGGAACTAAACCTTGATCCCGGTCACGGGGTGAAGAGGGAAACCAAACA
>NZ_JBHXVE010000037.1:0-62969 GCF_042672505.1 Streptomyces sp. NPDC127190
AGGGCGGACGGGTGGTCGAGGCGCACCCGGAAGTCGCTCGCCAGGGTGTAGAAGCTCTCGCCGTACGACACATACGGATCGAGGTGCCACCCCCTCGCGTCGTGCACGGCGAGGACCGGCAGCGCGTTGCCCAGGAAGCGGAACGCGCCTTCGCGGCCGAAGCGGTTGTTGCGTGCGGGCACGGTGAGGGCGACGTCGAAGGAGACGGCTGTCCGCTCACCGCGTGCGAGCGGCCTGGGCAGAGCGATGCGCATCGCCGTGCATTTCACGCCGGGGCGGCCCGGAGTGCCGCCGCGCACGTGGGAGACGCGGACGGGGGATGGTCTTCCGGATGTCCCGCAGCCGTCCTCGCCATTGCCCCACAGGCGTATGTACACCTCACGCAGGGGCTGACTGGAGGCGTTGCGGAAGGACACCGTCTGCCGGCCCGTCCAGTGGGAGGCGTCGGCGTCGGCGCGCAGCTTCACGTCGTAGCTGGGGCGGTCGGGCGTCGCGGGTTCGGCCGCTCTCACCGCGGCGCCGGGTGCAGGGCCGGACGGCGTGCCGGCCTCGGCCACGGTGGAGCCTGCTGTCGCGAGCAGGGCGAGTAGGGCGACCAGCAGACGGCGACCGGTTCTTGAGGGGGCCGTGGGCGACGAAGGCAACGAAGGCATGGCAGACGACATGACAGATGACATGCCAGCGGATCTTGTCACAGGGTTCCCCACGGCCGACACAGGCCCGCGCGAAGAGGGGAGGTTGGCTCCGCTTGGGCGGCGGAAATGCCAGGGTACGCAGGGGATGTTTCCTGTACGTTGGCGCACAGTAAGGATTCCGGTTCAACCCGTCCGCTCGCGCATCGCCTCGTGCAAATCGTAATGACCACGCTTGTCGCGAACAGCTAATCGAAAGAGTGCACTTCTCGTACGGGCGGCGACTTCCAGGACCGACTCCCATCGCGACGACCGTTCGTGGCGGTCCACGCCAGCGGCTAGTTGCTGGCCTGTAGCAACCTGCGAACTCCAGTGATCGATGAAGACGTGGAACGGGAACGCGGTGAGTCCCCGGTGGTCGTGTTGCGAGCCATTCAGGGATCGATGACCACGGCGCTGGCCGCGCGTACTGTGCGGGCGAACGCGGCGTTGCGAACCCTCCACGTCCTGCCGGGTCTCGTTGTCCGGTGAGGTGGGCCGTCAGGTGTGCCGTGGCGGGGGCTGCATGCAGGCGGGGCCTCTTCCTGCCTCAGCAGGAGGAGGCCCCGCGGTGGCGGTGGGGGTTACTTGAGCCAGTAGCGGACGCCGTGGTGGTGGGAGCAGGTGCCCTGGGAGTGCCGTGAGTAGGAGAGCGAGGCGTCCTTGCACTTCGCGGTCTCGTACTTGTCGCTGGGCTTCTTGCCGTGCGTCCAGCCGCATACCCCCGGTGGTGTGGTGGACGCAGTGGTGGGAGGTGTTGGAGGACGGCAGCGTCGCCGCGGACGCGGCCGGTGCGCTGAAGAAGACGCCCGCGACGGCGATGGCCATGGCTGAGGCGGCAAGGCGAGCGCGCAAAAGGGACCCCCCTTTGAAGTCGAGCGAATACGGGGGGGGGGCTCTATCCAGCCTTCAACCGCGTATGTGGGGTGATTGGGCTTAAACGGTCGCGCACCGTCAAGGGGTACGACGTGAGTCTTGGAGCGGGGAGTGGTCGTCTCCGCCGGACCCGGGCGAAGCCGGCTCACGCCGCCGGGGCCCTCTGGCCGGTCTGGCTCACCAGTCAGCTTCATGTCCCGGCCAATCAGGTGCGACTGAAACGGCAACGGCTGCTGGCCTGCCGGGCCATGTCGATCGAGGGCAGAGCGGCGGCCCTAGCCGCCGTGATCGGGGTTGTCCTGCTGCGACCCGGCTGCAGCTCGGCGCCCGCCGCGCCCACCTCGGACAGGATCAAAGCCTCAGCGCAGGCCCGTCTGGATACCTCAGAGAAGGCGGGGCGCACCGCCCGGGAGAGCCTGCGGGCCGCAGGCAAGACACCCGACGAGGCGCAGTGCCAGGCCGCGTGGGACAACCTGCTTGACTCGGAGCAACGAGGCCTCCGTCAGGCAATGTGGATGCATGGCTGCGCCGACGACTCCGTAGCAGGGCTGTCGCAGTAGTAACCTGCGTTCATCGTTCAGGGGCGGACGCTGGGGGGCAGTACGTGATCGGTCGACCCAACCTGCCGAAGGGGATGCCGCGTCCCACGGGAGCCAAAGGCCGCATCCTCCTTAGTGAGATCTGGCGGTTCTTCTCTCAGGAACTTCGGTGGCCGACTTTCGATGACGTCGATCGGGCCCTGTACGCGGGAGGCGTCGATTTCGAAGAGGCCGCAGGGCAGCTATGTCCGGCCTTGCTGCGAGGGCTGGACCCAGATCTCTCGCGCGTGCCGCAAGGCAATCAAGAACTGTCCTTGACTATCGCGGGTGCCGCGAACTGTGCCGATACCGGTCCTGCGATTGGTGCCTTCCTCCTGATGGTGCGGACGGCGGCCAGGAACGAGCCCCGCTTCCGGCCGTCGGAGCCCGGGGGCCTGCCAACGCTGGACCCCGAAGACATGAGCTTTGCGGCGGTTGACGCAAAGCTGGTGTCCCCGAGGGTCCCCTTCATGGCCGCTTCGATTGCCCTGTCCGAGCCCTGCTTCCGTGGAGGAAGCCGCAACTGTGACACGATGCACTGGACGTTGTGTTATGACCGAGGCATCCGGCCGTTCGCCGGCGTGAGCCGCTTGGACGACTACTGGCGGATCCGCAAGCAGGTGGTCGGGCCAGCTCGGACGGTCACCGAGATGCTGCCGTTCTCCAAACGCCCGGCTCTACCGCACGCCACCGAGATCGTTGCCCTTCGCGAGCACCTCGTATCAGCACTGGCCGATTCCGGCCCCGTCGCTGTGCCGCCGACGAGCATGGCTGTCACCTGCACACTCCATCCTCTAATTGCGGAGGTCGCCGCCGAGAGGTACGACCGTGGCTCCTACAACGATGCGGTGAGGGCTGCGTTTCAGGCGGTGGAGCACCGTGTGCAGACGCTGGTCGGCGTCCATGAGATCGGCGAAAGGCTGATGGGCTTTGCGCTCGGCAAGCCCGCACCGAAGATCACAGTGACTCGGTCCACGGGAGGCTCGCTGGAAAGCGAGCAGAATGGAATGCAACTTCTGTTCAAAGGCGCGATGCTCGCACTGCGAAACCCTCGGAGTCACGGGCCGGATGCGAAGGACGACCGTGACGAGGCCGACGAGATGTTGGCGTTCGCCAGCTTCCTGATGCGGCGCCTCGACATCGAGGACGCGGAACGGGAGAAGGCCGCCGCGGCAGACGCCGAGTCGGCGCCGTGATCACACGCTGCCTCTAAGCTGGCTGCGGGCGCGGGGCCCTGCACGCCTGGAGGCAGCCGTGAGGCACCTGCGTGAACTGCTCATCGACGCTTGGTCGTGGCTCAACTACAAGCAAGCGATGGCGCACCCCAACCGGCCGGGAGGCCACGCGTTCCCCGAGCTGGACACCTCGTGGGTGTGAAGGCTCACCGTGGTTTCGGTGACCAGCGGTGCCACAGATGGATTGCGACGGTTCTGGACCCTGTTCAGAGCGTTTGACCTGCGGTGCTACAGGTTAGGTGAGATCGCCGCAGTTGCAGTGAGACGCCTATTGCGGGGTGTTGGGGGAGTGCGCCGGAAGGTGATCATGGATGCAGCTCGGGGAATGCCTCCTCCCAGACGTCCTTGCTGGCCCTGCTGATGAGCCTGTGGAGCACTAGCCAAAGCTCAAGCACCATGCCTCTGTTGAGGAAACGGGATAGGTCGTCACGCATGCCTTCGGCGAGCAGCGTTTTGTAGAGGCTCATGCGCGGCCGCGGCAGGTCGAGATCGGGGGTGTGCAGTCTGGACCACGCGATGTGCAGCGGCAGCTCCACCAACCCGTGCTCGGGTCCGGTCAGCTCGTTGAGCTGGAGGGCAGAGGTCGCTTGTACCTTGCCCGGAGCAACGCTGCGATGGAGCTGGGGTCGTCGTGCGCGGCGTCCATCTTCCTAGGTGTGTCATTCAGCGTTGGGGGGCTCGTTGGCGGGGAGGGCTACTCGAGGGCGGCGATGAGGGGTGCCCACAGAGGGTGAGAGTTGGCCGGGCCGCTGTGCGGTGCCCGGCAGCACAAGCCGGGCCCGTGGATGGCCGTTGTCAGTGGCGGCTGTCAGGATCTCCGTCATGGGTAAACGGCGAAGTGCTCCCGAGGTGGCTGCAGTTCGGGCTCAGCTGAAGGCCGAGTTCGTGTCCAACCTGTCCAGCCCTGGTATGGCGCTGGAGGACATGCGGTTGTCTTCCACGGACCGGTGCCAGTGGCGCTGCTCGGCGGAAGGATGCGGTCACCAGTGGCCCGCCCGGTTGCAGTTTCGCACCCGTAGCGTCAAACCCTCGGGGTGCCCTGAGTGCTGGAAGCGCCGCAATCGGGCTCCCGGCCCGGGAGAATCGCTCGCTGAGCTGAATCCTGCGCTGGCACGGCAGTTCCGCCGCAACCTCAGCCGTCCCGACCGTGGCCCGGACACCCTGCGCCCGCAGTCCCATGACCTGTGCGAGTGGGAGTGCGCTCAAGGGCATTTCTGGCCGGCGACACTCGCCAACCGCACCAATAGACGCGGTTGCCCGGACTGCACCGGCCATGGCCGCTCCCCGTTCGAGTGCAACGTCGCCATGCTCGTCGAGGCCGCATCCGGGCTCAGCGTGGAACTGGACCACCGCCTCCGCCTGCCGGAGCGTAGAGAGGACCGCTTCGATCTGTGCCTGCCCGAGCCGGCACCGGGCCTGCTCATCGACCTGGACCCGGAATGGACCCACAACAGGCCAGGATGCCTGGAGCGTGACACCGCGAAGACCGCGGCAGCGCTCGCCGCCGGACTCGACGTGGAACGCATCCGAAGCCGTGGGCTGCCGCCCGTCCCGGTGCCCGGCCTGGCCCACCCTGAGGCCGGGCCGGGGGTGAACCCCGAAGACTGGGCGGAGGCGGTCGGTGTCGTACTGAGACGCCGCGGCCTTTCCTGGCGACAGCTCACACCGGCCGAGGTCACAGCGGCGCTCACGAAGGGGGCACAGCTGTGGGAGAGGGCCGTGGCCGGCCCCGAGGTGTCGGCGGTGGACGTGGCGCCGCACCTTGAGGAGGAGTTCGTCGCGAACCTCACTAACCCCGGCAAGGGCCCTGATCGGATGCCGCCCGGCTGTAACGACGTGTGTCTGTGGCGGTGCCGGAAGCCGGACTGCGGCTACGAATGGAAGGCTGTACTGAACAGCCGGGCGCTTGCCGGCCGCGGCTGTAGCCAGTGCGGTCACGCACGGGTAGGCGCGGCAAACAGCAGGCCCGGCCCCGGGGAATCACTCGCCGAAGTCAATCAGACGATGGCCGACGAACTCATCGAGGTTGTCGGCCACCCCGGCTGGACCGCGTTCGACCTGCTCCCCACGTCGAACAAGACATGTCAGTGGCGGTGCCCTGAACCGCACTGCCGCTTCGAGTACCCAGCCCCTCCAAACCGCCGCACGGGCCAGTCGAGCGGATGCCCCCGATGCGCTCGCCGACGCACCATTGCCGGCAGAGTGCGCCCCAGGCCCGGCAAATCCCTCCAGGACGTGCACCCTGCCCTCGCCGGCGAGCTTGTCGAAGTGATCGACGAACCGGACCTGACCGCGAAGGAGCTGAGGCCGAGCTCCACCAAACTGTGCCGGTGGGCCTGCTCGAAGCCGGGCTGTCCGGGACTCTGGAAAGCCACGCCCGATCAGCGCTCCCGGCGCGGTGGCACCGGCAAACGCTGCCCGGTATGCCACCCGCCGCGCAAAAGCCCCACTCAGCCATGACCCCGGCCCGCGCCTTCTTACCGCGATGCCGCCCTGCCGTGTCACCGCATCACGTCGCCGTTCCCCCTCTGCCCCGGCCGGCGGGGGACGGGCCGCGGGTGTGCCTTCACCAGCTCCTCTTGTGCTGCTCTCGCCAGCTGATCAGATGACCTACCGCGGCTTCCTCGCCGAGCTACTGGTGGCCGAGTGCGACCACCAGGCCCGGCGCCGCGCGGAACGGCGGCGCAAGGCGGCAGGCTTCCTGCGGGAGAAGTCCCTGCTGGCGTTCGACTTCGACGCCAATCCCAACATCGACCCCGCCACCATCCACACCCTCGCCAGCTGCGAGTGGATCAAGAAGAGCAGGCCGCTCTGCCTGATCGGCGACTTCCGGCATCGGCAAGTCCCATATGCTCATCGCACTGGGCTCGAGGCCGCGATGAAGGGCTACCTTGTCCGCTACACGCTGGCCACCAAGCTGGTGAACGAGCTGGTCGAGGCGGCCGACGAGGAGCAGCTGAACAAGATCATCGCCCGCTACCGCCGTGTCGACCTGCTCTGCATCGACGAGCTCGGCTACATGGGACTCGACCGGCACGGCGCCGAGCTGCTGTTCCAGGTGCTGACCGAGCGGGAGGAGAAGAACAGCGTCGCTATCGCCTCCACCGAGTCCTTCGGCAAAGCGCACATGTTCCGGCGAACCCGTGCCAGGTGCTGCCGAAGCTCACGAGTTCGCGGTGGAGGGCGAAGGCGGCAGCATCTCCTTCGGCATCAGCTCAGCGTGGATTTCGACAGTGTCCTGGCGTGCGATGAGCCTTGCGCCATTGCGGCGCAAGGCGCCAAGGGCCGCCGTGTTGTGACTTTTGGTGTCCGCGACTACGGCCCGTGCGCCGGCTCTCACGGCTTCGTCGAGGAGGACTCGGAGAGTGGAGGTACCGATTCCGCGTCCGCGATATGAACGGCCGAGCCACATGCCGGCTTCGAGTACGTCATGGCTGTCGCGGAGAGCCAAACGGGCTGATCCCACGACCTTCCCGTTGTGGGTGATCGCGAATGTGGACTCGCGGAGAGGGCCGACAAGTCCGAGGCGTCGAGCCCGGTGCCAGTTCCGGAAGGCTTCCTGTCGTTCCGTCGTCCATCCTGGTGGACCGGCCAAGGGAGGCATGACCTCTTCGGGTGCTGCATCCTCGACGGCCACCGCGAGGAGTTCTTTGAGGCCCTCCTCGTCCACCTGCTGCACTTCCACCCGACCGACCATGCCGGTTCCCCTCCGCTGAGTGCTGGACACCGGTTGTTGATCCTCACGTTCTGCGTGGTGTTGCGCCAGCGTTTTTCGGCAGGGTTGGCAGTCGTCCGGGATCGACGCGGTCGGCGAGATAGATCAGAGTGGCCTGCGGGTCCACGCCGAAGGCGGTGACGAGCTTGGGGTCCATGGCGTTCACCAAGTCGAGGAGGCGGGTGCTGCGGATCATCCGGGGCGGGTATCCGCAGCCGTCAGGGGTGTGTGAGAGACAGGCAGTTGAGTCCGGGCTTCGCCCGGCTCTGGTTCCTTTGGTGACCATCGGGTTGGCAGTCAGCCATGCCTCACGGTGGGACAGGCAGCGCTGCAACACAGTCCAGGAGGCGGGGTCCAATGGAACAGGGTGGAGTCGCTTGCCAAGATTGACGGTCTGGGCCACCGAGTCGACGTCCGTGATCTGCAACATCCGCACCTCGGAACTGGAGGCACCATGCAGCACGGCAAGCATGCCCATCAGAACCTCGTGCGGGTGGACACGTTCGCCGGTGGTCGAGCGGCGGAAGAGCTCGCGCTGCTGGTCGAGGGCGAGAGTCCTGCTGCGGAAGTCGTTCGGCTCCTTCATGGTCAGAGTCCGTGTCGGGTCGACCAGGATGAGGTGCTGCGAGCGGGCGAAGCGGATGAATTGCCGCGCAGCCGACCGACGACTACGAGACCGGCCCGCTCACCGAGCGCATCCCCAATGCCAAGGGCATGGAACTCGTGAACCGAGTCGCCTGGACGGTCACCGAGATCACCTGCGTGATGAGCCACCCCGACGATGCCGACTACCTTCTGCAGCTACTGGAAACTGGGTCCACCCTGCCCCTGCCCGGCTCGGCCCGCATCGCGGCAACCGATAACTCGGCTACTTTCACTGGGCGTTGGCCGGTACTGGAGTGCCGCCGCCCGCGATCAGGCCGAAACCTCCGGTGGAGCGCTCAAATCCCCTAGGTAGCGTTCCGATGACCGCCGTGCCCGTACGCAAGTTCTGGGATTCCAGCTCTGGCGGCTGGGGTAGCCTGTCGGCCGTGTTCGTGGCGTTCCCGCCGTGCCGCCTGCGGCGGGGCGCCACGCATGCGAATGGCCACACCGAACACCGTGCGCTGCCACCGGTGACGCGATCGCGGTGACGTTTCGCCACGCGTCCCCATCCCTCTCCGTCCCAGAAGGCCACGGCGTGCCGCCTGCGCTGCGCAGAGCGGGCCGGTGATGAGGCGCCGTGGACAGTTCCACCGACACTCTTGTGGGTCGCGCGGCTCGGCACAAGGACTGGCCTTACGGCCAGGCTGAACACGCCTGAGAGGGCCGATCCGGCTACGTCGGCCTCTGTACTGGTGGGCTCGCGTATACAACTGTCGCCAATTCCCCGAGGAACCCCACCCGCTGGTGACCGGGTGTGACCGCCGACTGATCATCTGGCCGTGCGGTGACGCGAGGCCGGGAGGCCTTAATCTGGGACGGATGGTCCGTCGTAGGCTGCGGTTCATGAGTTTGTGGGATGTCTTGCCGGACCGCGAGCGACAGCAGTGGACCTTCGATCCGTTCGTGAGCGTGGGGCCGTTGCGGTTCGGAATGAGCTCAGACGCGGCGGCTTCCGCGCTCGGCGGATCCCATGCGACCGGGCGCCAGCACTACTCGCACTGGAACATCGCATGCCACGCCTACCCCAAGATGGGTCTGAAGCTCTACTTCTCAGCCGGTGAGAGCCTGTGCGGCATATCGGTCGATGCCCTGCGGGGGCCTCAGGTTCCTGCAGACGGGGAGCCGCTGGTCGGCAAGGTTCCCTCCGAGCTGGAGCAGTGGCTGTTCGACCGCGCGGACAGTGCGGAGACCCGAACGGAGTTGTTCTACCTGCCCGGGGCGGAGGCCGGATCGCTCACTCTCGGGGTGGTGCTGTGCGTCCAGCGGGCCGGCGATCGGCTGCTCACGCGCCCGGTCTTCCTGCCTGCCGACGCCATGGACGACGCTTTCCACTACCTGCCAGGCGACGCGTGGGCCATGTTCTGATCACGGCCTCGGTACTGGTGGGCTCGCGTAATCAACCGTCGAGGGTTCCTCGAGGAGCCCAGCCCGCCGGTGACCGGCTGTGATTGCCAGCGGCGTATCGGTTCCAGGTTCCGCTGGTCTCTCGGAGGAGTCGGCTGGTGGTCTTGTCGTGGTAGCCGAGGGCGTCCGCGACGACGGGGGCGGGCAGTTCGAGGAGCTGTTGTCGGATGGCGGCGCCGCGGGCGGCGACTGGGATGCTGATCTCGCCCAGGAGTGTGGACAGGCGGTCGGGGCGGGCTGGCTGGCCGGCTCGGCGGCCGGGGAAGAGCCAGTGGGATGCCTGGTTGGTGGCGGTGTTCATGTTGCTGCGGTCCGCGATGTACGCCAGCAGCAGGGCCGTGACCGGCGTGGGGACGGGCGAGGGGGGCTCCCCGAGTCGCAGAAGCGTGGCCTCTCCGTCGTGGAGCACGTCGTCGACCGTCAACTGGACGATCCGGGTGAGGGGTTGGGCGTAGAGGAGGACGATGATCCCGGCGACGCGGAGGCGCATCGGTGCGTTTGTGTCGGTCAGCAGTCGGCCGAGCGCGGCCAAGCGTTCGATCTCGCTCAGGGCGGGCCGCCGGGAGATCCTCAGTGCGGGGATGAAGAGGGAGCGTGGGCAGGGGCGGCTCTGCATGGCCCACTTGAGGAAGGGCCTCAGGGAGGTGCGGCCGCGTTCGGCGTTCTCGGCGAACCAGGCGTCGATGTCGAGCTGGCCCAAGGACGCGAGGGTAGTGTTCCGGGCGCTGAGCCACTGCAGGAAGGCCGTCGCGCAGGTGATCTGCTCGGCTGCGAAGCCGCGGACGCTCGGTGTGATCCGACTGCGATCGGCTCGTTCCCGCAAGTGGGGAAGGACGCGCCAGGTCGCGAAGAGCTTGATCGTCTTCAGGTCTTCGGGATCGGCGATGCCTGCCAGGTGGTCGGGCAGCCATCGTTGGAAGGAGCAAATGTACTTGTCGATTGCGGGGCAGGACTCCTCGACCGGCCGGGCGGTACCTGGGCAGCGACGTGGCACAGCGACGGCGCCCTGACCGCGCAGCGCGACGACGGTCTTTGTGTGCGCGGCTGGAGCGCCACCCCCGACGCCGCCGAGCAAGCCCTGCAGTCGTTCGCGGCCACCAGCAGCCACCGCCCCCAGAATCACCCTGACCTTGCACGGCGAACGGCCAGAAGCCCCCGCAGCGGGCACTGACCCTCCCGGCATCGATCGGGCGGATGTCCTGCGCGCCTTCGATGCCGACCGCGCCGCGCTCGACGCCACCGTCGCCGCCGTCACCCAACTTCAGCAGACCTGGCCCGAGCACGAGATCAGCGATCGGGTGCGAGCGGCCACCACCCAGCTCCAGACCAGTGCGCCGCAGTCGCCGCACTTCAACCTCTACAACCGCCAGCGGGAGCACCACTGGGCAGCCACCGAGAGCGCCGCCTGGTCTGTACCGACGCCATCGTGCACGCCATCGACAAGGTCTGGGGCGACTTCGACCGGTCCGAGGCCTCTCGCGGCCCCAGCTGGATCCCGCGCCACCCGCGAACTCCTCACCACCACGCCCGAGCAACTCGCCGCGTTCCTCCGCCGCCGCTCTTGCCGAGGAACCGGCAATCTCCCTCAGCGTCATCAACGGACCGGCCGGACCGCTCTACAACGACTCCATGGGCGGCGCCACCGCACACACCTCTTTCGGGTCCTGGGCCTGCCCTGGATGATCGCGAAGCTCCGGCGCCACGGGCGGCGTAGGACGGCCCATCCGTCGCGGCCTCCATGCCGAACGGCACCGACGGGGTGGAATGCGATGGCCCTGAAAGCACCTCGCGCCACCATCGCCGGTCCCGCGGTTCGGTTCCACCGAACCCCTCTCGCTTTCTGCTCCGGCGGGGACGAGCCGTGCGGTGCTCAGCCGGCACGGCTCACCAGCCGTTCCGCCCGGGCCGCGTATGCGATGGACTCGCGGCCGGCAAGCAGCAAGCATGTGACAGGACAAGCCAAGATCACCAGACAGCCTGGAAGCGGCTGAGGAGAGACACATGACACAAGACCAGACGAGCCCGGCCGCCGCCTATGAGCAGTTGTATTCGGCGGCGGCACGGCTGCTGTGGTCGCAAGAGAGTCCCACATGGCGGAGGGAGGACCAACACCCCCGGTTCGGATGGCAGGCCGAGCGCCGAGCCGCCTGGCAGGCGCTGGAGGACTGCCTGCTGGCTGCTGACCGCGAGGAACCGGGACTGGGGCAGCCCTCTGATCCGGCCCGCCACCTGATCACACGCCGCGCGCGGGGAGAGGACTGGCCGCTCGGCTTCCGCGAGGCCGTCGAGGACTGGTCGGCTCGGTTGGATGCTGACCCCGGTTACCTCGTGGAGGAACAGCTCCAGCCCGCCGCCTGCGTCATGACCACCGCGTCCCGGCACTGGCAGACCGTCTCCGCGCTGAAAGAGCTGGCGTACCGGCTGGCCCCGGGGCGGCCTCCGGTGACCATCGGTCCCGAGGCCGGATGGCTGAGCGCGCTCGCCCACGAGGCCGCCGACGCACTGCGCGCTCCCCTTGGCGCAGCTGGATCCAGTCCGTATGTGCCAGGGACCGAGCCGTGGATCGCCCCTGTCTCACGGTCTGTCAGTGCCCTGCCGGAGCTGTCGGCACGGCTGGAGGAACTGCGTGCAGCCACGTGGCGGGCGGCGGAAGCTATCCCGACTCCGGAGGAGCTGAAGGCCAACGTGGACTTCTCCGTGACAATGGAGGCATCGGTCGCCGCTTCCGACGCACTCTCCCTCCTCCAGGCCACTCGGCCCCCGTCTGGCGCGAGCATCAGGAGGGCATCGACTCGGCGCGTCACCTCACCTGGCTTTCGTCCTCGGACGGTGGGCAGCAACAGCCCAAGAATATGGAGGACCAGGCAGCGGCGTGGGCCCAGGCGTTCGCCGCTGGCCCCGCACCGTGGACCCCCGCCGAGCGGCAGTTCCCGCCCGAGCGTCACATCGGGGCTGAAGAGGTGGTCCTGTCAGCAACCCGGGCCGTGGTCCTCGCCGAGCTGCTCGACGAGCTGGCAGCCCGGCTCCGTCCGGGTATGCACACCGGCCGGATCCACTACAGCGCCTACGACCTCTGCTACTTCATCGACAAGCGGTTCCGTCGTGAGCTCGGCGCTCACGTCGGGCTGTGAGGGGGCGGCCCGTGCCGGAAGAACGGCCTCAGCGAATCCTCGTGCTCTGCGACGAGAGCGGCATGGGGAAGGGCGGTGTACCCGTCTTCAGGGCCCATCGCACTCCCGGCCCTAGGTCGCGCTCGCGGGCGGTCACCGCGACGCGGGCCGCGGTGACCGCGTCCTCGCCCGCTGCGGTCGTCACCGTGATCGCGTAGTTGCGTTCGGCGAGCTCGAAGAACACGGCCGGCTCGTAAGGCGAGCGGTAGACGAGCGTCGCATCGGGGTCGGTACGCCGGATCAGCGCCGCCACCACGTCGCCTAGTACTCGAGCAGCGGTTCGCTATCTCGCCTGGTCAGAGGCGTCGTCGGGAGTGTAGTTGGCTGCTGGCACGTCAGGGGCGGTCTTGCCGGACCGCCCCTCCAACGAATGACATCGTCGTCGGTAGTGACAATGCCGGGCCACGGCCTGACGCCTTCGCCGCCATCGTGACCATTTCAGCGCATGGTTGCGAAGTGGCGGGCGGGGCCGGTGTGCGGGGCCAGTTGCCAGGAGCCGGCGGACTTCTGCCACGGTGAGCGGAACCACGGTGGAACCGTTTCTACACCCCCTTTTGCCGCCGCCTGTGCCGCCGTGGTCGAGAGAAAGGCATACGCGAGCATGGCCAGGGTGATGTGCCTCATCCAGCCGACGTAGCGGCGGACTTCGTACTGGTCCAGGCCGCACTCGTTCTTCGCGGCCTGGAAGCATTCCTCGATCGCCCACCGGCGCCCGGCAACGCGCACGAGCCGGTCAACGTTGGTGCCCACGGGCGCGTACGCGAGGTAGTAGGCGATCTGGTCGGGTCTGCTGATGCTGCGCCGGGCCAGCGCCCAGCGGTGATGGGTGGGCCGTTCGCCGTCGAAGTCCTCGATCACCGGGAGCTGGACGGCCGCCCAGTCATAAACACGCGGGCCCTTGGCGCCATCGCCGCACGAACGTTGCTCCCATGCCTCATCCGGTGCCTGGCTGAAGAGATAGTCGATCCGACCTAAGCGGGGCACCGGCTGGGACTTCGGAACGGCGAGCACGTAACCGACTGCGGCTTCTTCCAGCATCCGGCGAAAGCGCCATTCCTGGCGTCGACCCGAAGTTCGACGGCAAGCGCATGGTCGTCGGGTGCACCAAGGAGCATTTGGCTGAGCTGGTCGAACAGTACAAACAGCGGCCGTTCGTGGACGCCGAGCTGTTCGCGGGGAAGATCGGCCGGGCTCTGCAGCAGCATCCCGAGGGCATCAGCGAGGAGGACCTGGTCCGGGAGACCGGCTTGACGCCGGCCGAGATCGAGCTCGGGGTGATGTGGCAGAACCTCGAGTTCCTGCGCTGGCGTCAGGAGTTCGGTGAGGACGGTCCGTCGCCTGAGTGAATGGCCTGGGCAGGGGCGTTTTTCGTCTTCCGCGTCCAGCGCCGGCCGGCTGCTTGCGGGTCAGGCGCTTGGTCATCACCGTGATGAGCGCCCAGGTCAGGTGGGCCTCGGAGTGCTGGGGCAGGCGTTCGTAGTCGCGGACGTTGCGGCGGGCGTTCATCACCCAGCCCAGCGTCCGCTCGACCTTCCAGCGGCGGGGGACCACGACGAAGCCCTTGGCGTTCTTGGGCCGGGACACGGTCCGCAGGGTGAGCCAGAGCCGGTCATCGGCCCAGCTCACGAGCTGTCCGGCATAGGCGGAGTCGGCCCAGACCTGGGTGATCTGGGGCTGGGTGAGCCGCAGGCGCCAGAGCAGTTCGCGGGCCGCGTCCCGGTCGGTCATGTCGGCGGGCGTCACGTTGATCATCACGGGGAGCCCGATCGTGTCCACGGCGATGTGTCTCTTCCGGCCGTTGATCTTCTTCCCGGCGTCATAGCCGCGGGTGGCCTTCGAGACGGTGGAGGCGGCCTTGACCGACTGGGAGTCGACGATCAGCGTCACCGGGTGCGGACACCGGCCCAGGTTGGTGCGGATCCGACGCCGCAGCTGATCGCGGATCCAGGCCACCACCCCGGCCCGGTTACACCGCCAGAAGAACCCGTAAACGGTCTCCCAGGGCGGGAAATCCGCAGGTAAGGCCCGCCATTTGGCACCGTTGTCGACGATGTAGCGGATCGCGTCGACGATGTCGCGCCGTGGCCACTTCTCCGGACGGCCGCCAGTCTTGGTCTGGCAGGCCGGGACGGGCAGCAGCGGTTCCAGCAGCGCCCACTCGGCGACCGTGGTGTCCGAGGGATAGCGCCGACGGCGGTGTGTGGTCGGTGCGGGCATGACGGGCCTGATCGAAATGGGGGACGGGTGTCCAGATGGTCCGGGGTCTACTTGGTGAGCTGGGCCAGGGTCGCGCGGACGCCGATGAGCTGGGCCTGGGCGACCTGGGCCCATTCGTCGTCGGGGTAGCGGGCCAGGTGCGGATCGAGGGTGCCGGTGATCGCGCGGGTCAGCCGGTTGAGGATCTGCCGGAACTGCTTCTTCTCGTACTCGATCCAGTCCGCTGGCTCGTCGGAGAACAGGTAGCCCTCCCGGCGCCGCCAGATGATCGGGGTCAGGTGTTCTGCGGCTCCAACGTCCCGCAGGTGCCGGATCCCCCGGGCGACCTGGGAGGTCGTCAGCTGGGTGGCGGAGACGAGCTGGCGGGTGTGAAGACCTGCGGGTCTGGCCTCCATCAGGGCCGTCCGGACCAGGTCGCCGTAGTACTCGCTCACCGGTTTGGCCTCGCCCGGCCGCCGGCGGCCCATGGCCTACTCGCGCTCGCGCCGCAGGAGCTGGGCGAGCTGCTCGTCCAGGGTGAACTCACCGCTGTCGATGGCTCCCTCCAGCCAGTCCGCTCCGGCCCTGACCTTGGCGATCCCGCGCCGGATGGTCTCGCGTTCGTCCTCGCTGAACTCCTGGCCCCGCAGGCGGGGAACGAGTCGGCCCAGCGTGGCCACGAACTGGTGGCAGGAGCCGACCAGGTCGAGGTACTCGATGGTGTGCTCGATCTGCCTCACCGCGGGCGTGCGGTCGCGGATGACCTCGCGTACTCGCTGGGAGTTGTCGAACTGGGCCCGTTTGACCAGGAACCGGGCGGTGCTGTCCCGCATCGACTCCCGCGCGACCTCCGGCCTGCGCAACAACTCCGGGGTCACCGTCTTGGCGACCTCGTCGTCCCGGGTGAGTTCCTGCACCACCCGGACCCGTTCGGCCGGCGGCAGCTGGGCCG
Organism: Streptomyces sp. NPDC127190; assembly: GCF_042672505.1. Lineage (NCBI taxonomy): Bacteria > Bacillati > Actinomycetota > Actinomycetes > Kitasatosporales > Streptomycetaceae > Streptomyces > Streptomyces sp. NPDC127190. The sequence goes on from NZ_JBHXVE010000037.1 coordinate 15,443, forward strand.
CGGCGGCGGGCCGGCGCAGCAGATCCGCGGTCACGATCGCGGCGACCTCGTCGTCCCGGGTCAGGTCGGCGACGGCCTGCACCTTCTCGTCGACCGTGACCGGCTTGTCCACCCGCTGCCCGACGACCCGCTTGGCGCCGTCCGGTGTCCACTTGCGCTGACCTGTGCGTTCGTTGAACGGTGGGTCGTCCAGGCAGGCGAACCGCTCGTCGTCGTCGCGGACCGAGGCCAGGACCCGGTAGACGCTGAAGGAGATCCCCGGCCGCCGCTTTTCGGCAGGCCACCGCGAGGCGGTCCACCGCCACTTCTCCACCGTCGCCGGCGCGACCCCGATGTCATCGGCGAACCGCTGCAGCGACTGCTCGACGGTGAACAACCTCTCGTCCGCGGCCTCGTGGGCGCCGCCCACCGGCCGCATCGGCTCGATCTCCAGGGCCATGTCGCCGAGCTTGAACTGGGCGCCGGTGAGCTGCTCGACCAGCTCCAGGGCCTGCTTGACGATCTGCTCGTAACGTTCGAGAGTGACGTTCCCGATCCGGTCCGACACGCTGACCACCCGCCTTCCAGCCCGGACACGGACCGGCCATGATGCGGCCGAATGAGGGATTCTGTTCCAGGCCAACACCAAGGTGGCGCGGGCGTGAGCAGTGGAGGCAGAGCGCGAAGTGGGGGCGCTCGAAGCATCCCTCACCCGCCCCCACGTCGCCGCGGCCGCCGGTCACGGCGACGACCGCGCGGCCCGCCTACTGGACGACACCACCGCCACGGCCGACGCCTTCATCCCTACTTCCCCGAACCCGCCGTCGTCGGCGCCCCCCGCGGCTTGTCCGCACAACGACGATGACCAACGGTGGGCGTCTCCGTGTGTGGACCGGCCTCACCCAGTGACTGAGCGCTTCGCGTGGCCAGTTTAGCGTTGACCGGGCGGGGTGTGCCGTATCCCGTGCGAGCGTCGTCCCGTTCTACTCCACCGGCTCGCGCCAGGCGGCGACGAGATCGTGGAAGCGCGAGAAACGGGCGCCAGGAACAGTCTCGCCACTGAACGTCTCGCCGTTGAGCCAGCAGAGGTCGAAGATGTCGGTCTCGGTGTCGAGCAGGCAGCACGTACCACCGGTGGTGGCGGTGAGGTCGGTGAACACCTTCCTTACACTCGCGGACTGCACGAACATCCGGCTCATGCTTGAGGTAGCGGCTGTGAACTGCAGTGACGCGAAGTTTGGGTGCCATGCGGGGGAGAACCTGACAGTCAGGTAGATGTACCCGACCGACACTCGTCCCCGCTCGTCGACCGTGTCGGAATCGCGGAGGAAGCACTCGCGCATCGCGTCGTCGACGCCGATGACGATCGAGGTGTCCAGTTCAAGCGGGCCGCCTGCTGAACAGTCGACCGGTTCGCTCTTGAAGTTCGAGGTGAACGGCACGATCAACTGCTCTCCGCCCGGCAGGGTCACCCGAAGCGACGGCGTGTTGCGGCCTTGGGGGGCAAGCTCGGCAAGCTGGGTCAGTGCCCTCACAACGTTCCGAGGGGGCATGAAGATCTCGTAGCTGTAGTCCAGTCCCATGCCGCCCCGCTTCCCCTGCTCTGCACAGCCATCCTTCCATGATCTGGATCGGTCGCCCAGTTGATTCACACCCGGCAAGATCAGGATCTACAGCTGGAGTTATTGGTGGAAGCGGGACGACGACGGTTGAGCTGTTCGTCGTGTATCGCGCAGCGCGGCGTTTTCGGCGAGAAGGGTCATGATGACGGTCGCGGCGGCGTCGACCTGGTCCTGGAGCTGACGGCACTGATCGCGGCTCGTGCGGAGCTTGCTCCGGAGCTCGGTGAGTGCCGTGGCGCGCTGCTCCTCCCGGAGGCCGGCGAGGCTGGTTTCCCTCGCCCGCCTGGTCGAAGCGATCGAGCGCGAGCTGCGCACCCGCGTGCAGGCGAACCTGTACGCCTCCTGGACCAGCACCGAAGGGTTCGGCATTCACTGGGACGACCACGACACCATCGTGGTCCAGCTGGACGGCGCGAAGCGGTGGCGGATCTACGGCAGCACCCGCCCGTACCCGCTGTACCGCGACATCGAGGATCCCGGCGAGGCACCCACCGAGCCCTGCGCCGACCTGGCCCTGCACCCGGGGGACCTGCTGTATGTGCCGCGCGGGATGTGGCACGCGGTTTCCGCCGACCAGGGCACCCGCTCCCTGCACGTCACCTGCGGCCTGCAAACCCACACCGCGACCGATCTGATGGCGTGGGTGTCCGAGCAGCTGCTCGCACACGAGGACTGGCGGCGCGACCTGCCGCTGCTCGCCGCACCGGAGGTCCAGGCCGACGCCCTGGACGGGATACGCAAGCGGCTCGCCGAACTCCTGGACGACCCGGCGCTGCTCGCCCGCTTCCAGACGGCGATGGACGGCCAGGCCGTCGGCCGGATGGTGCCGAGCCTGCCGTACATCGACGCCACCCCCGTCGACGGCAGGGTGCGGGTACGGCTGACAACGGCCCGCGCCGTGCGGAACGTCGGCGTCGACGCGGTGACGCTGTCCGCCGCCGGGAGCGTGTACGAGTTCGCCCCGGCCGCTGAGGCGGTGCTGCGCCCGCTGGTCGACGGCCGCACCGTTGACCTAGCCACACTCGCGGAAGCAGCCAGCCTCACCATGGAGGACGTCGCCGGGCTGGTGCAGGAGCTCGTTGCCGGGCAGGCCGCGATGGTGGGGAGCCTGCTGTGACGGCGAAGCTCGCTCTGGGCACCTATCGGTGCCGGGCGATCCCGGAGGCGGCCCCCGTGCGGCCGCCTCCGGCGCGCAGTGGATCGATACCGCCCCCAACTACGCCGCCGGTCAGGCGCAGATCCTGCTCGCCCCAGCCCGGGCCGCCCACCCGGCCCTGTGGGTCTCCACAAAGGCCGGCTACTTCACCGCAGCCACTGGCAACGAAGCTGTAAGCGCTGGGGTCCTCACCGAGGACCAGGTCTCGGGCGGCCACAGCCTCGCCCCAGACTACGTGCGCTGGCAGATCGACCGCACCCGCGAACAGCTCGGACGCGACCGGCTGGACCTGGTACTGCTCCACAACCCCGAACGCGCCCACCCCGGCGACCGCCCCGCCCTGCACACGCGGTCCGGGTCGCCTTCGCCGTCCTGGAGGAAGCCGTCGCGGCTGGGCACGTGACCGGGTACGGGATCGCCACGTGGGCGGCCCTGGAGGAAGAGGAGCAGCCCGAACTTGCGGTAGGCCCTCACGGTGTGGTCGTCGAGGAATTGCCCGACTCCGACCGGGCGGCCCTGGACCGAGCGCTGCCCGCCCACGGCCGGCTGGTCACCGCGTTGCAAGCCCTTCACGGCACCGGCAGCGGCCTGCCGACATTGTGACCCAGTCGGCGTGTACACGACGGAGTCGCCGGGCCTCGCCGGGGAAGGACCGAGCGACGGTGCCTGGCATGAGTGATCGACATCTTCAGGAATGAGAAGGTGACTGGCTGACCCCAGCGGCGCCTACGCTGGCCCGGCCGTCATCTCCATAGGGCGCCCCCGGCTCCATGAACGGCCACGCCCCCGCCGATCACTCAGCCTTTCGGCACCACGCCGGCGGACCGACCCGGGGCGTCGTCGAAGCCACCAACGGCCCGACCTAGCGGGAAATCCCTGGTCGATGACGCTAGTGGACCCGTCGACGTCACATTGTGATGTCCTCGTTCTGTCATCCGATGCGCGTTGTCCCGGAAGTACGCCTCCTTGAGCCCTTCGGCGGCGATCTCCCGCAGCTGTTTGATGGAGCCCGATCGGTATGGTGTAGCCGTTCCTGGCGCGGGTGGTCGATGACGATGCCGCCGGTGGTTGCCGTCTGCTGCCGGGGTCCTGGCCCGGATTTGCGGCTGCCGGCGCTTCTTCACCTGCCGTTCGAAGCGTGGAGGGAACAACCGTGTGCGAGCCTGCGCCCACGATCATCACGGGCCGACGTGGACGAACGGTGCCCATCTCGAGGGGCGTTGGGGCAGGCCGTCGCGCATGGTCAGCGTCGCCCTGTGCAGGGCGCGGGCGACCGCGTCCGCGTCGATCGCGCCGTCGCGCACCAGGTGCCGGTACGTGGCTGTCGTGATCATCGTGGCCGCCGCATCTCCCACCGACCACAGGGTTCCGACGACGTGCCGCCACCCGGCGTGCTGAAGTGCTGACGTAAGGGTGATCGCTTCATCCAGGTGGTACACGCCGCCGAGCGCCGTTTGGCAGGCGGACAAGAAGGCCAGTTCGCCTTGAGTGGTATGACGGGCGGAGGTGAGTTCCTCGACCGTCAACGTGCCGTCGTGGAGGTGGACACCGCCTCGGGACGGGTCCGCGAGGTCCTGCCCGCCGTGGCAGCTGAAGTGGACCCAGGCGTGCCGGGGTAGTGCCTCGGCGACTGCCTCCCGGGTCGCCCGAAGGCCGTCGAGGGTAGTGCACCGGTCAGGAAGCAGCGCGGTGAGCGCAGCTGTCTCCTCGTGGACACCCGGAAGGGCGGGCAGTTCGGGCAGGTCTGCCAGCGCCACCAGCAGCAGCCGCGCCTCTGCGTCCACGGGCTCGGTGGCCCGGCTACGGCCCAGGACCCTCAGCGTCGGGGCGTACGACGACACGACCCGATCGAGGACTGTCCGGCCATCTCCCTCCCCATGGTGTCCGGCAGCGTGCAGGGGGAGCAGGGTCAGCGGGCCCGTCGGATACCACCAGAGGCGGTGTCGGTCCTCTGTCGGGCCGGTGATACCGAGCGCATCCAGCACCGGGGCCGTGACGGTGTCCCACAGCCATCGCAGCAACTCGTCCACCGCCTGCTCCAGCGCTACCTGTTCCGCCAGTCCTCGTCGTCCGCGGGCGAATCCGCGCAGGGCCGCGAGGTAGGCGTTGGTCCGCCGCGTCGATTCCTCTTCCGACAGACCGGGCAGGGGCAGGCTCCGCACCCCGTCGGCTGTGACCAGCAGTGCGTCACAGCGCCGGCGACTGACGTTGATCACCAGCACGGGGCCGTCGCTGACGGTCTCGCACAGTGCCGGGGCGGACAGCGGCTGCAGGAACGACTCGAAGCCGGGGACCGACCTCGCCTGCCGGACGAGCGCGTCCCAGCGGTCGGCCAGTGCCATACGGTGGTCTGCCGGGACGGGGACCGGTTCGCCGAGCAGGATGTCGGCGGGAGAGTCGAGTTCGTGTCGAACCCGGTCGAGTTCGGTCGCCAGGTCCGGGGCGGCCTCGCGCAGGGCGGTGAGGTCGGAGCGGACGTCGAGGAGCTGGGACCAGATCACCCCGCGGCCTTGTTCCAGGAGTTCCAGCGCCCGGTCGGGCCGCCCCGCGGCGACGGCCGCGGCAGCCGCGTCGGCGGCCAAGCCACGGGTTCGGGTCAGCAGCCGTTCGCGGTCGCCGCGGCCGAGTCCGTGCCAGGCCAGCACGGAGAGCTGGGCCACCGCGGTGGTGTAGGCGTCGAGGACGTATGAGGGCTCTTCGGCCAGCTCCGCCGCTGTGTCGCCCCACTTCCGGGCGCAGGCAAGCCGGGGCCAGGTGGCCGCGGCCGGGTGTTCGGCAACCTGCCGCCAGCAGGCGGCGGCCTCCTCGGCGCGGGAGCGATCTCCCGACACCACGTAGCCATGCCACAGAGCTTCGCCCAGGTTGGCCAGGAGCGTGAACCGCTCGGGGGCGTCTTCGGCTGCCACCGCAAGGCCCTCCCGGTAGACGCGGATCGCTTCCGCCAGGTCGGCTTCCGCCGCTGCCGCGTTCTCCTCGGCGTACGCGCGCGCGACGCGGAAGACACCGAGGTTGCTGAGGCATCCGAGGTGCATCGGGTGCCCGGGGCTGGTCGCTGCGACGGCCTCGGCGGCGACCTCGATCGACCGATCCGCGTCCGCGGGATCGTGATCCTGGTCGAAGCGTTCCTGAAGAGACTGGGCGAGACCGATGAGCACGATGGCGCGGTGGGCGTGCTCCATCGGCAGTTCGTCAGCGGCGGCTTCAGCCATGTCCGTGGCCCGGTCGAGATCTTCAGGGTCGCGGGTGCGCTTGTATCGCTCATGCAGAACACGGGACAGGTTGCTGAGACGTACGGCGCGTGCCGGCGAGCCGGGCGGGGTCAGGTTTGCGGCCCGCTGCGCGAGGTCGATTGCCTCATCGAGGTCGGCGCCGGCGCCCCGCTCGCCGTAGCGGGTGCCCAGGGCACTGACAAGGGTGCCCAAGAGGGCCGGGTAGCTTTCCGTGTCCGGGGTTGCCCGGTCGAGTGCGAGTCGGCCGTACGACACCGCGCCGTCGATGTCCGCTGTGTCGCCGAGACGTCGGAACCGCAGGAAAAGGGCGCTGGACAGGTGTCCCAGGGCTCCGCCCCTGGCGGCCAGCCGTTCTGTGGGGTCTGGGGGTAGCGGGAGCGCGTCGGGTCCTGCGAGGGGCCTGCGAGAGGCCGGCTCGGCGTCTTCGGGGTGATCGGCGCCGGCGGCGGGGTCGTCCGCCGTCCGTAACGCTTCTCGCGCCACCGCGACGGCCTCCTCCAGATCGGCGGCGTCACCGTGGGCCTCGTACCGTTCTCGCAGCGTGGCGCTGAACTGGGAGAGGCACTCCGCTCGTTCGGGGTGGCCATGGGGAGCCGCAGCCACCGCGGACCTTCCGTACTCGACGGCTTCGCGCCAGTCGGCCGACGCGCCCCTCACCTGAGCCCGGTTGCGCAAGCTGATACTCAGATTCCGGAGCAGGGCGGGGCCGTGATCCTCGGCGACGGCGGACCGGTACAGCGTGATCGCCTCGTCGAGCGAGTCAAGATCGCCGGTCCTGTCGAACCGGACGGCCAGGAGCAGGCCCACGGAGTGCCGTGCGTTCGCGGCGCTCGTCCATGCATTTCTGGCCCCGAATCGGTCGGCCTCAGCCACAAGGATCCGACCTTCGACAAGGGCTGCGTCCACGTCCTCCAGCGCGTCGGTGTGGTGGAAGCGGGCACCGGCCAAAGCCCACGGCATGGAGAGCCGGTGGGTGCGCTGCGGGTGGTCCGGCGGGGTGACCGCGCGTGCCGAGCGGCCGGCGTCGAGTGCCGCGTCAAGGTCGGCCAGGTCGTGGTCGGCCTGGTATCTGAGCCACCGGATCCAGGCCAGCTGGCGGTACAGCTCGCCAAGGTCGACCCAGGGCTCCCCCCGCTGCTCGACAATGGCCTGCTCTATGTACCGCGAGGCCTCGTCGAGGTCAGCCGGGTCACCGTGCAGTTCGAACCGTTCGCTCAGCACGCGGGACAGAGTGTGCAGGATGCCGAACCGCTCGGGATTGCCCTGGACGGCCACTCCCTGGCGACCTGTTTCGATGGACCGGTCGAGGTCGTCGGGATCGGCCTCGTGCAGGTAGCGCACCGCGAGCGCGGTGGCCAGATTGCCGAGGATCTGGCCTCGATACGCGCATTCCGGTGTCAACAGCCCTACGGCTTCCTCCGCCAGTTCCACGGCCGCCGCGATGTCCGCCGGGTCTGGTCTGCTCGCTGCCTCAGCGCGGACACGGTAGGCGTTGGCGAGGTTGGAGGCGTACCGCGAGCGGCCGAGGTGCGTCTCGGGCACAGCCGCAAGTCCGAGGCGGCCCGCTTCGACTGCTTCGTCGATGTCCGCGGGATCGCCGGTGAAACCGAACCGCATTTGATGGGCAACGCCCTGCTTGGCGAGCAGCACGCCGCGGCTGGGATGTCCGGCCGGCAGTCCGGCTGCTGCCCGGCCCAGCATTCCGATCGCCCGGTCGGCAGTCGCCGGGTCCGAGATCCACGACAGGGACATCATGGCCCGGTGCGCGGCCCGTGCTGCGGCCGGGTCCTCCCCTGCGAGCGACCAGAGCTCCTCGGGAGGCACAAAGGAGCGGGAGGCGCCTAACTCCCGGAACATTCTCATCGCCACGTCGAGCGAATCCGTGTCGAAGACGGCCAGGTGACGGCACCAGTGGAACAGCGCGATGGTGTGGGCCACCACGAACGGAAGCCCGCTGCCGCCGTACGCGGTGCGAGCGAGCCGCCCTGCGACGTCCGGCCCCTCAGCGCCCGAAAGGCCGGAGGGGTCTCCATGCGTGTGGTACAGGTCGATGCGCCGTCTCAGGTTGGCCAGCAGAGCCTCGTCACCGTGCAGGCCCAGCAGGTCTTGTGCCATCGGGGGCAGGATGTGGGGGACCTTCGCGAAAGGTGCGAACAGGTGGAGCGCTTGCCGGAGATCGTCCTCCTTCTGCCCCTCAGGCAACGCCAGGTGCCGGCACCAGTGCAGCAGCCCGATGACGTACACCGTGTACGGGTCCACCGAAGTCGTCCCGTCCGGCTGTTCCTCCACGCGCTGCATCTGCCAGGCTGCCTCGGCTTCAGCCAGGGCCTCTGCGTCCAGAACGGTCATCGGGTCGCCGTCCCGCTGGTAACGGTCGACGCGTTCCTTGATCCGGTCCACCGGAGAACGGGCGTCCTCAGTCATGGCTGCTGTCCCCCGTCGGACTGATGTCGGTATGTGGGAGAGAACGGAACATTCTGCCGCCACTCGTCGCTCAGCGCTTTGTTGACGGCCTGCTCCTCCGTCCGGTCGGACGGCAGTGGAAGGTGCAGGGCGGTCAGCAACGTGAAGCGATGCAGGTCGATCGCCGTGTGTACGGCCTCCCCGTAGGCGAGGGCGGACTGGACGGCCCCGGAGTAGGCGGTCACAGCCATCGCCAGCGGCAGCAGCACCAGGCACACCCACCAGCCGGACCTGACCAGCAGAGCGGTACTGACCACCGCTGTGACCGCACCGGTGGCCGTCATGCGTACGGCCGCATCCAGGGCGTTACGCCGGTCGTCGACGACAGCCCGTACCTTGTCGTCGAGGAGGGGATACAGGCGAGGCCATGCGACGACCGGGTCGAGCCCGTAGGGCCGGCCAGCGGTGTCCTCCATGGCGGCGAGGACGTTGCCCAGCCTGGTCGGCCGCACCAGGTGGTCCGGCGCGGGGAAGGAGCGCGCCAGCGCTGACGCGGCCGTACCCGCCCGTTGAATCTCCTCGGCGGTCGGGGCCGTGGGTCCGGCGAGGACTCGTGTCGCCTCTAGGCGCCGCTTGCGCCGCAGTTGACGCAGCCGGGCCGCCCTCGTTCCGAGCCCGAGTGGCCAATCGCCCTCCAGCAACCGGACGAGGGGCAGTTGGAGCGGAGCGAGGAGCAACGCGACGAGGAGTACCGCGAGGAGGATGCCGAGGACCTCCCCGGCGCCCAGGGCGGTGGCCGTGTCCCATGCGGTGTTGAAGCGCAGGGTCGGTCCCGGCGCACCGGCCCAGACCAGGACCAGCAAATAGAGGAGGGCTCCACAGGAGGGCAGGTAGCCCACGCTGAAGAAGCGGACGGAGAGCACGTCCTGCGGGGGTTTCAGGACATCGCCGGCCTTCACGCCACCAGCTCCATCGGCCGTCCACAGAGCGGACATGCCGGGCGGTACCGATCGTCGTGGTAGGCAGCGTATACCTCACCCTCGCAGCCCGATTCGGTGCACGCGTAGCGCAAGGCCGTGTAACGCGTCGACGTGCCGGGGACGGTGGCACCGTCGCCGTCCCCGGTCCCCTTGTCCCCGGCGGGCGCGACGAAGGTACGAGCGAGGAAGGACCGAGAGGTCAGGGCTGCCCGACGTCCACCGACCACGAGCTCCATGGTCTCGACGTCGGGGAACCTGCCCAAGATGTCCTCCAGGAGGTCCGCCACCGCTACGACCGACGTGCCCTCCGGCACGTGCACCTCGACCGCCTCGGTCGGCTCCGCCGCAGGATCCACAAGCATCCGGTAGTCCACCGGGTCAGAATGTCACGTGAGGACGCCGTGTGGCCCCCGAATGCCGCTCAGCGATGCGGAGTTGACCTGCTTCCTCTCATCCTTTCGACGCCGGAACAGGGTCTGTCAAACGAGCGGCTCTGGCCCGTAGTCGGTGGTGACGCCGGGTAGCGGTCAGGGCAGAAGGATGCGGTGGCGGAGGAGGTCGAATCCGGCGCGCCCGTGCATCTGTCTCATGATCCTCTTGGTTCGGGTGTTGACGCCTTCGGTGCGGCCGTTGTGGTAGGGCAAGGTGAGGCCGGCGTTCACGGCGGACCGGTCGATTTCGAGACCGTTGGTGAAGCTGCGCAGGTGAGGCAGGTCGATGGCCCGGGCCGCCGTGATCCACCCGGTGAGTTTCACGTCGTTGCCCTCGGCCGATTTCAGCAGGGCCCGGCGAAGCCGCGAACGAGATCGGCGAGTGCAGTCATCTCCGGGCAGGCCGCAGCGATCTTCTCCAGCAGGGTCGTTTCCTTCGGGCGCAGGTTTTCGGGGTCGGTGAGCAGGAGGCGGCTGGCGTGACGCGGGGTGGTGACGGGGCGGTCGCCTTCGGCGCGGCCCTGGTTGCGGTAGCGGACCAGTAAGTTGGCGCTGCCGGTGTAGCCCAACTCCCAGATCTTTTCGAGGAGGTGGGTGACCGGGACGGCGGGATCCTCGGCGCGGCGCCGACGCAGGTGCTCGCGGTAGGGGTCGACGAGGGTGGGCCGGTAGGCGGGGGCGATGCGCAGGGCCTGGGGTTCGGGCATGCGGGCGTAGCGTTTGACGGTGTTCAGGGCCAGGCCCAGGCGGCGGGAGCAGTCGAGCAGGCCGACGCCCTGGCCAAGGAGATCGTGGATCTTGTTCCAGCGTTCGCGGGTGGTCTGCTCGCGTACTCCGCCGGGGCGGGGCGGGTTGATGGTGGCCCAGCAGCCGGCGTGGGCGTGGACCTCGAGCTGGACTTTGTCGCAGAGATTTCGCCAGAGGTGCCATCGGTCGCTGACCTGCACCGCGTCGGGCAGGGCTCGGCGGACGGCCTCGGCATAGGTGGCCGAGCCGTCCCGGCACACGACCTCGACACCAGGATGTTCGCGCAGCCAGGACTCCAGCGTCGCGGCCTCGCGGTCGGGCAGGACCGCGACGCGCCGGCCGGTTTCGGCATCCGTGATGATCGTGGCGTAGCGGTGGCGGCGGCGCAGGGCGAAATCGTCCACGCCGATCACCCGCGGGACCGCCATCTGCGGCAGCGGCAGGCGCCGCAGCAGGCGCAGCGCGGTACTCCGGGAAACGGGTACGGCCAGCAGGCCGGCCAGGCGTCGGGCCGCCCGGCCGCATAACTCCCGCGTCACCTGGATATCTGCCCGACAAGACGCACCGTGCGGCGCTGATGGCGCTCCAGCAGTCCGGGAATCTGCTCGCGGAAGGTCTGCCGCCAGCAGCCCAGGGCGGGACAGGCCAGCCGCCGTACGCGCAAGTGGGCGGCCGTCGACAGGCACGTCCCTCACCGTTCGGCGGTGATAACCGTGCACCTTCGCCGTCGGCGTCCCGCACACCGGACACGGCACCGCCACGTCCCGGGTCCGGGCCGAGACCACCACCGCGTCGCCGCCGTCCGCCACGTCCTCGATGGCCAGCACCGAAAGCCCCGAAATCACCGTTCCCATAAGGAAGTTGATGTCCACCACAAGATCATGATCAAGGGCGGCTACTCGGCGTCACCACCGACTACGGGTCAGAGCCGAACGATTTACAGTCCCGTTCAACGACGGCGGGACGCCGCCGTCACGCCTCGGGCTGTGACGGCTCCACCTGGCGCAGGCAGTACACGCACCTGGACTCCGAATCGACGCGGCCCATGCACCGCCGGCAGTCCCCGCGTTCACGCACAGGCCCCCGGCCGTCCGCGCAGCCGGGACAGGTCATCACCGGCTGCCGGAAGCCGAAGCTGACCACCCACCCCTCGCCTTGCGCGGCGTTATGCGCCAGCTGCGAGACCTCGGACGCGGAACGCGCGTCTTCATCGTCGCCAGTCTCCACCGCGAGGTAGACGGCGAAGCAGTCGTCGGTGTCGCACACGACAGCCACTCCTGTAGGCATTCGATCCCCTCCCAAGCCTCAACTGCGCCCAACGCGAACCATCTTGCTGAAGCGCACGTCCTCGCGCTGGTGTCCCCGCCTGAAAGCCCACGAACAAACCCGTCGCGGTGTGCCCCCACAAGGACGACAATCTTCCCGACAGCACGACCCCAGGAGTTCCGCATGCATACGCCGGGAGGCGTCAGCCTCACCCCCTACACCGCCGCCATGCATCAGCGGTTGCTCCGAGGGATGAGGGCTGCCCCGCCGGGCGCGGCTGCCCGGAACACGGCTCGGAAGCAGACGTTCTGCGCGGCGCTGGAACAGGCAGAGCAGATGTTCGCTGCCGCCAAGGTCACCGACGCCATGACAAGACCACTGCTGGTCTACTACGGGCTGAACCAGGCTGGCCGGGCCATCGCGGCTGCAGCTTCCAACGTGGCGCACCGTGAGCAGCGTCCCGGCATGCCAGCAGACCCGTGGAAGCTGACCGGCCACGGCCTGAAGATCGTGGGCGGCACCAACGCGATGAACGGCCCGGACATCGCCTCCCTCCCGTTGATCGAGGTCCCTGGCGCTTTCCCCCGGCTCGCGGAGATCCTTGACTCAGGATCCTTGATCGCGAAGAGGCCCGACAAGACACCGACCGTGGAGGTCACAGTCGGCCAGATCTGGGAGACCATCTCCGACACCGTGGGCTTCAGCCTGCCAGGGCCTGCCCACCTGCCCGTTCTCGCCTTCGAAGAGGACACTCTCCCCAGCTCCCCCTTCGCCCGATACGGCTCCCTCAGCTCCTGGCCGCCACGTCTCGGAGTGGAGTCAGCGCGGCTGGAGGGCATTCCACAGCACGTCGTGCAGGCCAGCGATCAGGTAACCGCGCTCAAGACCTTCCTGGCCTCGTACCCCACGCTGGGCGACGTCCAGAGCACCCGCCCTGACGGCCGCATCGACTGGGACAAGGACTCCACCGTGACGGGCATGACCGTCGTGCGGGTCTTCTGGGACGCACCCGCTCCCGTTGCTGGCCAGGCACTGCTGCCCCTCGGAGACAGGGTCGCCACCTGGTACCGAGGACAGCCCTTCGTCTTCCCCGCCCTTGGTGAAAACCCCAAGCCGCTCCATCCGCTGCTGGCCTGGTGGGCGGTGTTGTACGCACTGTCGATGCTCGCCCGCTACGAGCCCTGCGCCTGGCAGAAGCGCATCGACATTGACGCCAGCACGGAGGCCGCCGCGATTGAACATCTTCTGGAAGCGGCTCTGGACTACCTGCCTGCCCTAATCCGGGACACCATCAGCGAGGTCTCCTGAAACAGGCATCGTGCTCCTGAATGCATCTCCGCGAAGGACCCCGGGCGCCCGTGCGCTCGGGGTCCTGTCAGAAGAACTACAAGATCCTTCGCGACTGCCGGCCACGCGGTGACGGCCTCCACCACGCCGTCCAGGCCGTTGCCCGCATGCACACGTCGCCCTCACAGCATGACCGCACAGCCTCGGACACCGTCCCGACCTGCCTGATCACAGCCTTCTGCAACACCCTTGGAACGTGTATCGAAAGTGGTTCGTGGTGATGCAGAACGACTGGCCAGCAAGCTGCGTTGCTGGGCTAGTGTTCCCTCATGGGGGATCTTCATGTCAGAGCCGCCACGGCCGCCGATCGCGAGGGGATCGCAGACGTTCTGACCTCGTCCTGGGGCGGCACGACCATGGTGGTTCACGCAACCGTCTACGAGGCTTTGAGCCTTCCGGCCCTGTTGGCTGAGCAGGACGGCCAGATTGTCGGCCTGCTCACCTACACGGTCTCGGACGAAGGCCTGGAGATAGTCTCCCTGGACGCTGTGATTCAACGTAGCGGGGTCGGCAGCTCCCTCCTGACCGCTGCTGCCGAGGCCGCGAAACAAGTCGGTGCACAACGGATCTGGCTGGTCACCACGAACGACAACCTGGATGCGCTCCGGTTCTACCAGCGCCGTGGGCTGCGAATCGTCGATGTCATCCCGGGGGCGGTGGATGCGGCGCGGGCCGTGAAACCGTCGATACCACTGAGGGGCGAGTTCGGTATCCCTTTGCATGACGAACTGACCTTGGAGTTGTTGCTGTGACCGACTCCGTGGTCACGACCACTCGTTGATCGCCGCGACGAGGATGGCGGCCTCGTAGCGGACCGAGAGTTTGTCGTACCGCGTGGCGACGGCCCGGTGCCTTTTGAGGCGTACCCCGAGCCCCCGCGGCTCCGGCGTGGTGGTCCACCGCGACCGCAACCGGCCCGTCGACTGGGACGGCGGAGCGTGAGGAGACCATCCTGGGGCCCGGCGTCCGCATCCTTCCCGGCCTCCTTGCCCAGCGCGGCTACGTTCACCGGATCCGCTTCGACGACCGGCCCGGGGGCGGCCGCACCATGCAGTTCGGCACCGAGGTCCCCGGCGAGGGAACCACCTGGGGCAGCCTGGACGACGTCGTCCTGATCGCCGTGCCGGTCGCGGACGGATTGCTCCTCCCGGAGAACCCGCGATCAGCGCGGAGCGTCAGGCGGGAGCTGGTACGCCCTGTTCCGCCCGCGCTGCCTCGTTAGGGCCGCTGCTGAAGGCAAGCTCAAGACCATGCAGGACCTCGCCCAGCGCCACGGCCGAACCCATCTCGGGATGCCGCGTTTCGGCTCGTCAATCTGACGACGAAACTGACGACGGGCTGTCCCGCGAGCTAGATGCGGCTCGCGGGACATCCTGGTGCTAGCTGCTCATCCGAGGGAACGGCGTGATGATCGTGGAGGTTTCCGGCTGCGCGTCTGCCCCGAACGCAACGTTGGAGGCCGGGGTTTCGTCGGCAACGAGAAGCTCCGGCTGCGCGAACTTCCTGGTGGCTTCCAGAACGTCGGGGACGGGGAATTCTCGCCGCTCGATATAGACCCGTGCGACCTCCCGGTCGATAGGGCTGGGGAGGTCTACTTCCTTGGGCATCTTGAAGTTGGATTCACAAAGGGCCTGGACGATCCGCCACCCCTCATAGAAGACCTGCATGAAGCTGCCGTCGTGCGGCATCGGGCAGACGATCAGGTTCTTCTGCTCGTCCTTCTTGATCGCGTCAGAGGCTCCCGACTTGCTGGGAACGATGGCGACTCGCAGTCCCCTGGCCGCTTCGAGATGCGATCGGTTGATCTTGACCGTGGTGCCCACCCAGTGGTCGGGCTCGGTGGAACCGAGGAAGAGGTCCGCCTTCCACAGGCCCCTGATGCTCTGAGGCAGCTGGGCGCGGGTGCTGGGGCGCCGGAACGCAGCGGCGAGCCGGTTGAGGTGTCCCTTCAACTTCACCGGCTGCCCACGCTCTCCGGACAAGACCCTCGACTCGGCCGTGATGAGGTCGATCTCCGTGGAGATCAGCTGCTGAGAGCCGCTCTTCTCGATGGCGAACAAGATCGATGACGGGTCGCCTCGGTTGATCCGACAATGGCCGAGGGCATCGGCCACCCGCTCGACAACGATGGGGACCTTGTTGACTACCGCATCGTGAACGGCGTATTCAAACGCGATCCCGGTGTCCCCATCCCCCTGACTCCTGATCTTGCCGAGGAGCTTCAGCTTTATGTCCTCGCGCTTCCCGATCGCGCTGAGCACGTCCTGGCCGATCGAGTGATAGATCCCCGCGATGATCGGCCGCGTGACCGCCACGAGGGCGCTCACCTCGTCAGCGACAGGGTTGTTCTGCTTTTCAACGCGAATCTGCACGCATCACCAGCTTCTTTGCAGGGCGCCCCTAGGCACCGAACCAGGAGCCACGCTCCACCCGTCTCGGAACTCCTCACCTCAAGCCTAGGCGGGGGGTGTGACACCTGGTTCGGATAAGACGGCCACCATCGCATCAGTGATGCCGTGAACCGCCGTTGCCTTAGCCGGGACGGGCTCGCCCGGATTGAGAAGCGTGTTGAGCAGCACCTTCCCGGACGCCGTGATGACGGCGACCTCCACGATCCGCGAGTCGTAGTCCAGGCCCGTCGTCGCGGTGTCCAGGATCGCGTACCCTCAGGGTTCGCCAGAATCTTCTGCGCCCACGCGATGGCGGGCCCCAGGCCGTCCCACCGGTCACGGTCGGCCCGCCGCTGCGCCTCGGCTCGCTCCGGCTCGATCTCCTCCTGAACACGGAGCTGTCGCGGTCGCCCACCGTGTGGCTGGGCAAGCCACCGACCCCCGGTGTGGGTGGTCTCGTTGGTATCTCCCGCGTGGCAAGCGGGTCGGCAGTATGGTGCCGACGTGCCCGACTACTCCGAATTCATCAAGCCGCAGGTCGCCTCCCGCCTGTATCGGCCGGATGGTCGGGTGGAGACCACCCGGGAGCCGGCGGTGTGGACGCTGGCGCACCGCGGCTATAGCGGGAGCGGGCGGTTGGACGTGTGGGTGTACGCCACCAAGCGGGAGGCCCAGCGCGAGGGGGCGGAGCTGGCCCTGGCAGCCGGTCTGGACAGCGACGAGCGGGCCTGCGAGGACTTCGAGGCCAGCCGCTACCAGAAGGTCCTGGACCTGTACGAGGAATCCCACCCAGACACCCACCTGCTCCGGGTCCAGGCGGCCTTCCTGCAGTTCCCCGACTGAGCTACCAAGGACCCAGATAGAGATCCGGGCCTGGAGCGAGCGAAGGGGTACATGGGCGGCAGGATCCACTGGCCGGGCATCGCGACCGGGCCCGGGAGACGTCCCGGACCAATCCAGCCAAGGTTGTCTCGTCGAAGTTGCGGACATGGCGCGAGGGGTTGGTGTGGCTTGCCGCCCCGGGGGTGCGCGAGAGGGGGAGGGCGCAGAGTCTCGGTCGGTTCTGCGCCGACCATGGCCATGGCGGGTGGTGTCACAGGCTGGGGATTGACGCCGGCCCGCTCACTCCATGCCCAGCTCCGCGAGGGCGGGGAGCTGGTCGGCGTCCAGCCGATCCCTCCCGGATTTTGTGTGCGAGATCGGCGCGGCCGTGCCGGTCGCGGAACAACTGCCGGACCATGGGCGCGCCGCCGATGTCTGGCCCGGCACCGCCGGTACCGGTGCGGACGCTGTCTGTCCGGCCAGGGCGCGCAGTTGGACCCTTGCCGATACGGGGGCGGTGCTCGGCGCGCAGCCACCACGGGTCCAGCCTGTACCCGCGGGGATCCTCCTGCCCATCGTCGGCCAGCCACGGCCGCTCCAGCCGTACGGCGCGTTCTCCGAAGAACGCTCCGACGACACGGAAGGGGCATACTGGTCCGCCGCTCCCGTGGTCCTCCCACAACCGCTCCTGCATCCCGGGAGCGGACGTAGAGCAGCCAGTACCCCAACCCGACTAGTCGACGGTTGAGGTAAGCGGCACGCAGGGCCGCGTCGCCGGCCCGCGCCGCGGAGACGACGCGGCCGGCAAGCTCCACCATGTCATCCCGCGAGGCGGTTCGACCCAGCCCAGCGCGGCACCTCCACTGACCAGGTCCGCCAGGATCCGGTGGGCCGACTCCGCGAACCGGGCCTCCAGTCCCGGATCGGTTGTCAGCTCCTGGGCATCAAGGATGACGGGCTCGAAGGTCATGCCGCTGGTCGCGGCCGGCTTCATGGCCGGCAGCCTAGCCAAGCCGAGGCCCAACCCAGACCCCGCCGGCCCGCGCGATGATCCCCGGGTGTTTGCCTCACCCTTGCCGCTCGCCTGGGGATCGGCTGGGTGACGGGCGACCGCGCCTACGGACAGGAGATTTCAGCTGAAGTTTGCCGGGCGGTAGCTCCCGTGCTCGTCGCGGTAGGTGCGGGCGAGGTGGTGCTGGAGGCGGAGGTGGCGGAACTGGTGGACCGCGCCGCGCCGGCGTAGGACGCCGCGCCGGTAGGCGTCGTTGAGGAACGCCATCGTGTCCCATGGCAGTCTGCCGGTCAGGGGCAGCCAGATCCGCGACAGCAGGACCCACTGCCCCCACGCGGTGAAGGACAGCACGTAGGCGGCCGCACCGCCTAGACCGCTCGCTGCGGCGACGGGCAGTGCGTCGGGCAGGGACCAGCTCAGCGGCCCGAGTGTGCCGTGCAGCAGGAAGACGAGGACATGCCCGCCGACGACGACGGCCAGGGTCAGCATCGGCGCGAGGATGAGGGCCCGTCGTATGGCCGTCACGCGGTTGGAGGAGAGCAGCCCCTCTGGGGTGGCTGTGGTGGTGACATCGAGGGGGGCTTCGAGCGCGACCACGAACCCGAAGACCAGACAGGAGGAGGGGCCGAAGATCAGCCCGTACAGCAGCATGTTGGTGAGCGTGAGCTGGAGCATGGCCGAGGTGGCAAGCGGCGCGTGGAAGAACAGGTGGTACTGCAGGCTGGTGACGAGCGCCATGCCGGCGCCCACCACCAGGCCGCCCAGGAAGAGGGCTCCCAGGAGAGCGGTGGTCTCGCGGCGCGGTCGGCGGCCCATGCCGCGGTAGGTGCCCGGCAGTCGCAGCCGGACGGCGGTGGGCTCGAAGGCCTTGCTCCCCTTCCAGGTGCCGACGACCGCGTAGGTGACGCCGAAGGCGAGACCGCCGGTCACGCCGACGAGGAGGCCCTCGACCAAGACCTGCGCGGGGCTGAGGGCGGTCGGTGAGGATCCCAGGAACGGCAGGGAGGCCAGGCCGACGCACCAGGTGGCGAGGGCGACACACAGCGCCGAGGCCAGCACGACCGCCAGGACGCGCGTGGAGCGGCGCAGTGATTCGCCGAGCTGCCACCAGGCGAGGTCTTGGCGCTCGTGGTCGTACCGGACCAGGTGGTGGGCGAGGTAGCCCAGCCACCGCTGGGCCTTGTCCGGGGCCGGCGGTGTGCTGCGGGGACCGCTGTCGTCTAGCGCTTCGGGGGCGGGGTGCCGGTAGACCGCGGGTACGAATCCGGCGAGCAGGTGCTCCTCGATGGAGTGTGCGTCCGGGAACGTCGCCGTGTCCAGGAGTTCGTCCGGCCAGTGGTCGGGGGAGTCGCTGTAGAGCGCCCGCGCCAGGGCGATCATCAGCGGGGTGCTCAGGGCCTGGGCGAGGTGTGTGCCGCCCGGCTCCTTCGTGGTCTGCGCTGTGGTGAGTACGGCGTCCCAGGTGACAACGGGCTCTTCCTCGCCGGAACTGCCGGAGTCCCCCGGCCGGTTGGGTGTGCCCGGCAGTGGCGGGTCGGTGCGGGGCAGGTACTCCTTGAGGTCGTCCAGGGTCAGGTCGCACAGTTCGATGCCGACGGCCGAGGCGAGTGGCGTGTGTGCCGCCTTCACGGCCTGGGCGAACTCGCCGCGGCGGCTGGTGAGGACGAGCGGTGTGGGCACGCGGTTGAGCACGTCGAGCGCATCGCGCCGCAGCCCTTCGGCGATCTCGTCGAATCCGTCGAGGACAGGCAGGACGAGGTCGGCGTCGAGGAGGTCCGCGGCCAGCGTCTTGCCGCTGGGCACCCGGCGCGCGAGGTGCGGGTGGTCGCGCAGCAGCCTTTCGGCCAGCCAGTCGCGGAGCTGGACGGCGGTCGGGTCCCAAGAGCCGACCCCGAAGATCACCGGTACCCGCTGGGGTCCCCGGCCGGTGCCCCGCGCCTCCAGCAGGTTCAGGACGAATCGGATCGCCAGGACCGATTTGCCGGATCCGGCCCGGCCGAGGACGACCAGCCGGCCCGTGCCCACTCGCCGGTAGAGATCCGCTACTTCGTCCAGGGAGCCGCTCGTGTCTGTCTCGTGCGGCGTGTCTCGGGAGGCAGGGCGCCGGCTGTTCTCGACGTGGTCGGCCAGGCCGGTCGGCACCTGCCGCCACCGCACCGGCAGCGGGTAGGGATGGTGGACCCGGCGCTGCGCCTCCTCGTGCCGCCAGCGCCGCTTGATCTCTCTGGCCAGATCGTCCGCCGCGTCGGCGAGCGGGCCATGGACGGCGCGCGGGGCGTGGGCGGTATCGGTCTCGGGCGGACGCGCGGCCGGAACGTCCACCGCCGGCTCCTGTGGCGGCATGCCGGCGCCCGGTGTCCCGGCGACGCCGCCGAGCGCCGCGGCGAGGCGCTGGCGGTCTTGGGGGCCGGCCCCGAGCGCGTCCGCCAGTAACGTCACCGTGCCGAGCCGGTGGTCGAACGGTTTGTCGTTCTCCATTCTGCGGATGGTGCTCACGCTCACCCCGGCGCGCTCCTCCAGCTCCTGCTGGGTCAGCCCTGCCTGCTTGCGCAGCCGACGCAACAGTTCGCCGAGCGTTTCCGCCACCGGTCACCTTCCGCTCCCTGCCCGGAGGTTACGAGCTTACCGTGACGGCCAGTCACCTGTGACCGGTTGGCATGAACTGGGCTTTTCGTCCGAGGGAAGCCAGACGACATCAGCGCGCGAGTGCCAGGAGGCGGGATGGCGAAACGAAGGGCGTGCTGCCGCCCCACGTCGCGGCCGACGAGCCGACGTCGAGGGGCCGTATGTGAGCGATCTGCAGGGCGGGCTGACCCGCTGTGCGAGAGGCTGTGCGCGGAGCCGAACCGCAGAGCATCCCGTGGGGCGGCGAGTGGCGACGTCACCTCCGCTCCGATGCCGAGATGGATCTCGTGCGCTCGTGGATGCGCCGTGTTGAATGCCCGACCTGCAAGGCAGCCGCGGGGCGGGCCTGCCGCTCCCCGGACGGCCGTCCCACCAACGAACACCGTGCACGCCGTGACGCCGTCGGCCCCATCCCTTACGAGGAATGGTGGCAGCGGGGCCTCATCCCCAAGCAGCGGACGTACACGATGCCGACCGTGTTCAAGGAGTCGGAGAAGGCGCACGCCGACTTCAAGGTGGACCCCGCCCTGACCGACGGTGTGGCGGTCGTCCGAATGTTCCTCGCCGACCGGCTCGGGCTGTTCCTCCAGAGCGAGGAAGTGATGGACCGCATCGACGACGCCGTACGTCAGCTGATCGAAGTCCGCGGCCCAGTGGGGACGGCCGATCTGGTCACTGTCCTCGCCAGTCTCGTCGCCTCGCTGCTGTCCGTGAACGCCGGGCCCGACGGCGATCCGGGCGCCCTGTTCGAGGCCGTGGTCCGCGCGCAGGTAGACATGGCCCGACCGAGAGGAACCGAACCGACAACTGACCGCAGGCGACGTCAAGCGCCTACAGGAGGACAGGCTAGGGCTGGCAGTCCTCCGAAAGGGGAGGGGCGAGGGCGCGAAGCTGGCCCTTGCCTAGGGCCTGGCAACGTCGAGCAGGCCCGTGAGACCTCGGGCGCCAGCGCGAGTTGCTCAGGACCCGGTGCGCGGACCTCGCGGGGATCGGTGCCGTTGGCTCTGGTGAGGTCTTCGGACACCTGGAGATCCAGGGCGGTTACGGTCGCGTCGATCCGGGCCCTCTGCTCATCGGTGAGATCGGGCAGCAGGGGCCGCAGATGGTAAAGGGCGAAGGCGACGATGCTGTTCGTCGTGCAGTGCAGAAGATTGTGAACGGCGGTGGAGTGCGCGTCGTCGTGGAACTCCCTGCTACCGGACAGGTGGTAGGCGGACGTGTACGCGATCGAGGCCCGCTCGCTGATGGTGTCGTGCGCGATGGCCCGCACCCCCTTGAGCCAGTCCTTGGTGAACAGCAGTTGCTCGATCGCGGCAGCGGGCACGGTGGTGCCGGTCGCGGTGGTGACGTCTTCCATGCCCGCTCAACTCACGGCTCCGCCTGAGCGACACGCTCCGGCTGGCCGCGACGCGGGCCGGTACGGCCGCAGCCGGGGATCAAAGGGACGGGCGGGATGGGCGGTACGGCCGCGGCCGGGGATCGGGGCACGCCCGGTCCGACTGCGCGGCGGCCGGGCCCACCGCGCCGCACCCGCCGTTGACCCGGCGGCCGGGCCGACGAAAGTCGCCGGCGCCCCGGTGCTGTCCTCCAAGGTGCTGGGCCG
Organism: Streptomyces sp. NPDC127190; assembly: GCF_042672505.1. Taxonomy (NCBI): domain Bacteria; kingdom Bacillati; phylum Actinomycetota; class Actinomycetes; order Kitasatosporales; family Streptomycetaceae; genus Streptomyces; species Streptomyces sp. NPDC127190. Next base: position 37,056 of record NZ_JBHXVE010000037.1, read on the forward strand.
GCGGCCCACGCGGTCGTACGGCCGTGCCGACAGCATCAGACCCCGGGTTCTGTCGGCGGGCCCGGGGTCTCACGCTGTGGGGGAGCGGTCAGAGGTTGTCCCAGTAGCTCTCCCGCTCGGAGGGCGGCCCGAACCGCTCGATGGACCAGCAGGTGCGGTTCCCGCCCTCGTACAGCTCCTTGTCACACTCCTCGTGATGCTCCCGCACCCGCCGCTTCGTCGGGGCCGCCGGCGGCGTGGGCTGCGGGCAGCCCCGGGGCGGCCTCGACGGCCGGCACCGCGCCCGCCCAGTCCATGCCCAGCGCGGCGAGGGCGGTGTCCAGGAGCGGTGTTCCTGATCAGCGCCTGGTGGTTGCACCTGGGCTTATCAGTTTGCTGTGCGGGGTGCGGTCGTGCGGCGCGGTCTTTTGTCCGGGACGCGGGTGTGGGTGGTGGTCTTGAAGTGTGAGGTCTGGTCTGCGGTGACGTCAGATAGAGGGTTGGGTGATCAAGTCATGTAACTGGAAGTGACCGGTGATCAGGTTCGGGGATTGCTGGTACGGGGCACGGCTGTCTGCAGGCACAGCAACCGCTGCCGCGATGCCGCACCACGTTCACCAACATCTTCTGGCCCACCGGCCTCACGATGCCGACGCTGCGGCAAGACCGAATCCGCGATGAGGCGCTCGAGATCGACGACCCGCTTCACCTGATGCGCCTGTTCGGCATCTCCGCGCAGACCGCCATGCGGTACATCACCGCGGCCCACCCGGAACGCACCGCGAAGCTACCCCGCTGAGGCGAGCGACAGCCACCAACCCGTACCCCGGTCAACCAGAAGCGCTGCTCCCCTCCGAAGCCGCCACCCCAACCGAGCAACTGCCGGATAGGGATCACGGCCGCACGCGGGCCATTGCGTGTCACCGCTTCTCCCAGCGCGCCTCTCCCCGTTCCCAGAGAGTGTCGTCGTCCAGGGGGCACTCGGGGAAGTCGCCCCTCATCATCCGGGTGAGGAACTCGGCCATTCCGCAGTCGTATCGGCGGAACAAGCCATCGCCGCGGTTGAACGCGAGAACCGGCCATGCGGCCGGGTCCTCGCTGGAGGCGTCCCAGCACATCAGGTCGGCGGAGGAGTCGACTCCCCACGTGATCAGCCGCGGTGAAGCTCCCTCCAATTCGGGCGATTTTTTGACAATGCCCCAAGTGCCCACGGCGGTCAGTGTCTCTTGGACCATTCCATCCAGGCTGGCCTCCTCCGGTGACACATTGGGCTGCGGCGCGTCGATCTCCAAGAAGTCTTCGATGGTTCCGGCCCCGTACTCCTCGATGAACCGCCGATAGTCAGGCGGGAACGGGCGGCCCCACGACCTGGCCATCGCCTCCCAGTCGATGGCCGTGCCGCCATCCTGCGGGGGCGGCATCAGCCGCAGCAGGGCGTCCACATCGGTTGCCGCGCTCATCACTGATCCTTCACCTTCCGTTGTGGCCTGTCATTTTGTCGAGCCTGAGGGTACGGGTCCGCTGCTGTCCGACTGCGTACCCAGGTTGTCTCCGTTCCTCAGCGTGTTCGGGACGGTTTTGTCGATGCTGACCCCCGCAGACCCATCCGGCTTCGTGCCGTAGGCCCAGATCCGGTAGCCCGTGGGGACGGTTCTGTTCCCCCGATAGACAGGCGTCACCGAGTACAGTACGTCCTGATTGTCGTTAATCGCGTCCTTTACCTGGGTCTCGTAGGCGAACATGTTGGCTGCGCCCTGTGTGGAACCGTTCTGGTACGTGTTGGCGCCGCGGGCGCACGGGGAGAGGTTCTTCGGATCGGTGCCGGATCCGCCCAACAGCCGCCCGAGCAGGTGGCAATTGTTGATCTCCCTCCCCTTGCGCATGCCCTTGCTCGTGGCAAAGTCCCGCGACCACTCATACCCAGGCGGCTTGAACTTGGCGCTGGTGCCGTTGTGGGCGGCGAGATACCCCTTGTTCAGGCATGCGGTCACACCCTGTGCACGCTTGCCGTTGACGGGGTCGTTGGGCAGGAACTTGTCCCAGCCGTTGGGTCCGCATTTGACGGGCTGACCACTGGGTGGGGGCGTCGTTCCGGGCGCCGGAGTCGCGGACACGGACGGCGAGGGCGTGTGGGACGCACCGGAGCCGCAGTGTGCGCCGAGCTGGCGCGGGTTGGTCCACTGGTGGGTGCCGGATCCGTTGACGATGACGATGCGGTCGAGGCGGGGGCCGCCGCCGTCCGGCTCGCAGAGGCTGTCTCGCCACTGCTGGAACTGCGGGCCCGTCGACAGCGAATGCTCTAGGTCCTGTGTGGTGGCCAGGCCCAGTAGCGGGCCGACGGACGGTTCGAGGTCGAGCCGCAGTTCCCGTTCGTATCCGGACCGCGCCTTCTGGTCCCCGGCGGTCCCGGAGTCCGGCTGCTCGCTGTTGAGTTGCGCGGCGCCGAGGCGTGCCTTCGAACCGAGTTCCGCCGGACTCCGCACCGTTTCTGCCTTCACGGCGCGTTTGACCTGCCGGCCTTGTTCGGTGGTGGTGTAGAGGTAGTCCGCCGGGGGTGTCGCTTTTCCGGCGGTGGCGGGCGCGGTCCAGGTGACGTGCGCGCGGGGGTCGGTCTGGAGCAGCAGTGCGATCTGCTGAAGCACGCGCTGGTTGTCGACGTTGTCGGTGGTGGGGAGGATGTTGCGCAGGTCCTGCGGGTTAGTCAGCCGGCCGGAGTCGACGATCTTCCCCAGGTCGGGCAGCTCGCCCTGGTCGTTTGCCGTTTCGATCGCGTCGGTCGCTTTGTTGCCGGCCTCGGTGTCGCTGGTAGGCCGGTCCTTCGTCATGGCGTCGAGCAGCCTGGCCACGGTGGGTTGCAAAGGGGTGCTGAATGAGAGGTTGCCGGGTCGTAGGTTGCGGGCGTGAAGCCGGCTGCCGACCTCGGGGTCGGTGCCGTACTCGGTGGTCGAGTACACCCAGGCGTAGTCGGTGAAGGTCACCGTCTTGCCGGGCGGTGCGATGTTGGGGCGGGTGCCGCTGACTGTCTTGGACTGCTTGGGTTGCAGGGCGCCCAGCGGGTGGGGGCCGGTGGGCACTTGCGGCATGTTCAGGTACAGGGTGGCGTCGCCCGCCTGGTCGCCGCTGTTGGTGACCGTGATGGAGTACGAGCACGGGTTGGTCGTGCACAGGTAAGCGTCGTTGCTGGTGATGGTGAAGGCGGGCCCCATGGTCTTGGAGACCGCCTCGGCCGACGTGGCGGGCGGGACGGCGGTCGCCACGGCGGAGGCGGTGGTGGTCCGGACCGCGGCGGTCTGCTCTGGGGTGGCCGGCTTCGGCGCCAGCAGGAGGTAACTGCTGAAGTCGCTGTCGTCCGCCGCCACGGCGTTCGGGCGGTAGTCCGCCGGTTCCGCCGCCTGGCCGGTGCGCCGGGCGGGGCGCCAGGCGGCGGACTTGACGGGACTGTCGCCGCCCGGGTCGCCGCCGATGGCGAGGACGGAGTAGGGCGACTCGTCGGAGAGGAGGACCGTCCAGCCCTGAGAGGTGTACGAAACCGCCTTGCGGCCCTGGAACGTCGCGCCTTCCTGTCGTATCGCCTCGGGGTCGGAGGTGACCTTCCGGACCAGCGTGGCGAGTGAGGCTGGCGTCAGCGAGCCGGCGTTCACTCCGAAGCTGTCGAGCATGTAGTAGCCGGAGCGCTTCTCCGGCACCACCCAGTGACCGGTGCTGGTCAGGTCGTGGCCGAACTGGGGGCTCTGCTGCGCCCAGAAGGCCGAGTTGCCCTTCAGGTAGAGCTGGTCGCCGGACCAGGCGAGGGCGGACTTTCCGGTCACCGGTTCGCTGAGGGTTCCCGCCGCCTGTCCCGCGCTGTTGACCGTCAGGTTCGCCCGGGTCAGGGGCGCGTGTTCGGCCGGGGCGTAGACCATCGACAGGTTCACCGCCGGCATGGCGCTCAGCGCCTGCGCCGCCGAAGCGCCCTGCCGGGCCGGTGACACGTGGGGAGCCGATGCCTCGTGCTTGGCGTCCCCAAAGCCGCCCGACCCGTTCGACGCGCTCGGCCACAACACGTACAGCAGGCTCGCTAGTACGGCCAGCGCGACACTTGTGGCGGTGAGGGACCGGGCGCGCGTCTGCCGGAACCACCGGGCGAGCGCTCGTGGGGAACCGGTCGGCGTTCCTGCCGTGGGGGGCCCGGACGGCGGTGGCGCGGGTGGCTGCGGCGGCGCGGGCGGTGCCGGAGGCGCCGTGGGCGGCTGTGGAGGACGCTGCGGCGGTGGAAGGGACGGGGTGGCAGCGGGGGCGGGGCGGCCCAGTGGAGGCGGGGTGGCCCGGGGGGTGTTCTGCCAAGTGGGGCGGGGCGGGCCTTCGGCGCCGTCGGGGGGTCGCGAGTGCTGCCACGTGGGGCGAGGCCGGTCGGCGGGGCCGTGGGGTTGCTGCGAAGAGGACAACTCGGGCTCCTGGGACGGGTTTCAGTGGTGGCACGAAGCGGCGAGGAAAACGAGCAGGATCGCGATGGCGATGATCGCGAGGCAACTGCCGCCGCCCTCCGGGTCTTTACGGTTGGTCTCGACCTGCCCGCCGGGAACGAGGCCGGGGTGGTGGACCTGGTAGTGCTTGAGCTGCTCTTTCTCGCCCTGGGACTCGGTTCCCCAGGACGACTTGAAGCTGCACTCGCCGCACCAGTAGCGGTACGCCATGTCGACTCCTGAACGATGTGTGACAAAAGGGGCGGGGTGGGATGAGGTGAGTGGCGCGGAGGCCTTGTGTCCGCGCGGGCCTGGGAGTCAGCGCCAGCGCCAGCACACGGTGTAGGCGAAGGAGGGGTAGTCGGTGGAGGGCCACGTGGTGGAGCCGTCGCTGCCGCAGAACGAGGTGTCGTCGTAGGTGCTGGTGCGTCCGGTGACGTAGACGTTGGACTTCCCGCAGTCACCCACGTTGGTGAAGGTGTTGCCCGACTTGACCAGGCACTCGTTGCGGACCGCGTAGCCGGCGTCGTCCGGGTAGTTCATGGAGAGGCACAGCATCACGTCGAGGCCCGGGTTGCCGGCGACCTTCATGGAGCGCCAGTAGTTGTAGTGGGGCCAGCCTTCGCACTTGGCATGGGAGGTGGTGCCGCGGTAGGCGGCGAGGACCTTGAACGTGCCGACCCGGCAGGACTGCGTCGACCACTCCTCGTCGCCGGGGACCCCGAAGACGCAGTCGCCCTGGTGGGCGTGGAAGGCGCTTCCCCCGGAGCTCTGATAGCTGAGGCAGAGGACGCGGTCGTAGACGGCGGAGGAGACGCTCTCGTCGCTGTCGGTGACACCGTCGCAGCTGTCAAGGTCGGTGGTCCCGGTTCTGACCCGGGTGACCTTGAAGGTGCCCGCGGCGCAGTCGGCGGGACTCAGATCAGCCTGCTTGCCGCCGCCGTGGTCGTCGAAGCAGTCCCCGACCTCGGCGGTGCCGATGGGATCGGTGGGCGTGGCCGACGGCGTGTCCGGAGCCGATGTTCCGGGCCCGGTGGAGGCGCCGTCGCCGGGATCGTCGAGGTTGCCCGTGGTGGCGTCAGTGGAGTCGGGCGGCGTGCTGAACAGGTCGGAAGACGGCGGACTGCTCAGGACGGGGCCGTGTGCGTCCCTGACGGTTTCGGCCCGGGAGTGGAGTTGGTGGCCGCCGGCGATGACTGCCACGAAGGCCGCGATCGCGGCGAGGGCGCCGAGGGCCCGCTTGAGGCCGCTCGCCGGGGTGCCGGTGGGGCTTCCCGGCCCAGTGGTGCGACCCGCTCCGGCGCTGCCCGGTCGGCCGGGGCCAGGGCCGGTGACCGCCGACCCGGTGCGCCGCGGGGCGGGCTTCGGCTTCCGCTGGTTCTTCTTCGGCTGGTTGGTCGTCGTGGCGGCGGCCGCGGTCAGTTCTTCCGCCCAGGCCGCCGGGGTCGGACGGCTGGCCGGGTCCGGGTCGAGGGAGGCACGGGCGAGGTCACCGAGGCCCGAACTGATCCGGGCGAGGGCTGCCGGGTCGGTGGTGGTCTGGTCGCGGGCGAAGAGCCGGATGGCGAGGAGGCCGAGTTTGTGGACGTCACTTGCGCGGGTGGCGCGTTCCTCTCCCGAGGGGATCTGCCAGTCGGGAGTCTCGGCCTGCGGCAGCACACTCGCGCCTCGCAGGCGCATGGCGTCGCTGTCGATGAGGAAGCACTCGGGCCGGGGGGTGAGGGTGAACAGCAGGTTTTTCGGGGAGACGTCGCCGACCGTGACCTCGAGCTTGTGCAGACGGTGCAGGGTCGCGGCCAGATCGGCCAGCAGCAGGAGCCGGTCGCGGTCGCCCACGGCCAGGCCGATCCCGGCGGCGTAGGCGTCGTCGTTGAGGAGGTACTCCACGGTGGCCAGCCGCCGCTGCGGCGGGCTCACCGAGGTCAGCGACCGGAGCGTGAAGTGGAAGCGGTCAGGGACCGCGCGCATGAGGAACCCGCACGCCCGGCCCTGACGGTGGACCACGACGGCCGGCCACGCGGTCTTCTCGCACAGCGAGCGTCCGTCGCTCTCGGAGAGATGGTTGAGCAGCGCCACGGCGGATTCGAGTGCCGCGGTGTCGAGAGCCGGCAGGACGGCGGCGCTGTACTCCTTGTAGACGACCGCCCAGTCGCCGTACACGGCCCCCTTGTTGATGCGCTTGTTCCGTACCTGGTGGACGGTGCCCTGGCCGCCCTGGCCGAGCCGGTCGCCGAGAGCCAGCGTGCTGATGTCGATGGGTGCGGGTTGATCGGCACTCATCGCGACCCGGCTTTCCGCGGCGGCACCGCGGCCGCCTGGGGCCAGACGGCGAGCAAGGTGCGGTCGTCGTCGAACGTCTCGCGGGAGAAGTCCAGGACGTGTCCGAGCCACAACGGCGGCGGGGGCTCGTACAGATGGCGGGCGAAGAGCGCGCCGACCGCGCCGTCGCCGTCGCCGAGCGGATCGCCGAAGCCGTCGGTGCCCGTCAGCAGCACCATGTGGTCGGGCAGGCGGAAGGCGGCCTGCTCCAAGCTGTCCGGGATCCACGGCAGCGGCGCCACCTCGTTGCTGACCAGTACGGCGTCCGTCCCGGTCTTCGAAGCGAACACCTGGCGGTAGTGACCGCTCGCCCGGTCCAGCAGCCAGGCGCCGGAGTCCCCGACCCGGAAGAGCTCGACGCGCGGGCCGTCGGCGGTGGGACGGACCGCGCCGGCCACCAGCGTGGTCGCGAACAGCCGTGCCACCTCCTCGGTCCCGGGGCCGGCGGTCCCGAGCCGCCATCGCGCCAACTCGCCGAGGCGCGCGGCGGCATACGGGGCGACAGCGGCCAGGTCCAGCGGTCCGGGCACCTGATCGAGCAGATCCAGGATTCGCTCGACGGAGGCGCGGCAGACTGCGATGGCGCCGTGGTGCGATTCCGTGGCGCTGGAGACCCCGTCGGCGACGGCGAACACCACGCTGCCGGTTCTCTCGTGGGCCGCTGCCCGGGCGGCGTCCTGGCGAGGCCGCCGGTAGTAGCGGTGGTTCGTGCCGCGCACGGAGGCGAAGCGAAGGGCGAGGTCGTCGGTGGACCAGCCGTCGCACTCGCTGTCGGGGAAGTCGAAGGCGTACCGTTCGGGGGGCCGGGCCTCGAACTCCACACCAGGGACGTCCACCGCGACCCGTTCCCACGGCTGCGGGACGGAGGTCGCCGGTGGCAGGAACGCGGAACCGGGCGTCGCGGGCGGGTAAGTTGCTCCCGGCACGTCCGCCGTCGGGGGCGGCGCGGGCTGCGGCACGGGGCGTCCCCGGTGTCCGGTCGTCACAGCCCGACCTCGTCGATCGCCAGAGTGAACTGGTCCGGCTTGCTGACCACCAGGAGCGGACTCGCCGAGTTCAGTGCCTGGCCGGTCGCGACCAGGCTCGCGGTGAGGGACTGGAAGAACTCCGCGACCGCCTTCCCGATGTCCGTACCCGGCTTGGCGACGAAGGCGAACTCGGGGCGGGTCGCGACATCGACCATGGTCCGCGCCTGGGCGTCGCCGATGCCGCAGGCGATGATGTTCGGCGCGGTGGGAGTCCGGTCCCGGTCGACCAGGGCGGTGTGCGGGCCTCGCCAGTCGTGCCCGTCGGAGGGCTGCCCGTCGCTGAGGAAGAACACCACCGGGCGGTGCACCTTGTAGCCCTCGCCGCGCAGCCACTGCACGTCGGCGGGAATGCGCTGCAGCATGTCGTCGAACACCGCCCGGTAGCTGGTCATCCCGCGGATGGCCACCTTCGGCACGGAGGTCTCGGTTCGCATGTCGGCCACCGCGAGCCTGACCTGTACGTCGTCGGAGAAGCCGAGAACGGCGAGCCTCAGCTTCGCCGCGATCATCGGCTCCGCCCGAAGCCCTTCACACAGGGAGGTCACCCCGCCCTGCAAGTCACTCAGGTACGGCCCCATCGACGCCGACTCGTCGGCCACGACGTAGGCCGGCAGCAACACGCCCCTCGTTTCCGCCATCGCGATCCGTTCCCTCGCACTCGTTCGCTCATGTGGTGGGTGGGCCCCACGTCCGACGGACGCGGCGCCACAACGGCGATGCTGGTGTTCGGCCCGCACAAAGCCCAGGTCACGGCACCGGTCATATGTGACCGGTCATCGCGGTAGGCTCACGGCCCACCTGGTCCTAGGGCGGAAGGTGTCGGTGTGGCGGAGACGGTCGGCGAACTGCTGCGCCGGCTGCGCAAGCAGGCGGGACTGACGCAGGAAGAGTTGGAGGCGCGCGCCAAGGTCAGCGTGAGCACCATCCGGCGGATCGAGAACGACAAACCCTTCGACCACCGGCTGGGCACCGTGGCGTCATTGGCGGACGTGCTGGGGGCCAGCCCCGAGGACCGCCGGCGGCTGGCGGCCGCGCTGGGCGGCGCGACGGACGCACCGGGCGGCGCGGACCGGCAGCCCTCGGACGGAACGCCCCCGGACATGCCTGCCGCGCAGGTGCCGGCCACCCGTTCGCCCGGCCCCTCGGCCGCGCCGGACACGACCCGGGGCCCCCTCGCCGAGGCTGCGGACGAACTGGCCAGGGAGATCAGACGCCGCTGGCAGCACGAGGAGGCACAGCGCCGCGTACACCATCCCTATCCGCTGCCGGTGCGGTGGCGGCAGGTGCCGTCCGGACTCGCGGACCACGTGGAGAACAGCAGGAGCCACACCCTCGCAGAAGCCGTTCCCGAGGCCGACATGAGCGGTGCCCTGCCCGAAGTGGCCGAGATGTACGGGAAGGTGGGTTCGGGGCGGCTGGTGATCCTCGGCCGGGCGGGATCCGGCAAGTCGGTCCTTGCGATCCGCTTCGTCCTGGACCTCCTGGCCGAGCGGGCGAGGGGTCAAGGCTCCCGCCGGGTACCGGTGATCTTCGGCGTCGGCTCCTGGGACCCGACAGCCGTTGGACTGAGGGACTGGCTGGTCGACGGGCTGCTGCGCGACCACCCCCACTTGGCGCGTCGCGTCCCCAGCGGGAAGACACTGGCCGCGGACCTCATCGACGCCGGTTTCATCCTCCCCGTACTCGACGGGTTCGACGAGATCGCCGAGGGTTTGCGGAGCGATGCTCTCGACGCGCTCAACCGGGTCTCGACACCCCTCGTACTCACCAGCCGCCACGGCGAGTTCGCCCAGGCCGTCCGGGCGGCACACGCGCCGCTGGCCTCGGCCGTAGGCATAGAACTGGGCGACCTGACCCTGGACGATCTCAGGGAGTACCTGCCCCTTACCGCTCCCGTTCTGCCGGACGAGGCCGGTCAGGCCGACTCCGGCGGCTCCGAGACGACCTGGGACGCCGTGCTGGACGAGGCCCGGGGGGGCGGTGCTGGCGGTGCCCACATCGCCGCGGCCCTGAGCACGCCCCTCATGGTCGCCCTGGCACGGACGATGTACAGCGACTCACCCGACCACACACCGGACGAACTCCTCGACACAGCGCTGTTCCCCGACGCCCACGCCATCGAGGAGCACCTCCTCGCCGGCTTTCTCCCCGCCGTCTACCGGCGAGGTGCCCCCGACCGCCTCGACGACAGCCCCCGCGGCGTGCCTCAGGACCCCGGACAGGCCCAGAAGTGGCTCAGCCATCTCGCCCACCACCTCGTCCGGTTCGACCACGAACGCCAGGACCTGGCCTGGTGGCAGCTGGGCGATTCGCTGCCCTGGCCCACTCGGGTCCTCGCCGTCGCGCTGGCGTCGGCCCTGTGCGTCGCCGTCTCCACCTGGTGCGCCGGTCTGGCCGCACTTCCTTTCCTGGGCTCCTCGCCCGCCGTGCTCACCCCCGCCCAGGTCCTAATCGAAGGCGTCCTCGTCGGACTGGCCGGCGGCCTCGCCTTCGGGGTCACCTACGCGGTTGTCGCCGCACGGAGCGGGAGCCAGTCCTTCGAACCCACCACCGTCCGTTTACGGCTGCCCGGGGCGTCCGGCGGCATGGGCCGCCGATCCCTCCGTGAGACCTCCGCGTACCTGGGAGCCGTCCTGGCCGGCGGCGTCGTGATGGGCGTCGGCATGGCACTTGTCACCACCCTGCAGTACCACCTGTTCTTCCACGCCCCACTCGCCACGTCGCCCATGCTCCACGTCACACTCACCAACATGCTGGTGTACGCGCTGATCTTCGGCCCGGCCGCGTGCCTCGTCTTCGGTCTCGTGGTCGCCCTCGAAGCCCCTCTCGACGTCACCACCTCCGCGACGCCGCAGGGGCTCCTGTCCTCCAACCGCGCGACGGCCGGGCGCCGGGCGCTGGTATTGGCGCCGATGCTCACCCTGACCGTGGCTCTGGGCGGATACGTCGTGGTGTTCCTGCTGCACGGCGCGCTCGGACCGCTCGCGTGGTCGCTGTCAGATGCCCTTCCCATCGCCGCTGCGGGCGGACTGGGCGGCACGGCCGCCTACATGCTCGCCTTCACCGCCTGGGGGCAGTGGATCCTCCTGGCACGGATCTGGCTGCCCCTGACGGGCCGACTGCCACGGGACACGCTGGCATTCCTCGACGACGCGTACCGCCGCGGCGTCCTGCGCCGCCGCGGCGCCGTCCATCAGTTCCGCCATCTCCGTCTCCAGCACCACCTCGCCCGCAGCTACCGGGAGGAGCACGGGGAGTACCGCTCGGCGAACTTGACTCCGCCCCCGATGACGTCGCCCGACCGCCGGGCTCCGTGAACACGCGGACGTCATGACGCGGCGAACGCCGCCTCCAGCCGCGGGACGTAATCCACCAGGTCCTGCGCCCAGCAGGCCGCCTTGTGGTCTCCGTGGCAGGACGGGCCCCAGTTGGAGCCGTCACCGTAGTCCACATAGCGGTAGGGGTATCCGAGCGCGTCCAGGTGCTCCTTGACATGGGCCGCGGCCGACTCGACCCAGAACTCGGGCTCCGACGGGTTCCCGGCGCCACTGCCGGTGTAGACGGAGATGCCCATGCCGGACAGGATGTCCATGTGAGTGGACGGATCGGCCTCGTTCCAGCGCCAGTCGGCGTCCAGCACCGGATACGGGCTGCCGAAGATCGCGTCGCTGGACACCGGGGGCCCGAAGTTCATCGCGCAGGTGGAGCTCGACGCGGAGCTGGAGCCACACAGCGGAGCGCCGACGTCGGTCAGCGTCGCGACGACAGCGCCACGGATGACTGCCTCGTCACGCGACAGGTCGTCCGCACCGGAAAAGGTGGCGACCTGGCTGAACAACTCGGGGTGAGCCTGTGCGTAGTGCAGCGCCCCGAAGCCGCCCATCGAGATCCCGCCAATGGCGCGGCCCTGCTTGCCCGCCACAGTACGAAGGTTAGAGTCGATGAACGGGATCACCTGGTCGATGTGGAAGGTCTCCCAGTTCTGCGCGCCGGCCGCGGTGTTCTGGTCGAGCCAGTCGGTGTACCACCCGCGCAGGCCGCCGTCCGGAATGACCGTGATCATCGATGTGGCCGAGGTCAGCGCAGGGTAGGCCAGGTAGGGGTCGGCCGGATCATCCGGTGCGCCGTGCAGAAGGTAGAACACCGGGTACCGCTCGGCGGGGTGGGCCTGGTAGCCGTCGGGCAGCAGGATACGGATGTGGTGCTCGCCTGCCACCTCCTTCGTGGTTACGGTGATCACGAAGTTCGTGACGGTACCCGTGGCAGGGGCGACCTGAGTGAGGCCGAAACCGTCGGCCAGAACCGGCGGTGACCCGTCGTCGGCCCGCGCTGCGGGGACGTGCGGCGCGGCGCAGACCATGAGGGCGGCGATCACCGTACTGGCCACCGCGGCGATGACAGCCCTGACCGGAGACCGACCTTGACGCACTGGCACTCTCCACACCTGTCCTTCGTTGGAACCGACGCGGCCGCCGACGCCCGCCTGACGAGCCGTACGTGCCTCCGCGTTCCATCCCAGCCCGGCACTACCGTCCCGCACAAGCGGGCCTTCGGCCAGTGACAGGGCACCCTGCCCGGGGAAGCACCCTCATGTCGACCTACGTAGCTGATGGTGTGCTTATTGATCTTGCTTGTGGCCTGCTGTTGTTCAGTGGTACTGGGTGGTAGTTCTGGCCGGTCGGTGGGGTTTACGCGGAACCGAGTGTCCCGTGTCGGGGGATACGTGGGTTGAGCTGGGTGTTTGGTGTTGCGCAGTGTGCTGAGCGGGGTGGTGGTTTTTGCTCAGTGTGGGGGGCGCGTCTATAGGTGCCGGAGCACGCGGTGACCGACACCGGTTGCTCGCTCAGCGCGGCAGCCCGCCAGCTGGGCCTGAACCGGCGCACCGTGGCCAAGTACGCCCCGGGCCGCCACCTGGCAGGATTGCGTACGGCGCTCTCGGCCCCGCCGACCCACCAGCCTCGATCCATACCTCGACTACCTTCGGCAGCGGTGGGAGGAAGGCGAGCACACCGCGACCATGCTGCACCAGGAGATCTCCGCCAAGGGCTACAGCGGCCACTACCAACGGGTCAAGATGGCCCTCGCACCTCTACGCCGCGGCCTGCCGATCAACACGCCGCGCGAGCGGCCACCCTCGCCCCGTGAAGTCGCCCGCTGGATCACCACCACGCCATCCCGCCGCAGCTTGCACGCAGCCGAGGCACTCCAGCGGCTGTTCGAGCACTGCCCAGAACTGAACCGCGCCCACGATCTGGTGCGTCAGTTCGCCGCCATGCTGGACACCCGTGACGCCGCCCCACTGCCGGACTGGCTCGAGCAACTCACGACCGCCGGCCTCCCGGCCCTGGCCAGCCTGGCCAAAGCCATCCGCGAGGACCAGCCCGCAGTAGTACGGGGCATCACCACCCGGTTCAACTCCGGCGTCAACGAAGGCCGCATCACCGATCTGAAGCTCCAAAAACGGATCACGGCTGGGCGTGCGGGGGTCCCGCTGCTCCGGCACCGCGTCATCCTCATGGCCCTGCTCCGACGCCACTATCCGTGACGGGGCGTCACCGGCTCACGGTGGCACACCCCGGCCTCACGGAAATCTTGCCAGGGCCACGTTCAGGTGTACGCCGACAACCGCCGAGCACGACCTCGGTCTAAAACAACTTCCAGTGGCCCTCGGAGACCACTTCGACGGCGCCGTCGGCCACCTTGATGGCGGTCTGCTCGTCAATCGCATACGCCGGCCCCGCGATCTGGGCCGCCCATCGTTCTGCCGCGGCCATGGTGTTGTCCGGACAATCCGGATGTTCCAGGTGCGGGAAGATCGAAAAATCAACCACGCCCAGCGCGCTATCACCGCCGGTGGGCGGCTTCCAGCCCACGAACTCCTCCCCGACGCGGGGGGTCATCACACAGCTCCCGGCGCTGAGACCCACGTAGACCGTGTCGGGCAGCGACGGCAGGAGTTCAGCCAGCCCTGACTCCCGCATCCAATGGCACAGGTACAGCGTGTCACCGCCGTTGACCAGCAGGACGTCGGCCTCCCGGACCCAGGAGACCCAGAGCGCTTCGTCGATGCTGGGCAGCGCGGTGAGCTCCAGCACGCCCACCGCCTTCCATCCCAGCTCGGTCATGGGGCTGGCCACGGCCCGCCACCGGCACCGCTCCGGCCAGCTCCCCGACCACCACGTGCGCCTGGTCGCCGCCCTGTTCGAGGAGGAGGCTGGGGGGGCGAAGACGCCGTGCCGGCCGTTCTGGTGTAGGCCCTGCTGCGGTCGGTGACGGCAGGCATCGCTACCTGCATCCCGTGGCAGCAGGCGGCGATGACGGCGAACCGTGGCTCAGAACTTGTTCAGCAGCCAACCGCAGAGGCCGAGGAAGGAGGCGACACAGAACAGCCGGAGAGCAATGGTCTGCATGCGCTCCAACGTGCGTTTGTCGGCTTCTCGCTGTGCCAGTCCCACGTCGGCCGCGCGCTTCAGTTCGTGTTCGTCCATGACTTCCCCCTGATCAACCAGCCCCTGCAGAATGCCAGAATGACGGCCGCCCGCGCTGCGCTGTCCGGTGGCCACAGCGCTGTCCGTCGGTAGCGCAGAACGAGTGGCGGCCAGCAGGCGCACCTTCCTCCGGCAACTTGCCCAGTAGCCACCGAGCCCGCTGGCCTGCCGCGCCGACCACGCCCGCTGGAGGCGGGTGACCAGCATCGACGACACGCTCTGGCTCGACCTCACCCTTGCCTCCACCCGCCAGATTCCTGCCCTGCGCGACACGGACCACATCGCCGAGAGATCCGCCCACCACCCGGACAAGCCAGCAGCCGCTCAACTCACCGCCCTGCTTGTCACCCACCCCAGAACCGACCCGTGGCGGGACGCCACCGTCCGCCAGTACGCCCGCACCCTCCTGGCCGCGATCGGCCAGCGACCACCGAACCCGCAACTCGCCCAGCCCACACGACAACTGCACAGGGCGCGCTGGATGTACGACGAGCGGGCCATCCGCGCCGCCGGCCACCCCTTCGCGGAGATGTGCGTGGACCTGGACGACGTCATCGAGGGGCAACTGCCTCCGTACCGCGACGTGCCCGAGCGTGATCCGCAGGAGTGGGGCCGTCCCCACGGGCGTCGGCAGCTGATGCAGTGGATGTTCGGCCAGGCCCGCCACAAGGCCGAGGAGACCAGGCGGTGCGACGGCTGGTGCCGGATTCTTGGCTGCCGGCACCAGCGAGATCAAGACCCCGACGCCCCGTGAAGCCTTCGAGCTGCTGCTGGCCGGTAACCAGCGCTTCGTCGCCGGCACCCCCGAGCACCCGAACCAGGACGCCGCTCGCCGTGCCGAGACCGCACCGTCCCAGAAGCCCTTCGCCGTGCTGTTCGGATGTTCCGACTCCCGGCTGGCCGCCGAGATCATCTTCGACCGAGGTCCGGGCGACCTGCTCGTGGTGCGCACCACGGGCCATGTCCTGGGCCCGGAAGTCCTGGGCAGCATCGAGTTCGGCGTGGAGGTGCTGGGCTGCCCGCTGGTCGTGATCCTCGGGCACGACTCGTGCGGCGCGGTGGGCGCGGCGTGCGCCGCGCTGGAGGACGGCATGACGCCGGCCGGGTACGTCCGGGACGTCGTCGAGCGGGTGACCCCCAGCGTGCTGGCCGCCCGGGCCGCCGGACGAGGGGAGCCCGACGAGATCATCGCCGAGCACATAAGGCACACCGCCGACCTGCTGCTGGACCGCTCCCGGGTACTCGCCGACAAGGTCGCCGCCGGCCAGACCGCCGTGGTGGGCCTGCGCTACCGCCTGGCCGACGGCAGCGCCCAACTCGTCGCTGCTCGCGGCCTCGACACGGCTGCCCCCGCCGCGTCCTGACCACCGCGGCGCGGCCCCTCAGCGGGAGTTGCCGCGGTCGGCCGTCAGGGTGCGGAAGGTACAGCTCGGGTCAGGGGTCCCAGGTCGCCGTACAGGGCGGCGTGGAGCGCAGCCGCGAGCTCTCGGGCCCGGTCTTCGCTTTGCACACCGTGCATCATGAAGTAGACCGGGCCTGCGTAGGCATCCAGGTCGACCTCACGGATTTCGACCAGGCGGGTGATCGCGGCCCGGACCGCAACGTTCACGGCATCATCGGCAGGGTGGCCGGAACCGGCAGTGAGCGTGTCCGCCTTCACGGTCCACCGCTGCCGTCGTTCGAATTCGATGGCGACGAACACAGCCTGCTGCGCCATGGCAGTCCGGTACACGTCGTGGAAGGCGTCGGTGCCGGTGGCGTCCGGGATGAGGTGGGCGGGGCAAGGAATGGGCAGCAGCTGCACGACGGCATTGTGCCCACAGGAGCAGATCAATCGCGTCCGGTGACGCGACAGGCCGTGCTGGTTGCTCTCCCCGGGTGCGGTTGGCGCCCCAGTCCCTCGTCAGCGGTTCGGCGCCCGGGCTACACGTACAGTTCGTGTGCCGAGCCGGTGAGGCGAGGGTGGGCGGTGGGAGCGGTGTAGGCGAAGTTGAGCACGGTGCGGCGGACACCGGACCGTGCAAGGGGCGTGACGCGGTGCGCGGTGGTGTCGCTGCGCAGCAGGTAGGCGTCGCCTGGTGTGTGATGGGCCGTGCGTGCCCGGCCGGAGCGGGTCAGTTCGGTGAGCGAGGCGGCCTGGGGGGCTCGATCAGCCCGCCGTCGGCGGGATGGGGTGGGGCTTCGAGGAAGACGACGAGGGCGAAGGTGTAGTCGTCGGTGTGGGCGTCATGGGTGTCGCCGTGGCGGTGCAGGATGTTCAGCACATGCCGCTCGACGGGGTCCGGGACGGCGGCGGGCTCGGCCCACCGCCGTCCCGATCAGCTGCAGCAGTTCCTGGTTTTGGTAGAGGAGGGGGATCGGCTGCGATTCCTGGGCGATGATGTGGCCGCCCAGGGTGGTCATGTGACGCGGTGAGCCCTCCATGCAGTCCATGGCGAAGTCGCGCCGTCGCGCCAGTTGTTCAAGCCGCATGGCCTCGGCGCGGAGGGTATCGAGTCCGTGCGGGGTGAGAAAGCCCGGCAGGGGAAAGTAGCCGTCGGCGGTGAAGCGGGTGCCTGCGGTGCCGCCTGCATGGGCGCGGATGAGTGCGTCGGAGTGGAACAGACGCATACGAAAGCTCCTTCACGGTCACGGTTCGCGGACCAGATCCCCCATGTACGCCGACAAAAGGCGCCCGGCTTGCGGATCAGGGCCTCCAGGTAGTGGTCCAGCTCCAGCCGACAGCTGCCTTTGGCGATCAGCCGCTCATGCCGGGCCACCTCCACGTTCCTGTCGTAGACCACCAGGTGAGAGAGCTGGGAGATGTGCTGCGGAAGCGTATGAGATGCCTCGTGACCTGTGATGACAGGCTTGTCGAAGATTTCTTCACGCACGATCGGCGAGGCATCTCGTGGGTGAAAGCATCTCGTGCCACTCCGGCGCTCACTTCCCGGTTCGGCGAAGTGAATCTGACCGCTGAGGCGGAACTGTCCCGGAGCCCTGTGGCGTCCCGCTGTCGCCCTGCTGCGTGATGCACGGGACCGGTAACCTGTGGAAGTGACGATATCTGACACTACATCAGGGGACCTTGGGGCTGTGGACGAATTCACCTATCGCGTGGCAGAGAGCGAGAGGGACAAGTCCGCCGTCATCAAGGGCGAGTTTGTCTCGGACACCGTCTTCGAAGTGGTCGGCTCCGGGAGCGGGTTCACCTTTCGGCCCGTCAAGCTGGACCCGCCGGTTCACAAGGTCTTCCCCGACGACGAGCCCGAGCGCGATGAGGTGTCGGAGGGCAGTCGCCGGTTTGTAGCGCTGGATCGTGATCGCGTGTGCGGCTATGTCGACACGGAGTACGAGCCCTGGAACCGTCGCCTGATCATTGCCGATATCGAGGTGGCGGGGCCGTACCAGGGCCGGGGAATCGGACGCACGCTGATGAGCCACGCCATCGACTGGGCCCGGGAACGCGGTGCCGGGCATGTCTGGCTGGAAGTGACGAACATCAACGCTCCGGCCATCCGCGTCTACCAGCGGATGGGTTTCACCTTCTGCGGCCTCGACACTTCTCTTTACAGCGGTACCAAGTCCGATGGGGAGACGGCCCTGTACATGAGCCTCTTCCTGGACTGATCCGCCGGTCAGCAGCGCGTCCCAGGGCTTGGACGTCAAGACGCGGATGCCCTCTGAACTGGGACGACGGGACTTCCTACGGTTCCACATCCACAGAGCACGAGAAACACCCGCGAGATGCAACTCTCCCACACGTCGGCAACGGTCTCCGCTGCGTTCGATGACACGAACCTGATCGCGCATGCCGGGCTGGTCCCGGTGATGCGCCTGGCCGAGCGGTGCGGGCTCGCCCGCCTGACGGCCCAGAAGGTGAAGCTGAGCGGGGCGAAGAACAGCGGCGGTGCCACAGCGGACGCCAAGGTCACCAGCATCGTGGCCGGCATGGCCGCAGGCGCGGACAGCATCGACGACCTGGACGTCCTGCGGCACGGTGCGATGCCGGCCCTGTTCGGTGGGATCCGTGCCCCCTCCGCGCTCGGCACGTTCCTGCGTGCGTTCACCCATGGTCACGTCCTCCAACTCCACGCCGTGCAGCGGAAGTTCCTGGCTGCACTGGCCGCGCACACCCCGCTGCTGCCCGGCTCGGGCGAGAAAGCGTTCATCGATGTCGACTCCACCCACAAACGCGTCTACGGCCGTACCGAGCAGGGAGGCGAGTACGGCCGGTTCGCGGGCGTCCGCACCCTGCATCCCCTGCTCGCCACGATCTGCACGCCCCTCTCGCGTCCGGTGATCGCCACCGTGCGGATGCGGCGCGGCAAGGCAGACGAGTCCCGTGGGGCCCCGAAGCTTGTCAGCGAGGCCCTGGCCACCGCCCGCGAGGCCGGATGCACCGGCATGCGCATCCTGCGCGCGGACTCGCAGTTCTACAACGCCGGTGTGATTGCCGCCTGTCGCCGGGCTGATGCCCGCTTCTCCGTCCCCTGCGGCATGAACCTGCCCATCAAACGGGCCGTCGCTGCCATCCCCGACACCGTGTGGCGGCAGACCACCTACCCCAGTGCGGTGCCCGACCCCGAGACCGGCGAGCTCATCTCGGATGCCGAAGTCGCCGAGATATCCGCCCATACGGCCTTCGCCGGCCGGAGGAAAGCAGGGCGGGTCACGGCACGGCTGATCGTGCGCCGAGCCGGGCCGGGGCCGCGGCTGGTTCGGTCGGCGGAACTGACCGCGCAAGCCCGCTGTGCGGTCGGCAGCCGCCAGGCCGCACAGGGGGACCGGTCCCGAAGTCACCGCCCCGCCGGGCGGGACGGCGGGCCCATCCGACGTCGACAGCGCACCGCAGGCCCTACACAGGCCGTATGAGACGCAGCCGAGAAGAAATCGCACCCCCGAATCTGCCGGGCGACCTGTGGCACGCCCTGTCCCGGCTCCAGCACACCGATCCCGACCCCGTGGGCCGCGTCGGTCCGCTCGCCCGCCCGGTTGGACTGCTGTCCTTCGCCGCGGCCATCGACACCGTCCTCGCGGCCCTGGTGCAGTTGTCCGGCGCGGAGACGATGCACGAACTCAACGAGACGCTCCGCTCGATCACCGGAGGCGTGCACGCCCACTTCACCGGCCCCGGCGTCGCACTGGAGGTCACGCTCGGCAGACGGCAGGAGCTCCCGATACACGCGGCGCACGTCGCCGGCCTCACCCGACTCTTCCGCCACGCCGCCGGCACCATCGGTGCCCGCAGCACGCCGGGAGGCGGCCGGTGCTTCCACTGCGACGGGACCGGGCTCGCCCGACCCTTGCGGGAGCCGGCTTCCGGGCACGCGTGAGCGGCTCGCAAGAAGAACGCCCGCGCCCAGGCCAGTCCTTCTGGACGGCGTGGGGGCGCGGGCGGGCGGAAGGACCTCGGAGACTCAGCCAGCACTACGCCCAGTCCATGCCCGGCTCCCGTAGTGCGTCCCTGTCCAGGAGCGGTCTTTCTGATCAGTGGGTGATGGGGTTGGTCTGGGCTGATCAGTTTGGTGCCTGGTGGTGGTAGCGGTTCAGGCCGGGTTGCTACGGCTCGGTGATGGAGGGAACGGGGGCTTCCGCTGCGTGGTGATCAGGCTCGTTGAGTGTTGCTATGTGCTTGCACTTTCTTGCCCGCGTCGTAACCGCGCGAGGACGCGGGGGCCGTGGCGGCGGCCCGCACCGACTGCGAGTCGACGATGGCGGCGGTCGGCTCCGGATCGCGGCCGGCGTCCTCACGCACCAGGCCGCGCTGCCGGTCGTGCAGCTCGGCCAGCAGCCCCTGCGCACCCCAGCGTCGCGCGAACGCGTAGACGCGGTCCCGCACGGGGAACTCGCCCGGCATCGCCCGCCACGTGATGCCGCCCGCGGCCATAGCGCACGGCGTCCAACATCTGGCGGTGGCAGTAGCCCTCCGGCTGGCCGCCTTTGCCGTTCATCCACGCCGGGACCGGCATCGCCTCCCGCACGACCGCCCACTCCGCATCCGACATGTCCGAGGGATACCGCGGCTCGCGGTCCGGATGGGTACCCGCATTCCCGAACCGGTGAGGCGAGGCATTCACACGACCGGGCAAACGAGTTGGACGCCACAAGCAGGGCACCGCAAGACTGCGACACGGGGCTTCCCGGCCAGCTCGTCCGGACTTCGACAATCCCGAGCTGGGCAGGAGGCCCCGCCTTCATGCATGCCGGAGCCGAAGATCACGCGACCGAGTCACCACACTCGATGTGACGTTGACCGGTAGTTGACCCTTCCGATCGGTTGTTGGCCCCGCTGCGACTTGGGCCCGCTGTCTCTGCGATCAAGTAGCGGGCTCCAGGCCGGCGTCGTCCTTAATTTCTGCTTGAGGACGACGCGCAGCTGGTTTTCAGATAACCAGGACCCGTCGCCCGCGTGTGTGACCGGTCTGGCTGTCGATGTGCGCCGCCGCGGCCTCGGCAAGCGTGTACGACTTCTCGACCGGGATGTGGAGCTTTCCCCGCGAGATGAGGTCGACGGCTTCGGCGAGCGCTTCTGGCATGTTCCCGGCGACGCCGGAGAATCGGACACCGAGCTCCGGCGCACCGAGATCGGCGATGGAGACCACCTTCTGCGGGTCCCCGGTGAGTTCGACGAGCTCGCGGATCACGCCCGAGCCGGCCAGGTCGAGGGCTGTGTCGACATGGCCGAGCTGCCGCACCCGCTCGACCCAGCCCTCGCCGTATGTCGTGGCGAGGGCGCCCAGGCTGCGCAGATAGTCCTGGTTGGCTGCCCCAGCGGTCCCGATCGTCGTGATGCCGCGGTCGCGGGCGATCTGCAGCACCGCTGATCCGACTCCCCCGGACGCGCCGCTGACCAGCAGCGTCTGCCCGGAGCGCACACCGACCTCGCGGATGATGCGCAGCGCGGTCTCCACCACGGAGGGGTAGCCGGCCGCCTCTTCGAACGTCAGGCCCTCGGGCATACGGGCCCAGGCCGACAGCACGGCGGACTCGGCATACGTGCTTGCGCCTTCGCCGAACACGCGGTCGCCGACCTCGACCCCTTCGACGCCTTCACCGACCTCGTCCACCACCCCGGCGGCGTCCTGCCCGACTCCGGCGGGCAACTCGATCGGATGGGCCCCCAGGACCTGGCCTTCACGGAGCCTCCAGTCGACGGGGTTCACACCTGCCGCCCGTACGGCGATGCGGATCTGGCCGGGGCCCGCATGGGGATCCTCGGCATCTATGAGTTGCAGTACGTCCGGACCGCCGAACTCGGCGAAGCTCACCTTCTTCATGCTGCAACCGTAGCGCTAACTGTTATGGTTTTGAACCTGTTATGGATTTGCACCTGATAGTGTGAGGTCATGACCGTGCCGACCGGACGCCGTGAGCGCAAGAAGGCCGCGACCCGCCAGAAGATCGCCGACGCCGCCCTGCGGCTCTTCCTGGAGCACGGGTACGACGCAGTGGGCATCCGTGACGTGGCCGCCGAGGCCGACGTGGCCGTCACCACGCTCTTCTCCCACTTCGCCTCGAAAGAGGCCCTGGTCTTCGAACAGGACGAAGACTTCGAGCAGCGCCTCACGCGGGCGGTCACCGGCCGGGCGCAGCACGAGCCGCTCATCCCCGCGCTGCGCCGCGAGATCCAGTCCCTGGTGCGACACTGCACAGCGGACAGCGCCGCCCCGATCTGGCGCATGATCGACGCATCACCCGCCCTGCGGAAGTACGAAGAGTCGATGAGGCTGCGCCACGCGGAGTCGCTGGCAACGGCCATCGCCGCCGATCCCGACCTGTCAGTGACCCCAACGGCCTGCCGGGCGATCGCGAGGTTCGTGATCGACGCCTATTCACTGGCCCGTGAGGCGACCGATCCGCAGGCCGCGGTGGGCGAGATCTTTCAGATGATCGAGGCGGCCTGGGCCGTCACCTGTCCCTCCGCAAACTCCACCGGCACAGCCAGACCGTAGTCAGGACTCAACCCTGTTCCGCGCCGCTTCGTCCGAACGCCAGCCACAGAGCAGATCAGTGGGTGCGCCGGCCTTGAGCGTTCTGACCGGTAACCGTGGCTGCATGGCCTTGTCGGCAGTCGGGCTGTGGCCGGCCCCCATAGCAGGACCAGCCGATGCCCTTCGGGGCCACCTGTCGTCCGCCATCGGGGCCAATACCCCCTCTACGCAAGCTGCTGACCACCGGCTACTGAACGTTGCGAGACCATCTACCGGTCTTCGTCACACTCGAACCGGCGTCCGACAAGATCGGTACGACAACAGCTTCTGAGGCGCTTCCACATCAGTAGTGCTCCGATGTCGGCTTTGCCGATGTGCCCGCTGACGCACGCGCGTTGAGCCACGTGTTGCAGCGTCTCGTCGTAGTACGGACTGACGATGTCGGTGTAGGCCTGGCGGGCGGAGGCGAGGCGTTGCCATTGCTCGGGTGCGAGGGCGAACGGATTGTCTGTCACGGCTTGCTGCTCCGTCTTGTCCGGAGGCGTGGGTCGGGTGGTCAGCTGCTGCCCGGGGTGTTGCCGCGGCATACGCGAAGCGCTTGGAGGATGCCTTGCTGGTGTTCTTCACGGGGGTCAGCAGGGGCTGTTGCCGGGGTGTCGAGGAGCGGCCCGAGTCGGCTGTACAGCGCTTCGAGGCCGATGAGTGCGTCGAGGCTTTGCAGGGTGGCCTCGTCGATGACCTGGAGCGGGGCCCGGTCGGGCGGTAGGAGCGTGGCGAGGAGATCAAGAGGGTTCCACCCCTGGTCGAAACGTTGGTTGATCCAAATCCGGCAGACCTCGGACTCGGTATGGCGCCACGCCCAGATGATGGTGATCTCCAGCTCGGTCAGTTCGTGTACGGGCCGGCTCGCGGCAGGGGTGAGGAGCCGTGCGATCTCGTGGCTGATCAGTGAGCGGGCCTTACCTATCCAGTCGAGGGTGGCTGCTGCCTGTGAGCGGTCCGGGGTGCCGGAGTCGTCACGGCTGGGGACGCGTTGGAGGGTGCGAGCAGCCAGGACGGTTCCGTCAGGGGTCTCGGCCATGATCTTGAGGATCGAGGGCCGGTCGGGCTCGGCAAGGTCGGCCAGGAGGTCTTTCGCGAGGAAGTCCATGGCGCGGTCCGCAGTGAACAGGCCGAGGGCCCCTGAGGAGCGGCGGTGAGGCGGCCGTAGTGCAGGGCTGCGGCTTTGAGGAGTGCGGCCGCCGGTAGGGGAGCGCCGGCGGCGCGTTTGTAGCCGATGCGGCGGGTGATGCGCTGAGTGTCGTCGCGCAGGCGTAGGAGCAGTTCGTCCGCTTCGGTGCCCGCTGTGTCGTCGGCCAGTTGCTGCAGGGCGGTGTCGAAGGTGTACTCGGGAAGGTCGTCGTCGGGGACGCCGAAGACCATGTACCGGTCGAAGTAGTCGATGCTGCCGATGCCGCGCCGCCGCGCGATGGCCTGAACGTTGATGCCATGGCCGAGAGCCTGCCGGACTGGTGCGAACAGCATGCCCATCAGGCCGATCACGCCGTGTAGTGCCGCATCAAGCAACGTTCGCCCTGTTCACCACTTCGCGAAGGCGTTCATCGGCGGCGTGCTTGTTCCGCCAGATGATGTAGCGGCGGATCATGCTGCCCTGCTCCTTATGGCTGGCGTGGTCGGCGCCGTCGAGAGCGAAGTAGCGTAGGGCGGTGAACTGGGCCTCGATGCGGTTCAGCCACGAGCTGTTGGTCGGGGTGTAGGCGAACTCAACATTGTTGGCCGCCGCCCAGTCGCCGACTCGGGTGTCCTTCTTTGTGGTCAGATGCGGGGAGAAGTTGTCGAGCACGATCGCGATCCGGATCTTCAGCGGGTAGAGGCTGCGCAGGTAGCGGCAGAGCTCCAGAAACCTGGTGCGGTTCTTCTTCGGTTTGATGTGGCCGTAGAGCTTGTCCTTGGTCAAGTCGTAGGCGGCGAGCAGGTGCCGAACCCCGTGCGGGCGCGTGTAGGTCGCCCGCCGGCGGGGCCTGGGCTCCCGATCGGGGTCCTTGTGCCGGCCACCGCGCTCGGCCCACTGCCGCCCCGGGTGGGGCTGCAGGTTGAGCGGGCCGAACTCGTCCATGCGGAAGACGACTTCGGGCTCACCATCCTCAGGTATGACCTCGCCGTCCGCGATCGCGTAGAGGTGCTCGACACGGGCCTTCTTGGCGGCGTAGTCGGGATCGCGGGAGGTCTTCCAGGTCTTTATGCGTTGAAACGACACGCCCTCCTCGCGGAGTAGGACCCGAGGGCCCTCGTGGCTGATGGCGTCGACCACCCCCTCGGCGACCAGGAAGTCGGCCAGCTTGGCCAAGCTCCAGGTCGAGAACGGCAGGCCGTGCTCGGCCGGCTTCGATTTGGCGATCTTCTTGATCTCGCGCCGCTCGGGCAGAGTGAAGGTTCTCGGTCGTCTACCCTTGTACTTCGGGTAGAGCGCCTCGAACCGGTCAGCGTTGAAGTTGTGGATCACATCCCGGACCCGGTCCGCACTGGGGAACGTGACCTCGGCGATCTTCACCACAGACATGCCCTGGCCGACAGCAGCACCATCTGGGCCCGTCGCCAGGTCACCACCGAGCCGGAGCCGCGGCGAACGATCCTCAGCAACCGCTGGCCTTCATCGTCATCGATCTCGCGTAAGCGCACCCGTTCTGCCACGCCCAGACGGTAGCGGCTGTGCACGTCTTCAAGCCCTCACGCCGGGCGGGCGCCCTGCTCTCGAAGGGCCGCCTCCAGCCGGGCGATGTCTTCGGCGTCCTTTGCGCGGCGCGGCCGGCCCGGAAGCCAGACCGGCATCATCTGCTTGATCTCGATCTGAGCGCGAGGACTGATAGTCCGGCACCGCAGTGCCCCGATGCGGCCAACAGGAGCATCGAGCATGCCCTCCGGCCACGCTTCCCCAGCCCAAGGGCCTCCGGCGACCACAACCTGCCCGCACCGGTTCTTACCCAAGAGCGCGAAGCTGCTCTCCACACCTTCCTTGCGGAAATCGAGCTGTTGATCGGCAGGCGGCCCGGACAAAGGCTCATAGCCGGAGCGCAGCAGGCCGTCGGTCAGAGCGGAGGCGTCCTTCGCCCAGACGAACCAGTCGAGGTCCACATGGTCACGCGTGACCTCTCCGATGAAGAAGTCCATGGCCCAACCGCCGCGGAGCCATACCTCCACACCGAGAGCCTGCGCGATCTCCACCGTCTCGCCAATCAGCCGAAGCTGCCGAGCACTGCGTTCCCTGTCCACAGCGTGCAGGCTATGCGTCAATCCCAGCCTCAGCAGCTCGATTTCCATCTGCAGGGAACGGGCGAACGTTGCTTGATGCGGCACTAGGGTTCGTCTTCAAAGATCCTCAGATGGTGGATCATGGTTGAGTGGTACGCCGTCACGAACTCACCGCTCAAGAGTGGGAGTTACTCGCTCCGCTGATACCGCGGGCTGCCACAGGGCGGCCGCGGGTGGAAGACCGGCAGGTCATCAACGGGATGGTCTACAAGATCCGGACCGGTATCTCCTGGCGTGACCTGCCGGAACGCTACGGGCCGTGGAAGACGGTGTACACCCGCTTCCGCGGCTACGCCCTGGACGGCGTGTTCACCCGTGCCCTGCAGCAGATCCAGGCTCATGCCGACGCGGCCGGTGACATCGACTGGCTGGTGCAGATCGACTCCACCATCGTGCGCGCCCACCAGCACGCCGCCGCCACCGGCCGAAAAGGGGG
>NZ_JBHXVE010000038.1:0-34326 GCF_042672505.1 Streptomyces sp. NPDC127190
CCGCTACGAGCGCAAGCCGGAACACTTCCTCGCCTTCACAGCCATCGCCGCGACCCTCATATGCCACCGCCGACTAGCCAAGTGAAATGACGTCTAACGAGTTGGTGCGTGATAGCGGGCGGGCATGCTCGTGTGGTGAGGGGCATGGTCGATCGGGCGGTGTTGGCGCATCCGTTGTTCACGGGCGTCTCGATGGCTCATCTTGCGTCGCTCGTTGAGGAGTTGGCCCGGCCGTGGGCAGCCGCGGTGGAGGGGCGGCGTTTCCAGCAACGAGGCGGTGTGCGAAGACGTGCGCAGGGTGCCGGTGCCCGCTATCGGCTGGTGTTTGTGGACCGGCTGTTGGCCACGCTGATTCATCTGCGACACGATCTGCCGCACGCTGTGCTGGCAGTGCTGTTCGGTGTCGATCGCTCGACCGTCACCCGGGCCGTCGGTGAGATGCGTCGGCTGCTGGCCGAGCGGGGCTTTGCTGTTCCCGACAGGCCTGGCATGCGGCTTCGAACGCTGGAGGACGTGTTCGCCTACGCCCAGGCCGAGGGTGTCGAGCTGAGGTTGGACGCCACCGAGGTGCAGGTCCGACGGCCGGCCGCCGGGCGGGGCGGCAGACGGGCATTCGTGTCGGGCAAGAGGAAGCAGAACACAATGAAGGCAACCGTTATCGCAGACAGCCGGGGCCGCACTCTATGGGCCGATGGCCTGCGGCCGGGACGGATGCACGATGCGACCGCGGCTCGCACCGCGGGCATCACCAGCTGCTTCCAGCACTTCGACCTGGTCGAAGTGTTACTCGACGACGGCTACCTGGGCCTGAGCCGTGACCATCCCGGCCAGGCACTCACCCCGCCCAGAAAGCCACGCCCCGGAGCACTGCCCGGCAGAGTCGAACAGTGGGAACGCGATCGGCACGGCCACTCATCCGACCGCATCACCGTCGAGCACGCCCTGGCCGATCACAAACGCTGGAAGCAACTGATCCGCTGGACCCACCGACGTGATCGCCTGCCCGACACCTACCGAGCCATCGCCAGCCTCGTCTCCGACCGCACCGTCATGACCTGAAAACGACCGCGAGTAGGGCGAACACGCCTCACCCGCTATCACGCACCAACTCGTAAGCCGGTCCGTCAGCTCGTGTCCGGTGGCCTCCTGGACATGCACGACTACGGGGGTGTTCCCTACGACCAGCTCGGCCCCGGCGGACCAGGGCCGCTCGGCGTGATGTGCCACCGCCCTGGTGACCTGGGTGCTGGTGTCCTTGGAGTCATGTGCTCGGCTCCTTCTGATCGTTTCGCAGCGGCTCCAGGCTTCTGCGGGCACCGGGTCCTGGCCCAGGGCTGTCAGGCCCCAGTGGCGGGGCCGTGGGACCTTCACTCCTAAGGTGGCGAGTTCACCGGGCGAATGTCTGGTTCACAACAGTTGGCCGTTTCATCCCTGGTGGTTGTGATGTCTCACGGCCGAGGGACACGATGTGCGGAGAACAGGGCCGACCGGCCCTGGCCCTTCGGCCCCGTGCAGGAAAAGATCTCGACACTGAGGGCCGATTCCGTCCACGAGCGGACATCGGTACGCAACGCGGAACCAGGGAGCAGTGTGATGGCGGACAGCGAGCAGCCCGGCGCCGGCAACCCGATCCGGGTCTTCCTGATGGACGACCACGAGGTGGTACGGCGCGGAGTGCGCGACCTGCTGAACGACGAGCCGGACATCGAGGTGATCGGCGAGGCCGGCACGGCGGAGCAGGCACTGGTGCGGGTACCCGCGTTGCGCCCGCAGGTGGCGGTGCTGGACGCCCGTCTCCCCGACGGCGACGGCGTGACGGTGTGCCGGGAACTCCGCTCACGCATGCCCGAGCTCGCCTGCCTCATGCTGACCTCGTTCGACGACGAGGAGGCACTGCTCGACTCGATCATGGCGGGCGCGTCCGGTTACGTCCTGAAGCAGATCCAGGGCTCGGACCTGGTGTCCGCCGTACGCACCGTGGCCGCCGGCAAGTCCCTGCTGGACGCCAGTGCCACCACCAAGCTGATGGCCCGGCTGCGCGGCGGCCAGCAGGAGGAGCAGCAGCCCGACGGACTGCAGGGCCTGACCGAGCGGGAACGGGAGATCCTGGCCCTGATCGGTGAGGGACTGACCAACCGCCAGATCGGCCAGCGGCTTTACCTGGCCGAGAAGACGGTGAAGAACCACATCTCTCGTCTGCTGGCCAAACTCGGCGTCGAGCGCCGTATCCAGGCTGCCGTCATCGCCACCCGGGTCCAGGACCGTCAGCGGCAGGAAGGGCACTGAAGTCCCGGAGTCGACGCGGGGTGGTGGAGGGCCAGGGCGGCCTCGTGAGGCTCCCGCTGTTGTTCTGCAAGGAGCTGCCGGTCAGGCCGGAGACAGGGTTTCGCCGCCGTTCGCAGGAGCGGCGGTCGACCTCTTGGGGCTTTGCGAGCGCGTCAGACCGAACTCCACGTCGACTGCACCCTCGATGGCCCGGACCAGGCGCGCGGCCACCGGGACCAGGGATGTGTCCCGGGCATGGCCGATGAGCTTCACGACACCGTTCCGCACCTCCACCCGCGCAGCTGACACCGGCTCAGGGAAGAGTTTCGCCACGACCTCCCGCCGCACCTCCTCGGCGATCTCCTCATCCGTCCGCAGGGACACCTTCAGCAGGTCTGCGCGGCTGACGAGGCCCTGACGGGTAGGCGCTCGACCTTGGCGTGCGCTATGGCACGTGCGGCCTGGGCGAGTGTCGCGTCCGCGCGGACGGTGAGGGTGGGGGAGGTCATCAGGTCCTGGGCGGTGAGGCCACCGGCCTCGGCCAGGTCGTCGAGACGGCACAGCTGGGTCGCCCGGTCGGGGTCGCTGTCGCGGAACCGCGCCTTGGGCAGCAGGTCGGCCTCGGAGACGACGCCGACCACGCGGCCGTCGCCCTCGAGGACGTGCAGGGCGCTGACCTTCCAATCCCGCATGAGCCGCACGATCTCCTCGAAGGCGGCTTGCGGGCCGACGGCGGCGACCGTGTGGGACATGTCGTCACTGACGATGTGCGGGGTGCTGGACACTGGGACTCCTTCGTCAGGCCGGGCCGCTCATACGGCGCTTCCGGCGCCGTACGGTGCGTAGAGGTCCAGCACCGGCTCCGGGTAGTACAGGTCGCCGCTGTGGCGCCCAGGTGCCACACGTGCGGCGCGAACAGCTCGGACAGACCAGATGGCAGTGAAGACGGCCGCCGCCCCCGTGTCAGTGAGGGCGGCGGCCGTGGCGCGAGGACCGTGCCTCCCCAACACGAGACTCGCGCGGAAGCCCTCGCGGCTCATGGGGTGTGCGAGCCCCATCTCGAACGAGCCGTAAGGACATGGCACCGTCGGCCGGTTGGCATCGCATTGCGAGCCGGCCCTGGCTCCTGCCCTCGATTGTCGAGCTCGACATGGTGCTGACCACGGGGCTGGGCGGGCCATGCCGTGGACCGAACGGCCTATGTCCTGTGACCAGGAGCACCGGGATGCGGACGAGTTGGGCTGTCCAGGCCCACGGCAGCGGGACCATCGGGGTCGCGCAGGGGCCGTGTGGCCGCTGACCGTGTGCGGTTGAGGGACAGAAAGATCAGTCGCGGATCGACTCACCCACAGCGGTTCTTAAGGAGCCTCAGCCATGCCCAGAACCCCAGGAGGCGGAAAGGGGACAGCGCCCACAGCGGCGCTCGGCCTCCCCGCCGCCTCCGCTCTCGTCATCGGCAGCATCATCGGTACCGGAGTCTTCGCGCTGCCCTCCGCACTTGCCCCGTACGGTCCCATCTCCCTCGTCGCTTTCATCGCCGTCACCCTCGGCGCGCTCGCGCTGGCACTGACCTTCGGGGCGCTGTCCAAGCGCGTTCCGGCGAGCGGTGGTCCGTACGTCTACGCCCGCGAGGCCTTCGGCGAGTTCACCGGGTTCCTCAACGCCTGGTCGTACTGGATCACGGCCTGGGCCGGAAACGCGGCCATTGTCGTGGCATGGGTCGGCTACCTCGAGGTGTTCGTCAACACGGGCCATCGCAAGTGGATTTCGGTGCTTCTCGCGCTGGTCGGGCTGTGGATTCCCGCCGCGGTCAACCTCACCGGCATCCGGAGCACGGGCGCCTTCCAGATGATCACGACCGTGCTGAAGTTCGTCCCGCTGATCTTCATGGCCACCGTCGGGCTGCTGTTCATCGACGCGCGCAACTTCGGCCCGTTCAACGCCAGCGGCCAGTCGGCGCTGGGCGCGATCTCGGCTGCCGGCGCCATCGCGCTGTTCAGCTACCTGGGCCTGGAAGCGGCCTCCGTCGTCGCCGGCCGGGTCCGCGACCCGGAGCGCAACGTCCCCCGCGCCACCGTCTACGGCACACTCATCTGCGCCGTCATCTACATCCTGGGCACCCTCGCCGTCTTCGGCACCGTCGCACACGGCAAGCTGGGCGCATCCACCGCTCCCTTCACCGACGCGGCGAACAACATCTTCGGCGGCAGCTGGGCCGGAGACATCGTCGCCGTCGCCGCGATCATCTCCGGCATCGGCGCCCTGAACGGCTGGACCACGCTGTGCGCGGAGATGCCGTACGCGGCCGCTCGCGACGGACTGTTCCCGCAGCCCTTCGCCCGGCTGCGCGGTGAGAGCGGCGTCCCGGCCTTCGGTATCGTCGCCTCGACGGTGCTGGCCTCACTGATCACCGTGTTCAGCTACACGCGCTTCGACGACGTCTTCACCAAGATCGTGCTGCTCAGCGTGCTGACGGCCGTGATCCCCTACCTGTTCTCCGCCGCCGCCCAGCTGTACTGGCTGCTGGTCCGCGGCCGGGACAGCCTCAGCCCCCGCAGGCTCGCCCGTGACATCACCGTCGCCGCGCTCGCCCTCGCGTTCTCGTACTGGTCGATCCAGGGAAGCGGCTACCAGACCGTGTACTACGGCCTGTTCGTTGTGCTGCTCGGTGTCCCCGTCTACGTCTGGCTGAAGCGGGGGCAGGACACCTTCGGCGAGGCCACGGTGCCGAGGACCGCGGCGACCGTGGACCGGTCGGAACGCGCACCCGAGACGCCCCCGCCGGCCCAGCGGCTCTCCCGAGGGCTCCGGACCAGCCGCGTCAGCGGTGCCCGGAAGCGCAACGACTTCCGCCACCACGACTGACCGCCCCCAGCACAGAGGAACCTCCCCGATGAACACCTTCCACGTCGACTCCGAGACCGGCCGTCTGCGCCAGGTGATCCTGCACCGCCCCGGCCTCGAACTCTCCCGCCTCACCCCGCGCAACGTCGACGCCCTGCTCTTCGACGACATCCTGTGGGCCAAGAAGGCCCGCGAGGAGCACGACGCCTTCGCCCAGGTTCTGCGCGACCACGGTGCCCGCGTCCACTACTTCGCCGACCTGCTCGCCCAGACCCTTGACGTCCCCGAGGCGCGTGACTGGCTCCTGGACCGGGTCGTCACTCCCGGCACGGTGGGCCCGGCCCTCATCGACCCGGTGCGCGAACTGTGCGCCGAACTCGACGGGGAGACGCTCGCCGGCTATCTGATCGGCGGGCTCCTCAAGAGCGATCTGCCGCTCGCCACCCCGCACAGCCTGGTGTGGAACACGCTCGGCCCCGACGACTTCGCCCTCGCCCCCCTGCCCAACCACCTCTTCCCGCGGGACAACTCCTGCTGGGTGTACGACCAGGTGTCGGTCAACCCGATGGCCAAGCCGGCCCGGCGACGCGAGAGCCTGCATGCCGAGGCCATCTACCGGTTCCACCCGATGTTCGCCGACGTCGCGCCCGCCCCCTTCCTCGACGGACCCGTCGGCACCCTCGAAGGCGGGGACGTGCACGTCCTCGGCAACGGCGCCGTCATGGTCGGGATGGGGGAGCGCACCACGGCTCAGGCCGTGGAGAACCTGGCCGCCCGGCTCTTCGCGACCGGCACGGCGAGCACGCTGATCGCCGTCCAACTGCCCGCGGCCCGCGCGTACATGCACCTGGACACCGTGCTGACCATGGTCGACCGCGACGCCTTCGTCATCTACCCCGGCCTCGCCGACTCCCTGCGCTCCTGGACGCTGCGGCCCAGCTCCGAGCGCGAGACCGGGTTCGACGTCACCGCGAACTCCGATCTCGCGACCGCGCTCGCCGAGGGCCTCGACCTGGACAAGGTGCGGATGCTCTCGGCTCCCCAGGACATCCGCAACGCCGAGCGTGAGCAGTGGGACGACGGTAGCAACTTCCTCGCCCTCGCACCCGGCGTCGTCGTCGGCTACGAGCGCAACGTCACCACCAACACCTACCTGCGCAAGCAGGGCATCGAGATCGTCACGATCGCAGGCGCCGAACTCGGCCGCGGCCGCGGCGGCCCCCGCTGCATGAGCTGCCCCATCGAGCGCGATCCGGTCGCCTGACCCGGTGAGGACACCCTCATGACCGTCGACCTGCGAGGCCGCTCCTACCTGAGCGAACTCGACTTCACCGCCACCGAGATCCACCACCTCCTCGATCTCGCCCACGACCTCAAGGCGGCCAAGCGCGCCGGCACCGAACAGCCACGGCTGACCGGCAAGCACATCGCCCTGATCTTCGAGAAGACCTCGACCCGCACCCGCTGCGCCTTCGAGGTCGCCGCCGCCGACCAGGGCTCCCGCACCACCTACCTCGGCCCCGGCGACACCCACGTCGGCCACAAGGAGTCGATCGCCGACACCGCCCGCGTCCTCGGCCGCATGTTCGACGGCATCGAGTACCGGGGCTCAGAGCAGTCGATCGTCGCCGAACTCGCCGCCCACGCCGGCGTCCCCGTGTACAACGGGCTGACCGACACGGCCCACCCCACCCAGAGCCTGTGCGACATGCTCACCATGCGGGAGCACAGCACCAAGCCGCTCACGGACGTCAGCTACTGCTACCTGGGCGACGCCCGCAACAACATGGGAAAATCGCTGCTGTCGATGGGCGCGCTGCTCGGCATGGACGTGCGCATCGCCGCGCCCCAGGCGCTGTGGCCGGAAGCCGCGCTGGTCGCCACGTGCCGTGAAGAGGCCCGCCGAAGCGGGGCGCGTATCACGCTGACCGAGGACGTCGAGACCGCCGTGCAGGGTGCCGACTTCCTGCACACGGACGTCTGGGTCTCCATGGGCGAACCGGCCGACACCTGGCGGGAACGGATCGAGCTGCTGCTCCCGTACCACGTCAACGACAAGACGCTCGCCCTCACCGGCAACCCGGACGTGAAGTTCATGCATTGCCTCCCCTCCCTGCACGACCACCGCACCCGGCTCGGTCAGGAGCTGTTCGAGGCCTACGGCCTGGTCGGGCTCGAGGTCACCGACGAGGTCTTCTCCTCACCCGCCTCGATCGTCTTCGACCAGGCGGAGAACCGCTTGCACACCATCAAGGCCGTACTCGTCGCCACTCTGGAGGACTGAACCATGCGTATCGTCGTCGCCCTCGGCGGCAACGCCCTGCTGCACCGCGGGGAACGGCCCGATGCCGCCGTCCAGCAGGCCAACGTCGACCGTGTCGCCTCCGCCTTGGCCCAACTCGCCCACGAGCACGAACTGGTCATCACCCACGGCAACGGCCCGCAGATCGGGCTGCTCGCCATGGAGAGCGAGGCCGACCCCGCACTCAGCGCCCCCTACCCGTTGGACCTGCTCGGTGCCCAGACCGAGGGCATGATCGGCTCCCTGCTCACCCGTGCCCTGCACGACGCTCTGCCCGCACACCGGATCGCCGCCCTCGTCACGCACACCCTCGTGCGGACCGACGATCCCGCCTTCGAACGGCCCACGAAGTTCGTCGGCCAGGTGTACTCCCGCCAGCTGGCCGAGAAGCTGGCCCGCAAGCGGGGCTGGCACATTGCCGGGGACACCACCGGCTGGCGGCGCGTCGTTCCCTCACCCGCACCCGAACGCATCCTGGAGACCGACACCATCCACGAGCTCCTGAACAGCGGGACCCTGGTGATCTGTGCCGGTGGGGGCGGGGTCCCCGTCACCGCCGACCGCGACACCGGCGCACTGTCCGGGGTGGAGGCCGTCATCGACAAGGACCTCACCGCAGCCCTGCTCGCCGAGGACCTCAAGGCCGACTTCCTGCTCATCCTCACCGACGTCCCCTACGTCTACGAGGGCTACGGCACCGGCGACCAGCATCCGCTGCTCGACGCCACCCCCCGGGACCTGCGGCGCGGTGGCTTCCCGGCCGGCTCGATGGGCCCCAAGACCGAGGCGGCTGCCCGATTCGTCGAGCACACCGGCGGTCTGGCCGCGATCGGTGCCCTGGACGCGGCCTACGAGATCGTCCACGGCAGGTCGGGCACGCTGATCCGGCCGGACCTCACGGTCGGGTGACAGAAGGGGCGGCCGGTCCGCCTCCGTGTCGCGTGTCCAGGACCGGTTCCTGTCGCTCGCCATTCCACTCGCGGTAGGCGGCCACCGCGGTGGCAGCGTGGGGAAGATGAGATCCGTACCCACGGAGTCCGCCAGGCCGCACGCCTTCAAGTCGTCCAGCAGGTTCTGCTTGACCCGGGCCAGGGCGAACACAACGCCGCGGCGGCCGAGTTCACGGCGCAGCTCGTCGACCGCGTCGAGCGCCGTGATGTCGACCTCGGCGTTCGGCTCGGCGTTCAGCACGAACCAGCGTACGGGCACGCTCTGTTGGTCGACGGCGGCCAGGGCCCCGTGCCGGAAGTCCCCCGCACGGGCGAGGAACAGCGAGAGTCGTAGCGGTAGACCAGCAGGCCCGGGATCGTGCGGGCTTGCGGATCGTCATCGATGTCGTGCAGGCCCGCCAACCCGGGCACCAGCCCTTCGACCGCGTCGTGGGGTCGCGCCACCCGCGTCAGCGCTGCGGCCACCACCAGGCCGACCGCCACGATCACCCCGTACAGGATGTCCGGAGCGAGTACGCCGGCCATGCAGCCGAGGGCGAGCAGGAGTTCGCGGTGCGGTAGGAGGCCACTCGCGGAATCGGGTCGGGTCGATCATGCGGACGGCCGCGTACACGACGAGCCCCCCAGCACCGCCGAAGGGGTCCGGCTCAGCAGGGGGCTCACGAACAGCAGGACGGCGAGGACCGCCGCTCCGGACACCAGCGAACAGCCCTGGCTGCGGGCGCCCGTCCGGGTGGCGAGCGCGGTTTGGCTGGCGCTGCTGCCGACCGGAAATCCGTGCAGGGCGCCCGCACCGAGGTCGGCCGCGTTCAGGGCCAGGAACTCCTGGTTGGCGTCCGGTCCGGGTTCGTGATTCGGCACGAGATACGCCGCCACCGTCACGCCGGGCAGCAGGTCGCCTCTCAGCCACGAGCGCCCGGTAACCGAGCCGGGCGTCGAGGCCGGGTACCAGCCGACACCACCACGAAGACCGTCTGTTCGCGTCCCCAGCCATATGCCGCCCTCCGTGCCTGGGCCCGGTATCCATGGCTGGGCGATCGTCCGTGACACTCGCCCGGTGTTCGACCTGCCCTGTCCGCCACCTCCAGCCAACGGGCGGCGCACGCAGGGACCTTCAGCCCAACGGATGGAGACCTACGGCATCCGGCGTGACGTCAGGCATCGGACGAGAGTGAGAGACGTCAAGGAGAAGACGATTCACACATCCCCGAAGGGATCACCATCATGGCCGTGCACGAGCACCCTCACCGGGGCGCCACCTGGGGCCCGGGCCGGCTGCGGGCGCTGCTGCCGATCGTGCGCGACCACGCCTTGCTGCGCTGACCCGCACGTGGCGGGACGGATCTTGCTCCTGGCGCGTCCCGCCGACCCGGGTGCGGAGCCCGTGGTCCTCGCTGAAGGACCAGTGGCCCCTGCCCCGTCAGTCCCCCGAACACGACGCTGGAATCGGGCTCCTCGGTCCCGATTCAGGAGGTGGAGAACATGCCCCGCACCATCATGGTGGGTCTCGACGGCTCGCCCGAGAGCCGCGCCGCCGCGGAATGGGCGGCCCGCGAGGCGAAACTGCGCGGACTGCCGGTGAAGCTCCTCCAAGTATGGGAGCCCGTCCCGCAGCCCATGGCCCAGGCCCCGCTCCTCGGTGCCGAGACGCACCAGCACTGGACCGGGAGAATCCCCCGCGAGTGCGCCGAGGGTCTGCGACTGCGCCACCCCGGAGTCGAGGTGAGTACCGAGCAGCTCACCGGACGCCCCGCCGAAGCCCTGGTCGACGCGGCGAAGGACGCCGACATGCTCGTCCTCGGCTCACGCCGCCTGGGCGGCGTCGGCGGCTTCCTGGTCGGCTCGGTCGGTCTCGCGGTCGTGGCGCACTCCGAGCGGCCCGTCGTCCTGGTCCACGCCGGCGAGCAGGCCGCGGACGAGCACGAGAGGGACCCCGCGGGCATCCCGTCCGCGGCCACGGCGTTCCGTCCCGTCGTCCTCGGGCTCGACGTCGCCGGCCCCGACGAGGCGCTGATCGGCTTCGCCTTCGATGCCGCGGCGCGACGCTCGGTGCCGCTGCGGGTCGTGCACGTCTGGAACCCGCCGCCCTACTACGCCTATGGCATGGCCCTGGAGCCCGCGGTCGAGCGGGAGATGGCGAAGGGCGACGCCACTATCCTGAGCGAGGTGCTGCGCCCCTGGCGGCAGAAGTACCCCGACGTCGAGGTCGTCGAGCAGTCGCAGTACGGCAGCCCCTCGCTCCTCCTGATCGACGCCTCCCACGACGCCTCCCTGGTCGTCGTCGGCCGCCGCATCCGCCACTCCTCCGTAGGCGCCCACATCGGCACCGTCACCCACGCCGTCCTGCACCACTCCACCGCCCCCGTCGCCGTCGTCGCCCACGACTGATAGACCACCCATGCACCCCGCCAGAGGAGTGAACAGATCATGAAGGCAGCGGTCGTACGAGCCTTCGGTGAGCCCCTGGTCATCGAGGAACGACCCGACCCCGAACCCGGCCCCGGTCAGGTCCGCATCCGCGTGGAGGCCTCCGGGCTGTGCCACACCGACATCCACGCGGCCCACGGCGACTGGCCCGTCAAGCCCACCCCACCCTTCGTCCCCGGCCACGAAGGCGTCGGCCTCGTTGAGAAGCTCGGCGAGGGTGTCACCCACCTGTCCGTCGGGCAACGGGTCGCCGTGCCGTGGCTCGGCAGGGCGTGCGGGCGGTGCGAGCACTGCCTGTCCGGCTGGGAGACGTTGTGCGAGCAGCAGATCAACACCGGGTACGGCTGTGACGGCGGTTACGCCGAGAAGACGCTGGCCTGGGCCGACTTCGCCCAGCCCGTGCCCGACGGCGTCACCCCGTTCGACGCCGCCCCACTGACCTGCGCCGGCGTCACCACGTACAAGGCCCTCAAGGTCGCCGACGTCCGCCCACCCAACTCGTCGCGATCTCCGGCGTCGGCGGCCTCGGCCACCTCGCCCTGCAGTACGCCAAGATCGCCGGAGCCACCGTCGCGGCCATCGACGTCACCGACGACAAGCTCGAACTGGCCGCGCAACTGGGCGCCGACCTCGTCATCGACGCCCGCAAGCAGGACGTCGGCAAGGAACTGAAGAAGCACGGCGGCGCCCACGCCGCGATCGCCCTTGCGGTGAACCCGGCCGCGTTCGAGGCGGTCAACTCCGGTCTGCGGCGAGGCGGAAAGCTCGTCATGGTGGCCCTGCCCGCACACGGCACGATTCAAGTTCCGATCTTCGACACCGTCCTCAACGGCACCTCGGTGATCGGCTCGATCGTGGGCACGCGGCAGGACCTCGCCGAGGTCTTCCAGCTCCACGCCGCCGACCGGACCGAGGTCATCTACGAGACCCGCCCGCTGGCCTCCGTCAACGAGTCCATCGACGCCGTGCTGCGCGGTGACATCAAGGCTCGGATCGTCTTCGACCTGGACGCTGGAAGGTGAGCACGATGGAACTGCCCCTGGTCGTCGGCGTCGACGGCTCCGAGCCGAGCCTGCGCGCCGTCGACTGGGCGGCCGACGAAGCCGTCCTGCGCGATCTGCCGCTGCGGCTGGTGTACGCCTCGCTCTGGGAACGCTACGAAGGCACCTCACTTGCGGACGGTCTCGGCCAGCCCCCCGAACAGGTGATGGCCGAGGACATCGTCGAGACCGCCGCACGCCGAGTCCGTACCCGCCGACCCGACGTGAAGGTCACCCTCGACGTGCTGCCCGAGGAACCCGAGTACGCGCTGGTACGGGAAAGCCGCACCGCCGCTGCCATGGTTCTGGGCTCACGGGGCCGCAGCAGCCTGGCCGAGGCGCTCCTCGGCTCCGTCAGCGTGACGGTGGCCGGCCACGCGCACTGCCCCGTGATCGTGCTGCGCGGCAGCCACGACAACCGGGCCGTACCCGGCAGACACGGCCGCATCGTCGTGGGCGTGGGCGAGGAGCCGGTGGACGCGGCTGCGATGCACTTCGCCGCCGAGGAGGCACGGCGCCGAGGCGTGCCGCTGGAGGCCGTCCGGGCCTGGCGCTGCCCCGCACACGAGACGGCCGACCACCCCCTGCCGACGGGTGAACCGGCCCGACTGCACGAGGAACGAGCCGCAGCGATGCTGGAAGTGGCGCTGCGGGACGTCCCGGCTGATGTGGAGGTGCGTCGGCGTACCGTCGAGGGGCACGCCCGCCAGGTGCTGCTCGGTGCCTCGGCCGACGCCGACCTGCTCGTGGTCGGGGCCCGGCGCCGCGAGGGCCACCATGGCCTCCAGCAACTCGGCCGTGTCGCCCACGCGGTGCTGCACCGTGCCGTCTGCCCCGTCGCCGTCGTCCCCCAGCGGGGATGAGCGAGGTGACCGGCTGTTCAGAGGCGCGCCGCGTGATCGGGCACGTAGGTCCGCAGATCACGCGGCGGGTGCTCGTAGCCGGTCGACGGCGGCCGACGCGGAAGCTCCAGCACCGGCGGCGACACCTCTTGATACGGGATCGAGCCCAGCAGGTGGGCGATCATGTTCAGCCGGGCCCGGCGCTTGTCGTCGCTCTCGACGGTGTACCAGGGCGCCTCGGTGATGTCGGTGTGGACCAGCATCTCGTCCTTGGCCCGTGAGTAGGCCTCCCAGCGGGTGATCGACTCCAGGTCCATCGGCGACAGCTTCCAACGGCGCAGCGGATCCTCCAGGCGCCGCCGGAACCGCTCCTGCTGCTCGGTGTCGCTCACCGAGAACCAGTACTTGCGCAGCAGGATCCCGTCCTCCACCAGCATCCGCTCGAAGATCGGGCACTGCCGCAGGAAGAGCTGGTACTCCTCCTTCGTACAGAAGCCCATCACCTGCTCGACCCCGGCCCGGTTGTACCAGGACCGGTCGAACATCACGATCTCCCCGGCCGTCGGCAGGTGCTCCACATACCGCTGGAAGTACCACTGCGTGCGCTCACGCTCGGTCGGCTTCGGCAGCGCCGCGATCCGCGCCACCCGAGGGTTCAGGTGTTCGGCGACCCGCTTGATCGTGCCGCCCTTGCCGGCCGCGTCCCGCCCCTCGAAGATCACGACCAGCCGAGCACCCTCCGCCCGCACCCACTCCTGCAGCTTCACCAACTCGGTCTGCAGACGCAGAAGTTCCTTCTCATACATCTCGCGCGGCAGCTTCGCCGCCTTCTTAACGGCCATGCCGCCTCCACCCGACGACTCGCTGAGTCACTTCCGACCACGGTAGGCCCCCGACTGTAGAGGAGCTCCTCACCATGACCGTACGTGTCGGCATCAACGGCTTCGGCCGCATCGGCCGCACCTATCTCCGCGCGGCCCTGGACCGCGCGGAGGCGGGCACCCAGGACGTCCACGTCGTCGCGATCAACGACATCGCCCCGCCCGGCACCCTCGCGCACCTCCTGGAGTACGACTCGACGTTCGGGCACATCGGACGCGATGTCCTCCACGACGACAGCTCGATCACCGTCGACGGCCGGCGTATCGCCGTCACCGCCGAGCGCGACCCGGCGGCCCTGCACTGGTCCGACTACGGAGCCGACATCGTCATCGAGTCCACCGGCCGCTTCCGCGACCGCGACGCCGCGGCCCTGCACCTGAAGGCCGGCGCCCACACCGTCCTCCTGTCGGCGCCAGGCAAGGGCGTGGACGCCACCCTCGTGATGGGCGTCAACGACGACACCTACGACCGGCACCGTGACCGGATCATCTCGGCCGCCTCCTGCACCACCAACTGCCTCGCGCCGATGGCCAAGGTGCTCGACGAGAACTTCGGCATCGACCGCGGCCTGCTGACCACCGTCCACGGCTACACCAACGACCAGTCCCTGCTCGACGGCCCGCACAAGGACCTGCGCCGAGCCCGCTCGGCGGCACTGAGCATCATCCCGACCAGCACCGGTGCCGCTCGCGCCGTCGGCCTCGTACTGCCGGAGCTGGCCGGTGCGCTGGACGGGATCGCCGTCCGGGTGCCCGTGGAGGACGGCTCGCTCACCGACCTCACGGTGGTGCTGAACCGCGAGGCCACGGCCGACGAGATCAACGCGGCCTTCGCCGCGGCGGCGGAGGGCCCGCTGAACGGCATCCTGCGCGTCTCGACGGCGCCCATCGTGTCCCGCGACGTCATCGGCGACCCCGCCTCCTGCATCTTCGATGCCGCGCTCACCCAGGCGGGCGGCCCCCTCACGAAGGTCTTCGGCTGGTACGACAACGAATGGGGCTACACCAACCGGCTGCTGGACCTGACGCAGCTGGTCTCCGAGTGACGGCAAACGGAGCCCGCACACACAGATACGGCGGCTCTACAGCTTGAGGCTGAACCAGGTCGTCTTCCCGTGGTCCATCGGCCGTACGCCCCAGTCGTCGGCGAGGGCACGAACGAGCAGCAGGCCGCGCCCGGACTCCTCGTCCTCCGCCGCGAGGCGCGGTTGCGGCAGGTGGGGGCTGCGGTCGCTGATCTCCACGGTGAGATCGGTGTCCGTGCGGCACACGTGCACCCCGATGGGGCCCTGGGCGTGCTGCACGGCGTTGGTGAGGACTTCCGAAAGCAGCAGCAGCGCGTCATCCGCCGTGTCCGCGCAGTCCCATGTGCTCAGTGCCTTGCCGAGGAACTCGCGGCCCGCCGGCACGGACTCGGGCGCGGCGGGCAGGTCGGTGGTGGCCGTGGCCAGTGGAGCTGCGGGCAGCTGGGTCAGCAGCAGCGTGACGTCGTCGTGGCCGTCCGCGTCGGGCAGCAGCGTGGACAGGACGTGGTCGGCGGCGGTCTCCAGGTCGGGCACCGTGGTCGGCAGCTCGTCCAGGGTGGCGACGAGCTGGGTGAGCTTGTCCTCGATGTCCGTGCCGGGGGTCTCTATCAGGCCGTCGGTGTAGAGCACGAGGGTGGCGCCGGGCTCGATGGTGCGGCAGCACTGTTCGTAGATCACGCCACCGACGCCGAGGGGTGCGTTCACGGGTGCCGGGAGTGGCCGGGTGCGTGCACCGGGGGCGGAGACGAGAACCGGCAAGTGGCCCGCGGAACACACGGTCACCTCCCCGGCGTCGGCGGCGATGACCAGATAACAGCAGGTGACCAGCTGGTCGGGGACATCGAGATCGGCGACGACGGTGTCCATCGCCTGCATCAGTTGCCGTGGCTGGAGCCCGGTCTTGGCCAACGCGTGTGCCGCAGAGCGAAGCTGTCCCATGACGGCCGCGGCCTCGAGGCCCCGGCCCATCACATCGCCGATCAGCACGCCCACTCGGCCGGCGCCCAGTGGGATCAGGTCGAACCAGTCACCGCCGACACCGGCTCCCTGGGTCGCGGGGCGATAGCGGCTGGCGGTGGCGAGGCCGGGGATGGCGGGCGGCGTGCCCATCAGGCTGCGCTGCAGGGTCAGGGCGATGTGCCGCTGCTGCTCGTACAGTTCCGTCAACTCGGCCTCGGCGCGCTTGCGGTCGCTGATGTCCCGCACGATCGCGCACGCCCCGACGACCGCGCCGTCCGCGGCCCGGGTCGGCCACAGGGTGACGTCGACGTCCAGCAGCTTCCCGGAGCGGGTGAGCCTCAACGTCTCGAAGTGTTCGACCTTCTCGCCCCGGCGCAGCCGCTCCAGGAGCGCGGTGATCTCGTGGTTCCTCGCGGAGGGCGCCAGCATGGACACGTGCCGGCCCAGGACCTCGTCCGCCGTGAACCCGTACAGCCGCTGCGCGGCGGCGTTCCAGTAGGTGATGTGGCCGTCCAGGGTCTTCGCGAGGATGGCGTCCTGCGATGACTCGACCAGCGCGGCGAGCTCGTTGATGCGCTCCTCGGCGGCTTTGCGTTCGCTGACGTCGCGTACGGCGGCGGAGACGAGGAGGCCGTCGGTGGTCTCCAGGGGGCTGAGGCTGATTTCGACGGGGAACTCGGTGCCGTCCTTGCGGAGTCCGTAGAGGTCGAGTCCGGCGCCCATGGGGCGGACCTGCTGGTTGTGGGCGTAGCCGTTGCGGTGGGCGGTGTGGTGGGTGCGGAAGCGTTGGGGGACGAGGAGTTCGACGGGGTGGCCGAGGAGTTCTTCGCGCTGGTAGCCGAAGAGGGCTTCGGTCTGGGCGTTGACGAGGCGGATGGTGCCGGTGTCGTCGACGATGACCATGGCGTCCGGCGCCGCTTCCAGCAGCCCCCTGAACCTCTCCTCGGCGGCTTTGCGTTCGCTGACGTCGCGTACGGCGGCGGAGACGAGGAGGCCGTCGGTGGTCTCCAGGGGGCTGAGGCTGATTTCGACGGGGAACTCGGTGCCGTCCTTGCGGAGTCCGTAGAGGTCGAGTCCGGCGCCCATGGGGCGGACCTGCTGGTTGTGGGCGTAGCCGTTGCGGTGGGCGGTGTGGTGGGTGCGGAAGCGTTGGGGGACGAGGAGTTCGACGGGGTGGCCGAGGAGTTCTTCGCGCTGGTAGCCGAAGAGGGCTTCGGTCTGGGCGTTGACGAGGCGGATGGTGCCGGTGTCGTCGACGATGACCATGGCGTCCGGCGCCGCTTCCAGCAGCCCCCTGAACCTCTCCTCGGCGGCGCCCGGAACGCCACCGGGGGCCCGGGCGCCGCACCGGCACGTGCCGGGTTCCCTCGCGCAGGCGGGATCAGATGGTGCTGTTTCGATCAAGTCGTTCATTCTCGTCCTCGGCCCCCCAGGCTCACGTTGAGACAGGTCATCCCAACGCAAACCGCGCAGTTCTGCCATGACAAGTCATGTAGTGGCCTCCCGTGCCCGAAGTTGTACGCACACATGACCGTGGTGACCGTTCCTTGGCGGCGTTCGTCCGGTCACATCCCTGCCAAACCGGTGATCCACGGACACGCACCCCGGGGAAGAAGGGCCGACCGGCCCTCGAAGGACCTCCGCACAGCCCATGGGATCCCGTCGTGGTCCGTCTGATGCTCGAACCACCGAGAGCCTTGGAGGAGATCCCCGATGTCGGACGCCGTGCTCAACCGCCCCCCGGTTCACGCCCTGCTCATGGATGGCAGCACCGTGTGCATCCGGCCTGTGACCCCGGCCGACCACGACCAGGTGCAGGGGCTCTACGAGGCGATGTCCCCGGAGAACCTCCGCCTCCGGTTCTTCTCGATGAGCCCCCGGTCCGCCGCTCTGGCCGCCGACCGGGCCTGCGCCCCGGCGCACCCCGGCCACCGGGCCCTGCTGGCCGAGACGCACGGTCGAGTGATCGGACTCGCCGCGTACGACACGGCGGGCGGGAAGGACGAAGCCGAGATCTCCATCGCCGTCTGCGACGGTCTGCACCATCGCGGAGTGGGCACCCTGCTCGTCGAGCACCTGGTCTCCGCCGCCCGGGCCGACGGCATCACCACCTTCACCGCCGACGCGCTCAGCGAGAACCGCGAGATACTCCGGCTCTTCGCTGACCTCGGCCTGCGCACCGCCCGCCACTTCGAGGGGCCCGAGGTGCGCTGCACCATCCGGCTCGACGCGGACGACGCCTATCTGTCGGCTGTGGAGGCCCGGGGGCGGGCCGCCGACGTGGCCAGCCTCGAGCCGCTGCTGTGCCCGAACGTGGTCGCTGTTGTCGGCGCCGGACGCAAACCCGGCTCGGTCGGCCGGGGGATCCTGCACCACCTGAAGGAGGGCGGTTACACCCGCCGCCTGTTCGCCGTGAACCCGAGTGCCAACCACATCCTCGGCGTGCCGTCGTACCCGTCCGTGAGCGCGCTGCCGAAGACCCCCGACCTGGTGGTCGTGGCCGTCCCGGCCACAGTGGTCCCGGTCACGGCCGAGGAGTGCGGCAAGGCCGGCGTCCGGGCGCTGCTCGTCGTCACCGCCGGTCTCGACGCCGGCCAGGCGCAGGCGCTGCTGGCCACCTGCCGCACCCACGGCATGCGCCTGGTGGGACCCAACTGCCTCGGCATCTCCAACACCGACCCCGACCTGCGGCTGGACGCCACCTTCGCCGCCGACCACCCCCGCCCCGGTACCGCTGGCGTGGCCGTGCAGTCCGGCGGGGTCGGCATCGCCCTGCTCGACGGGCTGTCCCGGCTCGGCATCGGCGTCTCGTCCTTCGCCTCGCTCGGTGACAAGTACGACGTCAGCGGCAACGACATGCTCCAGTGGTGGGAGAGCGACGGCCGTACCGAACTCGCCCTGCTGCACCTGGAGTCCTTCGGCAGCCCCCGCGCGTTCTCCCGCACGGCTCGCCGCGTTACCCGCCGTATGCCGGTACTGACCGTCGACGCGGGCCGTACCGAGGCGGGTCGCCGGGCCGCCGCCTCCCACACCGCGGCCGCCGCCACCCGCACCATGACCCGGCAGGCACTGTTCACGCAGGCCGGCATCACCGCCACCCGCTCGGTCGGTGAA
This sequence comes from Streptomyces sp. NPDC127190, assembly GCF_042672505.1. Lineage (NCBI taxonomy): Bacteria > Bacillati > Actinomycetota > Actinomycetes > Kitasatosporales > Streptomycetaceae > Streptomyces > Streptomyces sp. NPDC127190. The sequence goes on from NZ_JBHXVE010000038.1 coordinate 18,651, forward strand.
CTCCTGGAAACCGCTGCCCTGATGCACTCCCAGCCGCTCCCCGCGGGAACCCGGGTCGCGATCGTCACCAACGCGGGCGGTGCGGGCGTCCTCGCTGCCGACGCCTGCACAGAGGCGGGACTGGCCCTGCCGCCGCTGGCCGCTGACGTCGTCGACGACCTGCTCGCCGTGCTCCCGCAGGGTGCGGCGGCCGGCAACCCCGTGGACGCCACCGCGGTGGTCACGGAGGAGCAGCTCGCGGACTGCCTGGACCGGCTGGCGCTCCACCCGGGCATCGACGCCGTACTGGTGGCCCTCGTACCCACGGCGGTCGCCGCCGCGACCGGTGACGACCTCGTCCGGGCACTCACCGACGCCCCCGCGCACCGGGCCAAGCCGGTCGTCGCCGTATGCCTCGAACAGGGCCTGCCGGTCCAGCTGCTGCCCGCCGCCGACGCGGGCACCATCCCCTCGTACGCCGAACCTCAGGCGGCGGCACGTGCGCTGGCGCACGCCGCACGCCGCGCGGCCTGGCTCGCCCGGCCCGTGGGCACGGTCCCGGAACTCGACGGCATCGACACCACCCGTGCCCGGGAGATCACTGACACCTTCCTAGCCGCGCATCCGGACGGGGGCTGGCTCGACCCGCGCATCTGTGCCGACATGCTGGCCTGCTACGGCATCCCGCAGATCCCGTGGGCGTGGGCGGAGACCGAGGACGATGCCGTCCTCGCGGCCCGGCGGCTGCGCGGTCCGGACGGCCGGGTGGTGATGAAGGCCCACTGGCCGGGACTGGTCCACAAGAGCGAGCAGCGGGCCGTGCGTCTCGACCTCCAGGGCGATGCCCAAGTCCGGGCCGCCTTCCGGGACTTCGAGACCCGGTTCGCGGGGCTGCTCACCGGTGTGGTCGTACAGCCGCTCGCCGCGCGCGGCACCGAACTGTTCGCGGGCGTCGTCCAGGACGAGGTCTTCGGCCCGCTCGTGCTGTTCGGGCTCGGGGGTACCGCGACCGAGGTCCTCGGCGACCACGCCGCCCGACTCGCCCCGCTCACCGACCACGATGTGCACGACCTGATCACCGCGCCGCGCTGCGCGCCGCTGCTGTTCGGAGCGCGCGGCAGCGGGCCGGCCGACCTCGAAGGGCTGGAGCAGCTGCTCCTGCGCCTGTCCCGGATGGCGGCCGACCGGCCGCAGCTCGCCGAGGTCGACTTCAACCCCGTGCTGGCGACCACGGCCGATATCTCCGTGCTCGACGCGCGGGTGCGGCTGGTGCCGCGTGGGCCGCAGGACCCTTATCTGCGCCGACTCCGTTGAGTCTCCACCGAGGAGGACCAGTGATGAAGCACAACAAGGTCGGCTCCGTGATGGCCACGGACGTCGTCCGCGCCTCGTACGGCACCCCCTTCAAGGAAGTGGCGCGACTGCTCGCCCACCACAGGATCAGCTGACTGGCCGTCGTGGGCGAGGACGAGAATGTCATCGGCGTCATCTCCGAGACTGACTTGATGGCCCGTCAGGCCGGAATACCCGATCCGTACGAGCCGAAGCGCCGCTTCCGGGCGATGGCGTTGACACGCGGCGGAAGGCGAAGGGCCGCGAAGGCGGCGGCCCGCACCGCCGGCCAGCTGATGACCGAACCGCCCGTCACCGTGCGCGCCGAGGACACCATCGTCGAGGCCGCGCGGACCATGGCCCAGCGGCGGGTGGAGAGGCTGCCGGTCGTGGACGAGGAGGACCGGCTCGTCGGCATCGTCACCCGCCGGGACCTGCTCCGGGTCTTCCTGCGGCCGGACTCGGAGATCCGCGACGAGGTGGTCGAGGAAGTCCTTGTCCGCGCGCTGTGGCTGCCGCCGCAGAGCGTCGACGTCTCCGTGGTGGAGGGTGTGGTCACGCTCGCCGGCCACATGGAGCGCAAGAGTGAGACACAGATCGCCGTCTCCATGGCCAAGCAGATCGACGGCGTCGTCGCGGTGGTCGACAACCTCACCTACCGCCTGGACGACAGCCACGCCCAGCCTGTCCAACAGGCCCTGCACGGCGTTGCCGATGACTGGCTGCGCAAACTGTGAGGGGAGGCGGACCGCCATGACCGGCAGGGTCCTGGTCGCGTACGGGACGACGAACGGATCGACCGCGCAGATCGCCGAGGCGGTCGCCCAGGTGCTGGGCAAGGAGGGGCTGACGGTGGAGGCACGGCCAGCACCATCGGTGGCGAACATCGAGATGTACGACGCTGTGGTGGTCGGGGGCGCACTGTACGCCGGCCGCTGGCACAAGGACGCGCGCCGCTTCGTCCGCCGCCACCACCGCGCCCTGGCCGAACGCCCCCTGTGGTTCTTCAGCAGCGGGCCGCTGGACACTTCGGCCGCGGAGCGGAACATCCCGCCCGTGCCCGGCGTACGGCGCGCCATGGACCGGCTCGGCGTCAGGGAGCACGTCACCTTCGGCGGCTGCCTGAAGCAGGGCACGCGGGGCAGAGTCGCACGGATGATCCTCCGCAACGGCAAGGGCGGTGACTTCCGCGACTTCCCCGCGATCGAGGCCTGGGCGGAGCGGCTCGCAGAGGAAGTGACGGCTGCTTAGGCCGTCACTTCCTCGCCTCGGCCCGCCCACGTTTCACGGCACGATGGCGACCGGACATCGGGCTTCGCGCGACAAGGCCTGCACGAAGCCCGGGTCCCCCGCAGCGCGTCGGCCAGCAGTTGCACTTCATGGTCTTCCCCGGTGGCACGGTCCTTCTCGGGAACACCGAAGGGCAACCCGGCGGCACAGGAGGAAAGGTTTCAGGCATGTACGGCGTGCAGCGTGCAGCCGTACACCCCGGGCCTGGGCGGCGTCGAAAGCGAAGCCGATGGCCCGCTCCGCCGGGTGACCGGCGTCGATCCCGAGGGTGACCTGTGTGTCCGGGTGCGCCGCAGCTGTGACGGGGACGAGGGCGGCCGGGCCCGTTGCCAGGCCGGTGGGGTCGTCCCCCGCCGCGGACAGGTCGAGCACGAGCATCGCCGTGGTACTCAGATCGGTCGGCGGTGAGCCGTACCGCACCTCGAGCGGCAGGTCGTGCAGAGACGCCTCGCGCGCCGCCAGTCCACGGCCGTATGACCACGGCCTGACCCGTTGGCGCAGGCAATGACGACGTGGCCCACGGCGACCGCCTCTCTGGCACCCGGGTGACCCGCTCTCACGCCTCCTACCGTGCCGATCGCCCCAGGACCGGCGCAGGGGCCGAACGGACCTGCGTAAGCCCTTGCGGCCCATATCCGACCGGGTCTCCCCAGCAAGACGCTGGCAGTACCAAGCAGGCCAAGTGCAGGCCAAGTGCAGGAGGTGCGCACCATGCTGTCGCCCGTCATCGCCGGAGTGGACGGATCGACCGAGAGCCTCGCGGCCGCCGAGTGGGCCGCCCGCGAGGCCGTGCGTCGTGACCGACCGCTGCGACTGGTGCACGCCTGGAGCTGGCACCCGCGAGGACACGACGGCGCGCCGGCCAACGCCGCGCAGCGACATCTGGCGCGCCGGGTCCTGCGGCAGGCGGCGGAGCGCGTCCGCAGCGCCGTACCCGGCGTGCGCCTCACCGACGAGCAGGTCGAGGGCCCGGCGACCGCTGCCTTGCTGAAGGCCGCCGAACAGGCCGAGTTGCTGGTCCTGGGCTCGCGCGGCCTGAGCGGCTTCACCGGTCTCCTCGTCGGTTCCGTCGCCCAAGGGGTGGTCGCGAAGGCCACCCGTCCGGTGGTCCTCGTACGGGCAGGGGAGGAGGCCGAGGACGAGCACGTCCCGGCGGACGACGGCAGCCCGTCCACCCGGACCGGATACCTCGGTGCTCGGCATCGACCTAGCCGATGCCTGCGACGAGGTGATCGAGTTCGCGTTCGAGGAAGCCCAGTTGCGGCAGGCCCGCCTGCGGGTCGTGTACGCCTGGCAGCCGCCATCTGCCATCAGCCTCGGCCCCGGAGACATCGCTCTGGTCAACGATCCCGAGCGGGCCGAGGAGTGGCAGGGATTCCTGTCCGCTGTCCTGAAGGTGTGGCGGGACAAGTACCCCGAGACCGAGGTCCTGGAGACCGTTGTGGAGGGCAAGGCCTCCACCGCGCTGGTCCGGGCCGCCTCCGCGGCGGGCCTCCTTGTCGTCGGCTGCCGCCTGGCCGAGCGGCCTACGGTTCCGCGTATCGGCCCCGTCACCCATGCCGCCGTCCACCACGTCGGCTGCCCGCTGGCCGTCGTGCCCCACGAGTGAGAGACCGGAGAGCGCGATGAGCACACCGACGACGTACGTGTACGCGTTCGCCGAAGGCAGCCGGGAGTTGGCCGGCCTGCTCGGCGGCAAGGGCGCCGGCCTGGCCGAGATGACCCGGCTCGGACTGCCCGTGCCGCCGGGCTTCACCGTCACCACCGAAGCCTGCAAGGTCTACCTCGCCACGGGGCAGGAGCCACCCGAACTCGGTATCGAGGAGGCCCGCGCCCTGGCCGACCTGGAACGGACCATGGGACGCACCCTCGGTGCGCCCGACGAGCCGCTCCTGGACTCCGTACGCTCCGGCGCCCGCTCTCGATGCCCGGCATGATGGAGACCATCCTCGACATCGGCCTCAACGACGAGTCCGTCGCCGGTCTCGCGAAGGCCTCCGGACAGGAGCGGTTCGCCTGGGACTCCTACCGGCGCCTCGTGCAGATGTTCGGCCGCACGGTGATGGGCGTCGACGGCGACCTGTTCGAGCAGGCCATCGCCGCGCACAAGGCTCAGCGCGGGATGCGTGACGACCACGACCTCGACGCCGGGGAACTCGCGCTCCTCACCGCGGAGTTCAAGGCGATCATCCGCCGGGAAACGGGTGAGGACTTCCCTCAGGATCCCGTCGAGCAGCTCCAGCGTGCCATCCGTGCGGTCTTCGACTCCTGGAACGGCGAACGCGCCCCGTGTCTACCGCCGCCGCGAACACATCCCCGAGGACCTCGGCACCGCCGTCCACGTCCAGGCGATGGTGTTCGGCAACCTCGGTCCCGACTCCGGCACCGGCGTCGCCTTTACCCGCGACCCCGCCACCGGCGCCCGCGGCATGTACGGCGACTACCTGCCCGACGCCCAGGGCGAGGACGTCGTCTCCGGAGTCCGCGACGCAGTACCCCTGAGCAGGCTGAAGACCCTCGATCCCCGCTCCTACGTCGAACTCGGCGACCACCTGCGCACGCTGGAGAACCACTACCGCGACCTGTGCGACGTCGAGTTCACCGTCGAGCGCGGCCGACTGTGGATCCTCCAGACGCGGGTCGGCAAGCGGACCGCCGAGGCCGCCTTCCGTATCGCCCACGACCTGTGCGAGGAGAAGACGATCACGGCCGACGAGGCACTGGCCCGCGTGGACGGAGCCGAGCTGACCCGGCTGATGTTCCCACGCTTCGACACCACCCCCGCCGACGTGCCTCTCGCACAGGGCGTACCGGGCGCAGCGGTCGGGGTCGTCGTCTTCGACTCCGCCGAAGCCCAGCGCCGAGCCGCCGGCGGGCAGGACACCATCCTCGTGCGCCGTGAGACCACCCCCGACGACCTGCCCGGAATGATCGCCGCTCAGGCCGTCCTCACCAGCCGCGGCGGCAAGACCAGCCACGCCGCCGTCGTCGCCCGCGGCATGGGCAAGGTGTGCGTGTGCGGGGCCGAGTCGCTGACCGTCGACCCGGTCGGCCGCCGCCTCACCACGGACACAGGGGCCGTCGTACGCGAGGGTGACACCGTGTCCGTCGACGGAACGGCGGGCACCGTGCACCTCGGTGCGCTGCCGCTCACCGCCTCCAACGTCGGCCGCGCGCTGGAGACCGAGGAGAGCACCGGCCCGTTGACCGAGGCGGTCCTGGCGGCACTCGCCCACGCGGACTCCGTCCGCCGCCTTCGGGTACGGGCCAACGCCGACACGCCCGAGGACGCCGCACGCGCCCGCAGGCTCGGCGCCCAGGGCATCGGCCTGTGCCGCACCGAGCACATGTTCCTCGGCGACCGCAGGACGCTGGTCGAGGCGGTGATCATCGCCCGCGACGACACGGCCCGCGAGGAGGCTCTCGCGGCGCTGCTGCCGCTGCAGCGCGAGGACTTCGTCGGCATGCTCAAAGCCATGGACGGGCTGCCGGTGGCGACCTGGCCGCCCTGCGCTGGCTCCACGCCGGCGAGTCGGTGATCTTGTTCGGGCCGGTCGGCGTGGGCAAGACACACGTCGCTCAGGCCCTGGGGCATCTCGCCGTCCGCCAGTGCGCGAACGTCCGCTTCGCGAAGACCAGCCGGATCCTGGCCGAGCTCGCCGGCGGCCACGCGGACCGCACCTGGGACAAGCGGATGCGGGAGCTGATCCGCCCCGACGTGCTGATCCTGGACGACTTCGCGATGCGCCAGCTGACCGCGGCCCAGGCCGACGACCTCTACGAGCTGGTCTCCGAGCGCCAGGGACGCTCGCTGATCATCACCAGCAACCGGGCCCCCAGCGACTGGTATCCCCTCTTCCCCAACCCCGTCGTCGCCGAATCACTGCTCGACAGGCTGATCAACACCAGCCACCAAGTCATCATGAACGGACCCAGCTACCGGCCGAACAAGCGACCCAAGACCACCGGCGAGAAGCCCTGGAGCTGAGTCGCTGCCGCGGATCACGGCCCGTCTTCCCATGCCGGCCCGATGACGCCCGGCCTCATCCCCAGCCGGGCGGAAGCAGGTCCCAGGAGTCTCGACCGAGCCATTCACCGAAGGTCACAGGTCTGGCACCGCCAGCATGATCGAGGGACAGCGGGATGATCAGGTCGCAGGTCGCCCGTCCGTCCCACCACACCGTGCCGGCGAGCGGGCCTGTGATCACCAGGAGAGTGGCGAATCCGCAACCGTGCTCCTTCGCCACAACAGACCCCGCCGTCTTCCGCTCGTCGAAGTCCCAATACTCGATGTTCCAAGCATTCATGGACTCCGAGAAAGCGTCCTCATCCGGATAGTCCTCCGCCCGGGGCTGGCGCCGGAAGAACTCGTCGTCGGCATCCTCGTAGGAGTCCGGGTGGGGGAAGGGCAGCGGCAGCAGGTCGCGTCGCTTCTTGCTGTTCCCCGCCCACCACCAGCCGTTCTCCGTCTTCTCAAGCTGGGCGACCGCCCCGCCCGCACTCACCTGCCGCAAGTAGCGGCGATACTCGCTGGGGAAGGCGACTCCGAGTTCGGCCTCGGCTTCGATCACTTCGGCCTCGGACAACGGGGGTGGCACGGCGGGACGATTCATGGAGCCCGAGGCTAGACGATGACCCTTCGTGCCGCAGCTGACTTCCTCTGCGTCTCAAGCACTGCAAAGGCATCTCGCACGCCCTTGCGATCGGCGCCCGTCCCGCGGGCTCACCCTGGGCAGTCGACCGCCGAGCCGATGCCCAGAGGGTGGGGAATTACCCCGACAGGACCCCTGGGGAATATCGCCGTCGTTCACAACGCGGCCAAGAAGGCCCGCGTCGAACACCTCTACGCGATTGCCGACGGCGAGGCCATACCCGAGGAGGGCGAGCTCGAAGTCGTCTTGTGTATGGACGAGTTCGGGCCGTTCGACCTGTTGCCCCACCCGGCCGGCAGTGGGGCCGAGCGCTCCGGCGAACACAAGGGCTCCGACCGCGAACCCCGCCGCAGGCGGCGGACGACCTACAACCGCTACGGCGGAGTACGGCACCTGTTCGCCGCCCTGGACCTGGCCAAGGGCAAGCTCTACGGCCACATCAAGCCGGTCAAGAAGCGCACCCAGTTCCTGGAGCTCTGCCGCTACGTGCGAACCCTCTACCCTTCCGAGGTCCGTATCGCGATCGTCTGTGACAACTTCTCCCAGCGGGTCGGCACCTGGGCCGCGGCGAACAACGTCGAGATCGCCTACACCCCTACAAACAGCTCCTGGCTCGACCGCATAGAAGCCCAGTTCACCGCCCTGCGCTACTTCACCCTCGAGGGCACCAGCCACAAGGAGCAGGGCAGCACGATCCGCCGCTACATCATGTGGCGAAATCGCCACGCCGACGACCGGCGCCTACACTCCGTCGTCGCCAGGGCCAACGTCGCCTACCCGCACGGCAGTAGCCACACCTTGGACGGGATATGGACAGCCTTCATTACGGCACGTTCCACCCGAGCACGACTGGCAGCTTGTGCTCATAACCCAGCGTGTTGATCGTCCCCGGATGCGGGTGCCCGAACTGCCGCGCGGCCGAAGCGTCGAGCCCGAGCCAGCGCGCGGTGAGTATGCGTGACAGGTGGCCGTGCGCAACGACGGCCACGTCGCCCTTGTCCAGCAGCGGCCGGACCCGGCCGAGGAAGGCGTCGACCCGCACCGTCACGTGCCCGAGGTCCTCGCCGGCGTCGACGCCGTCGCGCCACAGCTCCCAGCCGGGCTTGAGTTCCTGGATTTGCTCGGCGGTCAGCCCCTCGTAGCGGCCGTAGTCCCACTCGATCAGGTCGGTGTCGGGCTCCGCGCCGCTCAGCCCCGCCAGTTCGGCGGTCCGCACGGCGCGAGTCAGCGGGCTGCTGTAGACGGCGACGAACTCCCGTTCGGCCAGTCGAGGTGCGAGCGCACGTGCCGCATCCTCCCCCGCCTTGGTCAGCGGTAGGTCAGTGCGGCCAGCATGCTGTCCGGTCCGGCTCCATGTGGTCTCGCCGTGCCTGATCAACACCAATTCGCCCATGGCTGAGGACCATATCTCACATCGAACACAGGGCGAACGTTGTCTGATACGGCACTAGCCGCAGCAGTGGAGTTCGTCGGCGACGGCAGACACACCGACCGCGACAAGGCCACCGTCGCGTGGGAACCGCGCACGTCGTCGCCGCCCTGTTCGACTGAGCTAACCGAGATCGGCTTCGTTATGGATGGTCAACGCTCCGGCGAGGTCGAGGTCGGCGTTGGTGCCGTGTGCCCCGGCGCGGACGAGCAGCACTGCGCCGAGCGCGGTGCTCCAGAACGTCCTGGTCTCCACGCTGAGCGGTCGACGGGTCCTCCAACCGCGACTGTCGATGAGCTGGCTCACGAAGCGCTCCGATTGCCGGAACAGCAACTGAAGGTGCTGGTCGACCACCGGGGCGAGTTCGGGCTTGGAGACCCCGGCGGCGAGGGCTCGCGCGACTGACGGGAGCGAGGGCATGGCCAGTACGGCGCGGGCGATGTTGCGCCGAAATGTCGCCGCATCGGGGGCTTGGCGACCGATGCGCTCGATCCGTCGGGCGTCGTGCAGCAAGCCGAGAAAGGCGGCGTGCACGAGCAGCGAGTCCTTGGAGCCGAAGTAGTAGGTGACCTGATTGGGGAAGACGCCCGCCGCGTTCGCGATCTCCGCGACGCTCACCTCAGCGCCGGGCCGCTCCATGCAGAGCCGGGCAGTTGCCTCAATCAGCCGGCGCCTCGTCGCGCGACCGCGGTCACGCGACCGAGTCGACGTTGATCGAGCTTCGGTTCGCTTCTTCTCCACACCCGAATTGTATGTGATACAACGATGCCTGCTTGCTTGTATCGCATACAAGAAAGGTTGAAGGGTATGCACCGGACTGAAGTCGTCGTGACCGGACTCGGCGCGATCACACCACTCGGGGCAGACGTGGAATCCACCTGGAAAGCCCTGCTTGCCGGCGAGTCCGGCATCCGCGGCGGCGTCCTACCCGGTCACGAGGACACTGGTCTTCCCGACACCGTCGCGGGGACGATGGCGATCGATCCCGCCGAGTCGCTACTGCCGGTGCAGGTCAGGCGGCTCGACCGCTCGCAGCAGGCAGCCCTCACCGCGGCGGCGGAAGCCTGGGCCGATGCAGGTGCCCCGCGGGTCGACCCGGACCGGCTCGCATCATCGGTCGGCACGGGTATCGGGGGCGTGCGGACGCTGCTGAAGGAAGACGACGTGCTGGAGGTGGCCGGGACGCGGCGCGTCTCGCCACGCACGGTCCCGATGCTCATGCCGAATGCGGCGGCGGCGCTGATCAGCATCGAATACGGCGCACGGGCCGGGGTCTACACGCCCGTCTCGGCATGCTCCTCCGGTGCCGAGGCAATCGCTCTGGGAGCCAGGCTCATCCGCGCCGGCGAGGCGGACGTGGTCATCGCGGGCGGGACCGAGGCCGCGATCACCCCGATCACCGTCGCCGGCTTCGCCCAGGCACAAGCACTGTCGCGGCACACCGCTGAACCTGCCTCAGCGTCCCGGCCGTTCGCCGCGGACCGCAGCGGATTCGTCCTCAGTGAAGGCGCCGCTGTCGTGGTGCTCGAAAGCGCCGAGCATGCCAGCGCCCGAGGCGCGCGCGTCCACGCGGTCCTCGCGGGCGCCGGTATCGCCGCAGACGCTCACCACATCACGGCGCCCGCTGCCGACGGCTCCGGTCAGATCTCGGCCATGCGGAAGGCCCTTGCGCAAGCCGGTTTGGCTCCTGAGCAGATCAGCCACATCAACGCCCACGCCACCGGAACTCCGGTCGGCGACGTCGCCGAGGCCCACGCGATCAGGCAGGTCTTCGGCCGCGCCACCGTGACGGCCCCCAAGGCGGCGCTTGGTCATCTCTTTGGCGCGGCGGGGGCGATCGAGGCGCTCATCGCCGTTCTCAGCGTGGAGCACGGCGTCATCCCCCCGACTCGCAACCTCACCGCGGCCGGCGTCGGGCCCGACATCGATCTCGATGTCGCCGCAGAGCGACGAGACGTCCCCCAGGAGGCCGTGCTCAGCAACTCCTTCGGCTTCGGTGGGCAGAATGTCTCCCTCATCGTCACCGCCGCACGGCACCACGCGTCCCGTACGGACTCGACCACACCATGACCCACGCGAACGCACCAGTGTCCGTGGAGGGTCGCCGCCGATTGATCGAGCGTTGCAAGACTCGTCTGGCCGCCCACCCGACGCTGCGGGTCTCCACGAAGGCCGGCTACTTCACCGCAGCCATCGGTTCCGATGCAGTGAACGCTGACGTCCTCACCGAGGACCAGGCCCCGGCCGGGCACAGCCTCGCCCCGGACAACGTGCTGGCAGATCGCCCGCAACCGCGAGCAACTCGGGCGCGACCGGCTGGACCTGGTCCTGCTCCACAACCCCGAGCGCGCCCACCCCGGTGACCGGAGCGCCCTGCACCACACAGTCCGTGACGCCTTCGCCGTCCTGGAGGAAGCCGCGGCGGCAGGGCGCGTGACCGGGTATGGGGTCGCTACGTGGGCGGGCCTGGAGGAAGAGGCGTTCACAGTGGGGGAGCTGCTCGCCCTGGCTGCCGAAGCCGCTGGCGGGACGGAGTACCACCTGGCCGCGGTCCAGCTGCCGGTCAGCCTGGTGATGATGACGCCCATCGTCCAGGCCCTTCACGGCCAGGGCCCCCCGGCCGCCGTCGGCGCGGGGCTGCGGGTGATGGCATCAGCACCGCTGCACGGCGGCGAGCTGCCCGGCATAGTCGACCAGGAGCTCGCCGACCTCATCCGGCCGGGCCTGACCCCCGCACAGGCGTGCCTCCTCACCGTGGCGTCATGCCCAGGAGTGACGGACGTCCTCATCGCCGCCTCCAGTGCGCCACACTGGAGCGAGGCGGCCGACGCCGTCGCCCAACCCACCCTGACCGCCGCCCAGTGCGGGAGATCACTGGTGTACTCGCCACCCACTGACCCGGACACCGAGCGCCGCCTGCGCGTCCACCACGCCCGCGCCGCGACGGCCCTGGACGTCCGAGTGGAGCCGGGCAGGGAGTTCTGGGGGTGGGCTGGGCGCACCCTGGGTGCCCCGGCCCGCACCGCCGACGGCCAACCGGCGTGGCTGCGGCTGGTATCCGCACCGAAGGACAAGGCGTCAGGGAAGCTGTGGGACGGAGCCCTCGACGCCCAGCACGCCTTCGGCGACCTCGACGGGCACCGGCCCGCCCTCCTGGCCGTCCACGACGCCGTCGACGACGGCACCGCCTACCGGGCGGAGCTGTCGGTGCGCGTCGACCAGCCGGTCCTGTCCGAGGATCCGGTCCTTCGGCACGGCATCCAGCTGCCGGACTCCTGGTGGCAGCAGCTCGCCGGGGTGCTTCAGAAGGTGGCGGCCGCTGGCACCGACCGCGTCGCTGTACGACAGCAGTACATGGACCGGGTCATCGCCCAGTTCGTCGGCATCCCGGCCCCGGTCGTGACCTGCTGGACCACCGCCCACGCCGACGTGCACTGGGCGAACCTCACCGCATCGCCCCTTCAGCTTTTGGACTGGGAGGGCTGGGGCCGAGCACCTGAGGGGCACGACGCCGCCACCCTCTACGCCTACACCCTGCTCCAGCCGGACACCGCCGCCCGCGTCCGTGCCACCTTCCCCATCCTGGGCAGCCCGGCCGGCCTGGCCGCCGAAGCCACCGTATGCGCCCAGCTGCTCCAGACCGTGGCCCGCGGCGACAACGTCGTCCTCGAGGACCAGCTCCGGAACTGGGCGGAGGAACTCCGCCGGCGCTGACGGCAAGGGGGCCGGGCGGAGCTTGTTTCCCAGGTGCGGAGCAGGCAGTGCTCGCGGATGTGTTCAGCGGCGTTCCGGTTGCCGTTGCACCGACCCGCCGTTCCGGCGGATTCCTCGCACGTGCCGGTGATCTTTCGGCTGTTCTGGGGCGTTGGCCGCAGCCCGGCTCCTAACGTTCTTCCACCGGTGTCGGGCTGCGTCGAAGGGTGGTGTGGGCGTGCGGGGGAGGAAGGCCTGGCTGGAGGCGCTGCGGGTTCTGCGTGACGGGGAGGCGGAGTGGGGGTGGGTGCTGTCTGGTCAGCTGCGTCCCCAGTATCAGCGGGCGGTGGAGGCGGCGGCCGGGCAGGGGTTGGCGGAGCTGGCGGATGTGTTGGTGCGGGCGGAGCTGTCCGCCTATGCGGGCCGGCCCATCTTGTGGGCGGCGAGGCTCGCCTCGTACGGCCATGACGTTGTGACGTACGCCGATGCCAGTCCTGTCCCGGTTCGGCGGCAGTGCCCGGCAGAGGGGGAGCGTTTGGTCGAGCTGCGGCCGGCGGAGATGGATGCCCTGCGCGTGTACCTGAGCAGCGGGGCGCGGTTGCGGGTGCCGCCGGCGGCTGGGTTGGCGGAGCGGGTGCGGACCGCGTGCTTTGACCGGGTGGGCAAACGGTGGGCGCTGTGCCTGGACGAGGCGCAGGTCGAGTCGGTGGCCTATGCCTTCTACCTACGTTCGATGTGCGGTTCCACGGCGGAGGCCAACCGGTTCGCTAGGCAGTACGGCGTCGTCTTTTCACCCTGATCGCCTGACCGGTCGGCGGGTAGTTGCGGCTGCCCCGGCTGTGCCCCGGAACGTCCGAGGATCCGGCAACCCCTGCCTCCTGCCGTTCCCGGCGCACGCTGCGGTGGCCGGGGGAGGGGCCCGAAGGCCGGGCACGGTTCGGGCCCCTCGACTGCGCACACGTCCGCAGGGAGGACGGCGTCCGGTACGCGTGCCGTGCCCAACGGCTGGCCGTGCAGAAAGGTCACGCCATCCCCGGCGCGCCGGCCGGCGGCAGCCAATCAGGTGGCTGGGGTGTGGCTGGGCGCGCGTGGGGCGGGCGGCGGTGCGAGCGTGGAAGCAGCAGGTGCTGGGTGACATGGGATGGAGCATGGTGATGGCTCGGGCGATCTGGACGGGTGTGATTACCTTCGGGCTCGTCACCGTCCCCGTCGGTCTGTACACGGCGACCGAGGATCACACGGTCCACTTCCACCAGCTGCAGCGGGGCACCTCGGACCGGATCCGCAACAAGCGGGTCAACGAGCGCACCGGCGACGAGGTCGAGACCAGCGACATTGTCAAGGGCTTCGAGCTCGACGAGGGCCAGTATGTCGTGGTCGAGCCGGACGAGCTGGACGAGATCGCGCCGGGCCGCTCCAAGACCATCGACATCACCGACTTCGTCGACCTTGAGCGGATCGAGCCGGTCTACTTCGACCGCACCTACTACATCGCTCCCCGCGGCAAGGAGTACACAGGGGTCTACGAGCTGCTGCGTGCCGCCCTCGCGGAGGCGGACAAGGTGGGGATCGCCACCTTCGTGATGCGTAACAAGCAGTACCTGACCGCGCTGCGGGCGGAGGACAAGGTGCTGGTGTTGCAGACGCTGCACTGGGCGGATGAGGTCCGTGACCCGGCCCAGGAGCTTCCCGAGCTGCCTTCGGGCCGGGCGGGGCGCGGCAAGCAGCTGGACATGGCGCTGCAACTGGGCGACGCGCTCAGCTCCGACTGGGACACCTCCCGCTACCGTGACACCTACCAGGAGAAGGTCCGCGAGCTGGTCACGGCCAAGGCCGAGGGGCAGGAGATCGCAGCGGCCGAGGAGCCGCCGGAGGCGACCAACGTGATCGACCTGATGAAGGTCCTCCAGGGCAGTCTGCAGGCAGCCCGCTCCGGCTGCGGCGGCCAGGAGCCGGCCGCCCAGCGCAAGGGGAAGACAGTGCCGCGGAAGGCGGCCGCCCGGTCGGCGGCGGGCAAGGCGGCCAAGGCACCGGTGCGCAACGCGCCGCCGAAGAAGGCCGGGGCCGCGCGGTCCCGCACCCACGGTGCTGGCGGCAAGAGAGAGCTGCAGAAGCTGAGCAAGACGGATCTGTACCAGCGGGCGACCGAGCAGGAGCTTCCCGGACGGTCGAAGATGAGCCGCGAGGAACTCATCGACGCCCTCGCCCGCAGCGGCCGCCGCCGCAAGAAGACCGCCGCCTGATCGGCCGTGCCTGCACGGGGACCGCACGTCCTCGGCCGTGCTATGGGCTGAGCTCCTGGCGCACGTCCAGGTAGCAGCGCAGCCGGACGCCGGGCTCCCCGGGAGCCCGGGTCGTGGTGTCCGCGATCGCGGTCGCCCATCTCCTGGCGAGTAGTTCCTGGACCGCGAACGCGGTCCGGTCGTCACAGGCCGCGACCTCGACGACGGCCACGCCCGGCTCCGCCACATGTACTTCGCTGATCGGCTTCATGCCAGGCACCACACGCCCGCACCGCATGCAGTTCTCCCCTCCTGGCGTATTCACCCGACCGAGTAGGGCGGCCCGTGGCGACGACGGAGACGGTGCCGCACCCGCAGAGCTCCGAAGGCGGTGCCCCATGAGCGCACCCACACCCGCCGGTCCCGCACCCGAAGGAAGCGCGGCCTGCAGCCGCCTGCCTTCTGCCGGCCTTCCCTGGCCTTGCTGGCCTGCGCCGACCGCGGCTACGCCCGCTTCCTCGCCCAGCCTGCTCCGGCGACCACAACCAGGACGACGCGGCGGGGCGCCGGTGAGCGACACCGTGCTCCACGACCCTCACGGACTGCTCGCCCCCGAATTCCCGCTGGAGCCGGGCCCCCGTGGCTGCGACGAGTGAGGTGCCAGAGAGAGGGAAATCGTCCACGGCATACGGCGCACATATGCCCCTCACTCCTTGGAAGTAACTCATATTTTGTGTGCTTGTAGGACTGAAGTAAGGGCATCCGGTGGCCAGGAGGTTGATAACGATGGTTCCCCTGCTTCTGGTTCTTCTGCTGGCCCTGATCCTCTTCGGCGCGGGCTTCGCCCTGAAGGCGCTGTGGTGGATCGCAGTGATCGTGCTCGTCGTGTGGTTGCTCGGCTTCGTCGTCCGGACGGCGGACGGCGCGGGCCGCAAGGGCCGCTGGTATCGCTGGTAGACGGAAGGCACCCGGCGCACGAAGCGCCCCAGCGCAAGAAATGAGTGGTGGCGGCCCGGGCGGTCTGGGAGCCACTCGTGGGGGGGGGGGTGGGGGGGGGGTGGGATGTGTTCGTGAGCTGA
>NZ_JBHXVE010000038.1:34336-35924 GCF_042672505.1 Streptomyces sp. NPDC127190
GCTGGGTGTGTGTTTTTCGTGGTCCTCCTTCCGCCCCCGTCCCCCCCCCGCCCCACCGACAACTCACCGGTGGGCCCCGCCCGTCCGGGGCGGCCCCACTGGCGTGTGCGGCGGCCGGGAGGGATCGGGCTTATCGGACGCACCGCAGGGTACGTGAGTCATGCACCGGCCCCGCAGACTCGGCAGTGGAACCCTGCTCCTCCTGTCTGCGCGGCCGGTGCTCGTCCACCTGCTGGCGTGGGACTGCCAGGGCGCCCCGCCCGGCCGCCGCACGCCGTACGCCGCCAGGATCCGGGGTGCGGCAAGCGTTGCGCCTACTGTTGCAGGGACGGGCGGGATGGGCGGCGCGGCCGGGGATCAGGGCGCGCTCAGCCGGTTGCGCGTCGGCGAGGTCGCCGCGCCCGTGGCCGGTGCGGGTGCCGGCGGGCAGAGCAGCAGACGGCCTGCGGGGTCATCGCGGCCCAGCAGCACCGTCAGGGGCGCCGCAACGGGCTGGCGACGTCGCCGATGATGCCCGCGGTGGTGCTCTGGTGTCGGGCTGTTGAGTGGTTGATGCGTGAGGGGCAGTGCCGCGGCTATGCCTCATCGGTGAGTGTGGGGGGTGGGGCGTAGGGGGAAGGGAGCAGGGGCCGAGTGAGCTGACTGTCTATGCCGGGGGGCGTCATGGAGATCGCGGCGTTGGTGGTGTCGGTGGTGGCGTTGATGGTTTCAGGCGCTGTGTCCTTGCGGCAGTTGCGGCTGACGGAGCATGCCAACACGCTGCCGGTTTTGGTGGACCTCTTTCGGGAACATCGCAGCGTGCGATTGGCGCAGGCACGGCAGTTCGTCCACCAGGAACTGCCTGCTTGTGACCTGTCCGCTGGGCTGGCCGGTCTTCCGGAGGACGGGCGAGACCTGGTCCGCGAACTTGCTTGGTACTACGACAACTTGGGGGCCTTGGTCGCACACGGCGTGGTGGACATCGAGCCCGTGTCCGGATACCTGGGCGGGTCGGTGATCGCGGTGTGGGAACGCGTGGAGCCGCTGGTGGCGGTGGAACGGGCCAAGAGGGCGCAGAATGCCCTGCCGGACCCGAACAGGTGGCAGGAGTACTTTGAGAACCTCTACCACTTGGTCCGGGACATGCCTGCGGAGCGAGTCCGCGCGCAGACGCACCGGTGGCGGCTACCCCGTTCCTGACTCCGACGCGTCGGCCGCAATGGCGTCGGTCCGGAGACAGATCGGCCGTCGAGGGTGTTGCTCGCGCGTGACGGCTGCGCGGGCTGCCGGAGCTGGAGGACGGCCACAACCAGAAACCGGGGAAGCTCCGCGGCCTCCCATCAAGGGTCTGCCCACTGGGCGGCCCCGACCTTCCACCCGCAGACAAGGCGGGCTCGCGCGTGGGCTGCACCGGGCGCGAAGGCCAGGAGGGAGAGGAGGGTCGTGGGCGGGCCCACCACGTCTTGCCGGGTCTCGTTGCCCGGTGAGGTGGGCCGTCCGGCGTCCCGCGACGGGGCTGCACGCCCGCGGGGGGGGGGGCCCGGGCGCCGCGCTGCGGGGGGCCCGCCGCGCGGCGGGGGCGGGGCTGGGGGAAAACAAGACGAGACAC
>NZ_JBHXVE010000038.1:35934-60716 GCF_042672505.1 Streptomyces sp. NPDC127190
GTCTGCAAGCGGTCGGAGATGTTCGTGTAGTCGTCGAAGCCGAGCACGCCGTCGGGGGCGGGGGCCGCCCCCGCGCGCCCCGGGGCGGGCACCCCCGGCACGCCGCCCCCCCCCCCCCCCGCGGTAGGGGTGGGGGGAAAGGAGATGGAGAAACAGGGCCCAGGCTGTCCGGTCAGCCGGCTGCCGAGGACGGGGCGCCGGGGACCGGACGGCGAACCAGGGCGGCGCACCGCATGCCGAGCGCGTTCAGGAAAGCGGTCGGCAGGAACACCAGGTCGCAGACCACCATTGCGAGGGGCAGGAACGGGATTGCGAGTAGGGTGGCGATGCCCAGGTGCTCCGCGACCAGCACGCCCACGAGGACGTTCTTGACCCGACGGTTGAGCACGGTGAAGGGGAATGCGACCTGCGTGATCACGGTTCCGTAGGTCAGCAACAGCACCAGCAGGACGTGAGCGGCCAGGAAGCCCGACAGCCACGGCCACGGCGTGAAGTAGTCAAGGTGCAGGGCGTAGTACAGGGCGCTGGCAGCGGACGCAGGGCCATGTGGTCGCGCACGGCCCGGCGTCCGATGACCTCACCGTGGGTGCCGTGGACCTTCCGCCGGAGCGCTACCCAGGCGGCGAAGGCGGCGTTGAGTTCCTCGATGGAGGAGAAGGCCCGCCCGGCCAGGACGTGGTCGCGGACGATGTTCATCTGCCGCTCGACCCGGCCCTTGCCCTGAGGCCGGTAGGCGGCCAGCACGTCGATGTCGAAGTCGTAATGCCCGGGGAAGGCGACTGCCTCCGGGTGCAGCGGAACCGCCTCACCCGGGGCGACGTGCCGGCGCACGACCGTCTTGGTGCGGTCATAGACGATGCTCATCGGCACCCCGCCGAAGTGCGCGAACGCGGCCCGGTGGCAGTCGGAGAACGTCGCCAGATCCTGACGTGTGGTGAAGCAGCAGAACGGGTCGCGCGAGTACGACAGCGTCATGTGGAAGGAATAGACCTCCGGGATGCCGACATGGGCGAGGATCTTGCCCGCTTCTCCCCAGTCGACCTGGGCCTGAGCACCGGGGACGACCTCGAACCGCCGGTGCAGGCCCGCCAGCTCACCCGGGCCGATGCCCAGTTCCTCCGCGATCCGGGGCCGGGCTTCCTGCAGATAGAGCTTCACCCGCTGGTAATTGATCGCGACCCCGTACTCCTGGACCAGGGGCTCGTGGATCACCCTGCCCGGTGCACTTTCATCGGCTCTGGCGCTGATCTTGTGACGGGTCGCCTGGTTGATCGTTTGTGCGGGTGTGTAGTTCAGATGGGTTACATCAGGTCCTGCCGCATCTGTCGGCCGTCGTGGTTGAGTCGGTGCAGCGGTCAGTGGAAGGCGTCGTGTTACGTACGCGCTCGCGTACGTCGTCGGCGCGGTGCCCGCACTGCGAGGAGCATTCGAGACGGGTGCTCGGACGGTACGAACGGCGCCTGATGGACGCTCCGTTGGGCGGTGTTCCGGTGGTGATCGTGCTGCTCATATGGCGTTTCAAGTGCCTGGCTGCCGACTGCCCGGCGGTGACGTTCGCGGAGCAGATACCGGGGCTGACTGGCCCGCACGCCCGGTACACCCCGGTGCTGCGGGGCCAGTTGTGTCGCATGGCCGAAGTCCTGGTCGGCAGGCCCGGAGCCAGACTGGCCGGACGACTCGGCATGATGGTGGCCAAGGACACCCTCCTGCGGCTCCTTCGGGCCGCGCCACTCCAGGAACCGGGCCCCGTGCGTGTCCTGGGAATCGATGAATTCGCCTTGCTCAAGGGGCATACCTACGCCACGATTCTGGTGGACCTTGAAGTCCGCCGACCGATCGACGTCCTACCCGGTCGGGAAGCCGAGCCGGTGGCTCGCTGGCTCGCGGGACATCCCGAGGTGGAGATCGTGTGCCGGGACCGCGCCACGGCCTACGCGGAGGCCGCCAAGCAGGCCGCCCCGCAGGCGGTCCAGGTTGCTGACGTGTGGCACCTGTGGAACAACCTGGCGAAGGCCGTCGAGAGGACGGTCGCCGCCCACTACAACTGTCTCCGCTCCGCTCGTAAAGGCGCCGCTGCCTCCAATGAGCCGGAACCACCGCCGATGCCGGACGGCCTCCTCGACGTCCACGGCCGGCCCCGTCGCATCGTCGCGACCATCCGCGAGCGGCACCGCGCCGTCAAGGAACTTCACGCAGCAGGCCGCTCCCTGCGCGGTATCAGTCGCGACCTGGACCTCGACTACTACTCAGTCCGCCGCTATGCACGGGCGGAGAATGTCGACGAGCTGCTGGTCAAGGTCACCCAGCGCTGGTCCAAACTGGACGACTACAAGCCCTACATCTACCGGCGCTTTACCGAGGGCTGCCACAACGCCCGACAGCTTTTCCGTGAAGTCCGCGACCAGGGCTACCCCGGCGAACGGACGATGGTCAGCCGCTACGTCCGCCTGCTGCGGGAGGGCATGGTGACCACACCTCCACCGCCGGCACTGCCCAAGCCCCGTCGGGCCCTGCGCGGGATCATGACCCACCCCGAGCGCCTGCGCCCCGACGAAGCCGTCGGCATCAAGGAGATCCGTGCGGCCTGCCCCGAACTCGATGCCGCCATCGAGCACGTCCGCGGCTTCGCCGGCCTCATGCACGAGCATCGCGGAGTAGACCTTCCCGTCTGGATCGCGCGCATCGATCAGGATGCCCTGCCGCACCTGAGCCAGTTCGCCAACGGACTCCTGCACGACCTCGACGCGGTGACTGCGGGCCTCTCGACGACCTGGAGTTCTGGCCAGGTGGAGGGCCAGGTCACAAGAGTCAAGCTCCTCAAGCGCGCCGGGTACGGCCGAGCCAAACTCGATCTCCTCCGCACTCGCATCCTCCTGCGAACTTGAACCGCCGCCGTCACAAGATCAGCGCCAGAGCCTACTCCGGCTCTGGCTCAATTTCCGTGATCG
The DNA here is from genome assembly GCF_042672505.1 of Streptomyces sp. NPDC127190. Classification (NCBI taxonomy): domain Bacteria; kingdom Bacillati; phylum Actinomycetota; class Actinomycetes; order Kitasatosporales; family Streptomycetaceae; genus Streptomyces; species Streptomyces sp. NPDC127190. Next base: position 38,883 of record NZ_JBHXVE010000038.1, read on the forward strand.
CGTGGCTGTGAGTGACACCGGCTTGGTAGGCAGCGAGGGCTTTTCCGTATGCGCGTGCTGTCCGGATGTCGACCGAGAGCTGCTGACGAACGAGTCTCAGTCAGCGAGGTCTCTCGCTTCGTAGCTGGCCAGCCCCAGGGCAAGCAGGGGCGGCACCAGTGCGTTCAGATACCAGGCCATGTCCGTGAGGGCTGGTGCTCCGGAGAGGCTCCGCCGGTCGATCGTCGGGATGAAGGAACAGCGCGATCGGCCAGCATGAAAAAGCAGTTGGCCACCGGTTTCCGCAGATGAGTGATAGATGCAGACACCGACGTGGTGGTCGATGTTGGCCGGTGAATCGACCAGGGTCAGGACCTCAGCTGCCTGGTCCGTTGAAGTCGACTGCCAGTCGAACAGGTCGTCGTTGTTTACCACGTAGGAGATACCAAGCGGTTCCTGCAGCGACCACCCCTCACCGGCCAGAGATCGCACCACGGCGCCCACGGTGACGGCACGTGCGAACACGAGATCGATGTCGGCGGTCCTGGACATTCGCGGCTCCTGTGGTGCGGTTGATCGATGCCGGAAGCGTTTCACGTGTTGCATCGTCATGGAGCGAGGAGCACTCGTTTCCTCAGGAGTGCGAAGCCGGCTCGGCCGAACATCTGGCGTTTGAGCATCTTGATGCGGTTGACGTGCCCTTCCACGACGCCCGAGCTCCAGGGCAGCGTGAGCCCGGCGATGACCGCGGCCCGGTCGTGATCGATGCCGGCGGCGAGGGTATGGAGACCGGGTAGGTCGTCCTGGCGGATTGCGTGGAGCCACTGGGGCAGCCGTTGGCCCTGTCGCTCGGTGAGGATCTGGGCGAAGGAGCGGACATGTCCGGCGAGGGCTTCCAATTCGGGACAGTGAGCCATGACGGCCTTGAGCCGGAGCCGATCGACCTCGGAGAGGGAGTCGGGGTGGCGCAGGATCCAGCCGGCGACGGTGCGGGGCGAGGGCGGGGTCCGCCCGGATCGGCCGAAAGACGTTTGGTGCGGAAGTAGGCGCGAACTCGCTGGTAGCTGCCCTTGTAGCCGAGTGGCACGATCTCCTCCCATGCCCTCCAGGCGTTGGTGCAGCCCTGGTTCCAGCGGTCGTCCAGGTAGGGTCTGTACTCGTCGAGGACGGAGGGGCGGCCATGCCACTGGCTGTGGAAGAGGCCTTTCGGGGTGGTGGCGTCGGCGAGAAGCTTGACCGTGCGGTAGGTCATCCCGAGCTGGCGTTGGACCGCGCGGCGGCTGTGGCCGGCCGCCAGCAGAGCGTGGACGGCGGCATGGTTGGACCGGGTTGGACGCTCATCGGCCGCCTGAAGATGGCTCCTGCACGCATCCGCGTCTGAGAATGCAGAACTGGCGCGGGGCCCAGGGGGGAACCGCATGAGCTGCGAAGGATCCCGACTTCGATGTTGGCCTCCCGCATACCCAGAGATGGGTCCCTGCCGTTCGTTCTACGGCCGGCCGCGAGTCTCCTCGCCGTCGCCCTGGCTGCCGGCTCGCTCATCGGCACGGCACCCGCCCAGGCGGCATCCGGCCCTTCGGCCTCCTCGCCCGGGGCTGCTTCGTCAAGCAGTGATCCTCAATCCACCACTGGCCGTCTCAATCCCACCGAGGCCGCCTCCGCGCAGGCAAAGGCCACCGGAAAGCCGGTGACCATCGATCAGTTCACCGACACCGGCACTGTGGTGGTAGCCAACCCGGACGGCACCTTCACCCGCTCCGACTCCTCGATGCCGCAGCGCGTCCAGGAAGCGGGCAAGTGGGTCCCGGTCAACACGACCCTCGTCCGCAAAGCCGACGGGACCTGGACACCACAGGCCGCCGTGACAGCCGTAGCGTTCTCCGGCGGCGGCTCCGCGGTGGTGATGGTGTCGGGCGGGGGCCGGCGGGTCGGTGCGTCTCGGCGTGACCCTCGCGAAGGGGGGGCTTCAGCGTTGCAGTGACGCACCTGTCGGGTTCGTCGATTCTTCTCGACTGTTGATTTCGGCAGAGCTGAATGGTCGTGGGTGAGTGGACTTTGTGGCCTGTCCCGCCACCGTTGCCGCGAATGCCAGTGTCATGCCTGCGAGTTGGACTGGGGTGAGTGCCTGGCCGAGGGTCGTCCAGCCGGCTATGGCCGCGGTGAGTGGGGAGAGTGGGCCGAGGAAGGTGACTTGGGTGGCGGTGAGGCGGCCGATGCCGCGGAACCAGAGCCAGTAGGCGACGGCGGTGTTGGCGAGGGCGAGGTAGAGGTAGCCGCCGAGGGCGCGGGCGTCCAGGGCGGGCGGGGCGCCCTCGGCGAGGAGGGCGAGCGGGGCGATGAGCAGCCCGCCGGCCGTCAACTGCCACCCGGTGAGGGCGAGCGGGCCCACCCCGTCGGGGCGCCGCCACTTCTTGGTCAGGACCGTGCCGGTGGACATCGATGCGGATGAGGCGAGGGCGGCCAGCACGCCTACCGCGTCGAGTGCTCCGGCCGCCTTCAGTACGACGAGACTGACGCCGAACGCCGCCACGACTGCGGCGGCCAGCGCCCGTCCAGTCGGCCGCTGCCCCAGCAGCAGCGCGGACAGCCCGACCACGAACAGCGGCCCGACCGAGCCGACGACGGCCGCCATGCCGCCGGGCAGCCGGTAGGCGGACAGGAACAGCAGGGGGAAGAAGGCACCGATGTTCAGCGCACCGAGCACGGCCGTCTTCCACCACCAGGCACCGCGCGGCAGCACCCGGGTGAGGGCCAGCAGGAGCAGGCCGGCGGGCAGGGCTCGCGCCAGGGCGGTGAACAGGGGACGGTCGGCCGGGAGGAACTGGGTGGTGACGGCGTAGGTGGTGCCCCAGGAGACGGGGGCGAGGGCGGTGAGCAGGACGGTCGCGGTCCGTTTCATGACCGGGTTCCTTCAAGGTGGCGCAAGGTGAGGGCCGGGACTTCTTCGCAGTCACGGGAAGCGAGCGGGGAGGTTGTGCGTACGACGGTCTCCACGACCGGCCGTACCGCGTTGGCCGGCAGCCGGCGTTCCGTGCGGATCAGCAGGGCGGCCGCCAGCGCCGAGGTGAGGATCAGGACCGCCCAGGGCGCCCGGCCGTCCACCGCGAGCAATGCCGTGAACAGTGACGGCGCCGCTGCCTTCGCCAGCGACCAGGACATCTGGTACGCCGCCAGGTAGCGGCCGCGCACGGCCTCGGGTGCCGCCGACACGGCGAGGACCTCGGCGGCGGGACTGTGGATCAGCTCACCGAGCGTGTAGACGACGACCACGGCGACCAAGGCCCCGCCCAGCACCGGCCCGGACTGTGGCCGCAGGGTGCCCAGCGCGATCAGCCCGAGGAAGGCCACCGCGAACAGGCTGCCGCCCAGCGCCGCCGCCCGGGTTCGCCGTGCACCGGCCCTGCGCACCCGCCCGCCGACGTACACCCCGGCCGCCGCGCACAGCACCGTGTTGATCGTGAACGCGGCACCGGTGAGCGCCGCGGGCCCGTGCAGCCACTGAACGAGGAACAGCGGGAAGAGCACGGACAGGGCCGAATAGCTCAGCGCGTTCAGGAAGTTGGCGCCGGTGACGGCCAGGAAGGGCCGGTCGGCGAGCACGAGCCGGTATCCGGCCCCGGCCCGCCGGACGGCCCTGCCGTCGGCGGAGGGCAACGGCCGCAGCGGCTTCAGCAGCAGCGCGGCGAGGGCGAAGGACAGGGCGTTGCCCCAGGCCGCACAGGTGTAGCCGGCGGGTCCGGCGAAGGCGATGACCAGGGTGGCGAGCAGGGCACCGGCGCCGTAGCCGCCGTTCTGCAGCGCCCGGGTGGCGGCCTGCAGCCGGTCCCGCGCGGCACCCCGCGCCACCTCGCCGAGCAGCGAGGACTGTACGGCGGGGAAGGCGCGGTCGGCTGCGGCGGTGACCAGCGCGACCGCGGCGAAGGCGGCGAGGGAGCCGGCGAAGGGGTAGACGGCGAAGCCGGCGGCGCGCACCCCGTACAGGGCGAGCTGCACGGGCCGCGCGCCGAACCGGTCGACGGCCGCTCCTGCCAGCGGCAGGGCGGCGAGGCCGACGAGCCCGGTCACGGTCAGCACCAGCCCGACGGTGGTGAAGGAGAGGCCGGTGACGTAGTGGAAGAAGACCAGCGTGAAGGGCACGTACATGCCCGTGCCGACGCCGTTGACGGCGGCGGCGACGGGCAGGGCCCACTGGCCGGGTATGCGGTCCGGTTTCTCCACGGTCGACCTCTCGGAATCAGAATCGGAATCGGCATCGGATGCGGCTCGGCGGCGGGCGCAGAGGGGCCTGCGTCACTTGCCTTGGCAGTGATTAGCTTAGCGCTAAGCAACTTTCCGTCAAGCTACTTTCTTGCGAGTGACTCTGTGCTCGCGGATACTCGGGGCATGAGTGCACAGCGCAAGGACGCCGTCGACGCGATCATCGAGCAGTGGGCCGGGGTGCGACCGGACCTCGACACCAGGGCGATGGAGGTCTTCGGGCGGATCTACCGCCTCTCCCGCACCATGGGCGACCGCATGGAGAAGGCGTACGCCCCGCACGGCATCTCACGCGGAGAGTTCGACGTGCTGGCGACCCTGCGCCGCTCCGGGGAGCCGTACACCCTCTCGCCGCGCCAGCTCTCGGCGACCCTGATGCTCACCACGGGCGGCATGACCGGCCGCCTCGACAAACTGGAACGCGCCGGCCTGCTGCGCCGCTCCCCCGACCCGCACGACCGCCGGGCCCTCCAGGTGACGCTCACCGAGAAGGGGCTGACGGTCATCGACGAGGCGGTCGGCGCGGGCCTCGCCGTCCAGAGGGAGGCCCTGTCCACCATGAACGACGAACAGGCCGGCCAACTGGCCGACCTGCTCCGGGATTTGCTGGCGGGGACCCTGGAGGCCGGGCACTAGCCCACGTAACGGGCCACCGCTTCCTCGATGCGCCCCGCGTCCGCCGCATCCGCCGCCCAGGCCGCATACCCGTCGGGGCGGACCAGGACGGTGGTGCGCCGATCGCTCGCCCCACGCTCGACGGCCAGCCGGTCCTTGCGGGCGCCCCGGCCCTTGCAGGCCTCGGGGGTGATCAGCACGAACCTGCCGCCGTGCAGGGCCTCGTAGAGGCGGCCGCCCTTGAGGGCGACGTCCGGGACACGGGTGCCGGTGAGGCGGTGGGCGCCGCGGGGTGCGGCGTAGCGGTAGCCGATGCCGGTGATCTGGCCGACCGCCCTGCGCCGGGCCGGGCCCACGGTGTCCAGGAAGGCGGTGAGCGCGGCACGCAGCGCCAGTTCCCACGGCCGCTTGGCCATCGCCAGGCGGACGATGCCGCCGCTGCTGCGCAGCACGGCCTCACCGACACGGTGGCGCTCGGCCTGGTAGCTGTCGAGGAGGGCCGCGTCCGAGTGGCCCTGGACGACGGCGGCCAGCTTCCAGCTCAGGTTGGCCGCGTCCTGCAGACCGGTATTCATGCCCTGACCGCCGGCCGGGGTGTGGACGTGCGCGGCGTCCCGGCGAGGAAGACGCGTCCCGCCCGGTAGGCGGGGGCCTGTCGTTCGTCGCTGTGGAAGCGGGACATCCAGCGGGCGTCGTGCATGCCGTAGTCGCGGCCGAGGGCGAGCCGGGTGACCTCCCTGACCTCGTCGAGGTCGAGGGGCCCGCTGTCGGGGACGTCATGGGCGCGGTTCCAGGCGGTCACGCGGTGGCAGCCGTCGCCGAAGGGCGCGAGGAAGGCGAAGGCGTCACCGACCGCGTTGACGGTCAGCAGGTTCTCGGGCTCCTCGGCGAGGCGTACGTCCGCGAGGACGACGGAGCGGATGGCGCAGCGGCCGGGGAAGAGCAGCCCGATCGCGTCGCGGACGGCGCTGCGCATGCCATCGGCGGCGACGACGTACGGCCCGCAGACTGTCTGCGGCCCCGCCGGGCCCGCAGACTTCGACCGTCAAGCCGTCCGCCTCCTGCGCGAGCCCGCTCAGCTCGGTCTCGTGCCGGAAGTCCACGCCGGCGTCGACGGCGCGCTCCCCGCGCACTTGCGCATCTGCCACTGCCACGAACGCGGCTGCCGCCGGCACCCCCGACACCGCGGCTGCACCGGCCCCATCCGCCTCCTCCTCGCATGCGAATGCGGCGGACGCCTCTGGCGACTCACCGACGCCTGCAGCAGCTGCGCCGCAGCAACAGCCCAAGCCGCCGTCGTACCCGACACGACCCTCACCCCCTCCACCCCCGAAATGCCCTCCGCCGTCTCCCACCGACGCTCCACAAGGCAGCCCAAAGGCCCCGGCCAACAGACCCGGGTACGCGACATGCTCAGCTACGGCCGGGCGGGCCGGTACAGATACCCGCCCAGCACCCCCGAAGAGGTCCCCCTTGTCCACCCGTTCCCGCCTCCAGATGGCTGACAGCACCCCCCGGCCGGCCCGCTCGGCACCTTCGGCCGATCCCGCCCGCGCCAGCCGTTGCACCGAGGCCCTGCGCGACATTGCCGAGGACTGCACCGTCGTCTCCGAGGCCCTGCTCCTGAGCGCCTACACGCCGGCCACCCCCAACACCGACCTGCTCCAGCACCTCGTCAGCCTCCGCGACCTGATCGTCCGGGGGGGATCGGAGTCGTCGTCGTCCGCCAGCGCGGCCAGGGACAGCCGCTCGCCGACCTCGCGCCCATCGCCCGGCGCACCGAGGACCGGCTGCGCAAGAAATACGACCCGCCTTCCGTCGACCGCGCACTCACCATCCGCCGACGCCCCATGTAGGCCGCGCCCGCCCACAACACGGCCGCCGGCGGCACTCCCACCCTGCGCCGTCCCGGCCAGCGCCTGGCCTGCGCCCTGACCCTGATGCGCAACGCCTCCGGCCGCTGGCAGCGTGAGCTCGCCGAACAGATGGGAGTCCACGAGTCCTACGTCTCCCGCATGCTCTCCGGCCAGCGCGATGTCTCCTGGAGGCACGTCAGGATCATCTGCGACGAGTGCGGAGTCGATCCCGACCTGATGAAACCGCTGTGGGAAGCAGCCGCCAGCGTCCAGCCCTCCAACGCCCAAGACCCCGTCGAGTACCTGCGACCTACCTCCAAGGCCAGCACTACGCGCTCGGCTCACCCGAACCCCGGATCATCCTCGCCGCCGCCCAGCACACCATCAGCGCCGACGACCTCACCCGCGCAGTGAACGGCCCCGGCGTCCCTGACTGGCCGGTGATCGACCGCCTCACCGTCATCCCGGCCTTCCCTCACCGGCCCCCTGGTGGTCGCCCCCGGCGGACGCGTTGCCCTCGGACACGGGGTGTGGGTGGCCCTGTCCCCGGACCGGTACTGCCTGGACCACGGCCCCGGCTCCGAACGTGAGTGCCACTCCGTCACCGGCCGGCACCAGCGCTGGGGAACGCTGTCCCTGGACTTCTCAGTCGACCGCTCGTACGAGTTCCTCATGCCCGTCCGCGTCGGCCCCGGCAGGCCCACACGCATCGTCGTCCGCCGGAGCGGAAGCCCGCCCGCGGAGGAGGCACGGGTGGTGACACTGCCGGGAACCCCGGGCTTCGTCATCGCCTACGCCTGGCGCCGCCCGCCACCGGAGCCGGGCGACGGGCCGACGACGATGACGGCGTACGACGCGCGCGGCCACGTGGTGGCGACAGCGCGGTCAGCCCTGCTGGGCGGGTGAGCACCGTGTCGCCCACCGCTTCGCGCACGGACATCCGTTAGGCTCACTTCGCCCCGTATAACCCTTGATGGGCTGAAACCCTTGACCGGCGGAGGGCAGGACGGCGGGAACCAACCGCGAGCGCCTCATCAGAACGCTGACCTTCTGGCTACGGCCTTCGTTCGTGCTGCGCGTCATCAACCGGTTCCAGAAGATCGCGGGCTTCGACCGCTCGATGGCATTGGCCTCCGGCGCGCTGACCGCGCTGATCCCGATCGCGGTGCTGAGTGGTTCCGTCTTCGGCGGAGAGTCCGCGGACCGGATCATCAACCGCTACGGGCTCACCGGTGGCGGTGCCGAGGCCGTGCGGGCGGTGTTCTCCACCGAATCCACGAGTGCGGGCGCCGGTGTCTTCGGCACGCTGTTCCTGGCGATCTCGGTACTGAGCTTCTCCCGGACCGTGCAGCGGCTCTTCGAGCAGACCTGGGAACTCAAGCCGCTCGGCGTCCGCAACACGCGCAACGGCCTGTGGTGGATCGGCGCGCTCAGCTTCTACACCGCGGTGATCGGATGGCTCTATGTGGCTCTCGGTGGCGGGCGCCTGGGGCTGGCGGCTGCGGTCTGCGAGATCCCGGTGACCACGGCCTTCCTCACCCTGAGCGGCCGGCTCCTTTCCGCGAAGCGGCTCACCTGGGCGGCCCTGCTCCCGTTCGCGGTCTCGGCAGCCGTACTGACGGCGTCCTATTCGGTGGTCGCGACCATCTATCTGCCGCGCCTGTTCGATTCCTACGCCTCGCGCTACGGCGCTGCCGGAGCGGTCTTCGGGATGGCCTCGGTCCTCTTCGGCGCCATGCTCGTCCTCGTCGTATCGGCGGCCCTGGGGCGGGAGGTACGCGACGAACTGCTCCGGATCCAGCAGGGCCTGCGCCCGTCCCAGGACGAAGTCCGCCGCCAGTGGGACAGCATCGTCGAGCAGACGCGGTCGCGTTGGCGCACCGTGCGCAAACAGCCCTCTCACGAGCAGCCCGAGAACTCCTTCTGACGATCCCGCCGTTCCGGCTCTGGCGCTCTCGCGAAGGGCCGGTGCCCGCCGGCATGCTCAGGCGGACGCGGAGGCGTTCCCTTCCAGCGCCGCCTCGGAGATCTCCTCCAAGGACCGGGATCGGGTCTCCACTCCCCAAAGGGCGATCGCCGCGGTGGCCAGCGCGAGTGGTACGGCGCCGAGCAGGGCGGTGGTGCGAAGAGACGGCGGAGCCACGGCTGCCACCACCACCGCGATCATCAGCACGCCGCCGGCCAACCCCTTCCGCCCGCCGTTCCCGGCGCACACCGCGGTGGCCGTGAGAGAGCCGAAAGCCGGGGCACGGTCCAGACCGCTACGTGTCGGGCTCCTGGCGCAGGTCCAGGAAGCAGCGCAGCCGCACGCCCGGCTGGCCGGGCTCCCGGGTCGTGCGGTCCGCGACCGCCACCGCGCACCGCCCGGCGAGCAGTTCCTGGACCGCGAAGACGGTCTCGTCATCGGCGGCCGCGACCTCCACCACAGCCAGCCCCGGCTCCGCCACGTGCACTTCGCTGATCGGTCTCATGCCCGGCACGACGCACCAGTGCATGGGAAGGTTCCGCCACCCCTGCGCCCTTCACCCGACCGAGTAAGCCCACACCCCGCGGAAGGGAGCCGGCTGTGATCGTTTCTGCGGTGAATCCTGGTCCGCCAGTCGGGTGACGCCGGGGCCGCAGCTTTCCGTGCAGGCAGGGGTGGCCGGTACTTCTCGTGATCAACGAGTGTCGTGATCACGAGAGGAACTCGCGTGCGTGCAGACAAGGTGAAAGCGGTCCTGGTAGCTGCTGTGGCCACGGCGTTGCTCAGTGCGGTGATGCCGGCATCCGCGGCGGTGTCGGGTGGCCGCCTCCATGCGGAAGGTCTTCCTCTTCGGGACGCGGTGGCGGCCCTGCCCGTGGCGGACGAGCACCGCCAGGGCTACGACCGTCTCCGTGAGTTCGGCACCTGGATCGACGCCGACAAGGACGGCTGCAACACCCGCAAGGAAGTCCTCATCGAGGAGGCCGTCGAAGCGCCGGTCGTCGGCCCGGGCTGCTCCCTGACCGGCGGCCGCTGGTACTCCTACTACGACGACGCCTACGAAACCGGTGGTCTGGACATCGACCACCTGGTTCCGCTGGCGGAGGCATGGGACTCCGGTGCCTACGCCTGGACCAAGGCCGAGCGAGTCGCCTACGCCAACGACCTGGCGGACCCGGTGCACCTGGTCGCGGTCACCGCCAAGTACAACCGGCAGAAAGCCGACAAGGACGTGGCCGACTGGCTGCCTCCCTATGAGCCGGCGCGCTGCCGCTACATCACGGAGTGGACGCACATCAAGATGCGCTACCACCTGTCCGTCGACGCCCGGGAGAAGGCGGTCCTGACCGACTACGCCGACGCCTGCCCCAACGTCCCGGTCAGCACCGACCCGCCGCGCTGACCCCCCTGCCCGCGCACCGCTCTGACCGAGCGAGGCTATTCGAGGAGGCCGAGCGCGGTGTCCGGCCGGCAGTGCGGACAGGCCGGAACCTGGCCCCGGAGCGCGTCGAGTGCCTACTGCCGGGTGGCGGCACGGCACCGGCCGCTCTGGGCCGCCCCGCCGCCACCCGCTGACCGGCCTGCTGCGCCGCGAGCCCGCAGTTCGCGGCGCGGGCCAAGACCGAGAAGGCGCTCTCACCGCCCCGCAGGCGATGCTTGACGCGCATCCCGTCCGAGACGACGCCCACCGCGGACAGGGCGATGCCCGCCGTGTGGCAGTCCCGGGCAACCGCGGTACCGTCCACCCCGAGCTCAGCGATTCACGCCTGCATCTCCTGTGGCCACAGCCCCAACCGGGGCCAGGCCCGCGCCCTGGTCCTCAGCTCAGAGGTAGCACAGGTGCCGGGCCTGGCGGCTGAGCAGGGTGAAGGAGTGGGACTCCAGCGAGAGTCCATCTCCGCGGCGGCCGGACCGGTCCGTGCGCCGCCGGGCAGCGGCGGCGCGGGCGATGCGCCGGCGGACCGCAGCGAGGTCGACCGCCGCCCCGGCCAAGTCGAAGACGATGCCCGGCACAACACGGGCCGCGCCCCCCACCTCACCGCCGAGAACCGAAAGCCATCGGCACGAACAACACGGTCCAGTACAGTCGACAGTCCCCCCAACCTGCCGACTGCATGGTGTGGGCCACCGGCGCGCGAGGTCACCAGAGGTCGAAGCCACCGTCCTGCCTGTACTCCTCCTTCCAGCGGAACGGACCGAACTTCTTGTACCTGACTCGTCTGACGTAGCCAGGGCCCCTCTCCTCGATGACCTCCTCGTCGGGCATACGCTCACGGACCACGGCCATGGCGACGGACCCCCCGACGGTCTCAAACAGCACGATCAGCGTGCTGCCCCAGCCGGACGGGATGCCCACGGGGAATCCCGCCAGATGCGAGATCCATCCTCCGAGACGGAGAGTGGCAGGAGCCAGCCAGATCAGCTCGGCGGCGATGGCGAAGAACGGAAGTGCCAGAGCACAGGCGAACAGGAGGCTCCAGAGGACCTTTCGCTTGGTCCGTTCCTCTCCGGACAGCTCCTCCATGATCAGTCCACGCACGGCCCTTTCCCCCAAAACAATGACCTTGGCCGTCGCGGCAGCCACGACAAGGAAGGACATGTTGAGGACAGCAACGCAGATCGCCAGCGCTGGGAACTTCCTACCGTCGTTGGGCAGAGTGAAGCCGGCGACCCAGAACGAGGCCACCCAGATGCCGATCGCCCCTCCGAGAAGCCCGAACAGCAGGCTCAGCATCCGCACCAGTGCCCGGGCGGTCCGAGCCCGGGGACCGGCGTTCCGGGCCGCTTGAATTGTCGCCGTCTGAAGCTGCTCGCTCAGCTCAGCTGCTTTGCCCTCCGCCTGCTGCACTAGGAGCCCGGCCTCGGAAAGCGCCAACGCTTGCATGGGGAACGGTTCTGTGCCGCCGCCGAGTGGGCCGCGCAGGGCCTGGTGGGCCAACGCGACGGCATGCGGGTTACGGGCCAGCACGAGGCTCCCCCCCTCGGCCGAGGTGACGCTCAGCGTTGGAGTCTGGTCCGGCATCTGTTTGGGTACCCAGTGGCTGATGAACTGGTACAGCTCGTCGGCACTGATGAAGCCGTCCCCGTTGAGGTCGGCCTCGCCGGTCTGCAGACCGCGCACGACTGCGGAGGTGAACACCGATGCCTTGCCTTCTTCTCTGCTGGCAAGGTCGTCCTCGAGTGCGCTCTCGTAGCTGTACTGGAGGGCGGTGGAGGAGGTGATGACGATCCGGCCGCTGCCCTCGAAGGTCCCTGTGAGTTCGACCTCCTCCTGTTCACCGCGAGGACGCATTCCCCTGTTGAACGCTCCGCTGTAACAGCAGTCAAGCAGCAGGATGATGCGGCGACTGCGGCTCTCTTCCATACGGGCGGCGATGAAGTCCGCTTCGACCGAGGTGGCGGCCAGCGCGTCGAGATTGCTGTCCTTGGTAATGAAGTGCAGTTGATTGCGGCGGTTCTTGCGCCCGTGGCAGGACAGGTGCAACAACAAGGTGTCGTCGCTGGTGGCGGAGCTGAAAAACTGCTCGATCGCGATCTTCCATTCCAGCGTCGATGCGCCGGACAGTACGCTCACCTCGAAGTCGCCGATCGCCGGGTCGCCGAGGACCTCGCGCAGTCGCTCGGCGTCATAGGCCGCGCCGGGCAGAGCCGCAAACCGGGAGTCGTCATATGTCTCGGCGGCCAGCACCAGGGCCCGCTTAGCCATCGGAGTCCTCCTCGCGGCCGGTGGAGGCGAGGTGTGCCAGGAAGGCTTCGACGATCCGACGGCGCTCGGCGGGCGACCCAGCTTGCAGGTCCAGCTCGCTGTCGCCGATCCGGATGGTGACCGAGCCCGAGGTACGACGGGCCAGCCAGTCCTGGACTAGCAGGATCAGCGCCCGGACGGCGGGTGCTCCAACCAGGCCCAGGGCCAGGGAACTGTAGACGGTAACGTCACCGGCCCGGGTGCCAGGGGGCGCCGGCGGGGCCGGAGCATGTTCCATGTGGAGCGGTGGGAGCTGGTCGAGTTCCTCGATCAACGACTCCATCTCGCGTTCGGTCGTCTCCGCGCCGTCCGGATCGCTGAAGACCAGGCCGATCTCTACTAATTCTCGTGCTCGATTCATTCCGCCCCCCTGGGTGTGGCACATCAAGGTGCAAACAGGGTGTCACAAGGGACTTGCTCACGAGGGGAGTTCATCGGATGGCACTTTCGACAAGCTCCTGTCCGCGGCCCAGCGTCAGGCGGAGGTGGACTGGCTGGTCGCGCTGGACGCCACGATCGTGCAGGCTCGTCAGCACACCGCCGCCAAAGGGGGCTTGATCGTCGGCTCCTGTCTCCGCCACATGGGTCGCCACTTCGAGCGCGCCCTGGGCAACCACGTTGAGGTCTGCGACCAAGCCAGCCACGACGGGAACGGGGGCCTGTGATCCCACTTCAAGCGTCACTGGGAACACCTCTGCCACAGCCAACGAGCCTCGCACGCCCGAGCTACGGCAGCCACGCTGATGACCGCGAACACGCATCCCGTCACCCAAGGAGGTGCAGGTCGGCCGTTCTCCAGAAGCAAGGCACGCCGGGGCTGCTACGTTCAGCGCGCCCTTAACGCTTATGGGGTGGGCCGTGCGCAGGCCCGCGTTGTCGGCTTCGCTGACCCGCTGGGAGAAGGTGCTCCGCGCCAGCGCATTCAGATCCTCTAGATGCTCATGGAGTTGCCGTGCCCGCACATCACGCCCGCAAGGGACCCATCCGCCGCCGCCGGGCGATCACGGGCGAGTCGTACGCCGACGCCGGGAAGGCCCTGCACCACGAGCGCCGTGTTCGGCGCTGAGTTTGTCGCGGCGGGTCTTCTGGTTCATGACCCACACGCCGAGCTTGGTCTCGGTGCCGTCGGGCAAGGTCTCCACCGCCTTCCACGGGACGGGGCCGGTCGGCACCCTCTCGCTCGACCCACTGTGTGAGGGCTGTCAGGCCTCGCTGGAAGGCCTGCTGTGCCTTGCTCGGGCCCTTCGTCGCGCGCGGCTGCCGGGGCAGCAGACGCCTCCTCGGCGGGCTTGATGCCCAGTGTGGTCAGTCGTTCCTGCTGTTCGGCAGGAGCCGCGCCCAGATGGCCGGCTGTTTCTGCTGCTGGAGCCATTTGTAGCGGATGGCGTCGACGATGCTGCGGCGGGGCCACTTCTCCGGGGCCCCACCCTTCGGGGCCTGGCAGGCGGGGGTGGGCAGGAACCGTTCCAGGAGGGCCCATTCGGGGGCGCTGGTGTCGGAGGGGTAGCGGTAGCGGCGCAGCGGCACGACCGGGGGCGGGCCGGGACCTGAAGAGACGCCAACTGCCGGGCGACCGCGACCCGCCGCCCGATTCCTCCGCGGGGACGACGGTGACGAGCCGCCGCGGCGGCACGGGGCCGCTTCCGAACGGGTGGGATTGGCGGTTCGCATGGCGAGTGGAGAGGCGACTTCCCTAAGCTGCGGCGGCATGAAGGGGCGGCGTCCGGCGACCGCCTCACGAAGACAGGTGCGGGAGAGCACGGGTGGAGCCCTACAGCAGGCACGGCAAGTTGGTGCGGGACCGGATTCCGAAGATCATCCGGGAGGACGGTGCCGAGCCGGTCACCTACACCGCGGGCCGGGAGGAATACCGCCGCCGGCTGCGGGAAAAGCTCGGCGAGGAAGTCGCCGAGTTCCTTGAGGCGGACGAGGACTCGGCGCCTGAGGAACTCGCAGACGTGCTGGAGGTCGTGCGCGCGCTCGCCGCGGACCTGGGGGTCGACGCGGATCAGCTGGAGAAGATCCGTGAGGCCAAGGCCGGTGAGCGGGGCGGCTTCGCCGACCGGATCGTCTGGACGGGCAACCGCTGACCGCAGGCCGTTCTCGGCGACGAGTCGGTACGCGACTTCGTGCACAACTCCGTATGCGGTTGGGGACATTGGTTGGTACGCGGCTTCGTGCACCAGGAAGCTGGCGGCTGGAGAACCCTGGTGGTCCGCGACTTTCACGTTCGAGCCTTGGCCAGGACGGCATGACAGACCCCGGCCAGCGGCAGCACGGGGGCACCGGCGGCGGGGGCGAGGCCGGCCCGGCGGGCGAGGGCGGTGATCTCGCCCGGGTCGATGCCGCGCTGGAAGGTCCCCTTGCTCTGGCTGGACCAGAAGCCGTCGTGGTGAGCGGTCCAGCCGCCGTCCGCGGCGGCCTTGGCGATCTCCTCTGGCGAGCGGGTGACCACGACGAGGTGGCCGCCGGGGCGGGCGAAGGACGCCGCGTCTTTGAGGGCCTGGATCCGCTGCCAGGGGTCGGGCAGCACGTTGAGGACGAACATCGAGGTGACCAGGTCGAAACCGGTCCGCTCGGGGCGGGGCCAGCCGAAGTCGTCGTGAGGGTCGAACCCTTCGGCATCCAGACCCGCCGAGCGGTAATGGGCGACATCGGCACCGCGTCCGCAGCCGTGGTCCAGGACACTCCGGACGCCGAGGAGGCCCGTCAGGTGCTCGGTCACGGCCCGGGAGGCCGGAGAGGGGGCCTGGCGGCTCATCGCGGTCTTATGGGGCTGATACTCCCTGGGGGCCGGGGCGACGGAGGTCTGGCCGGTGAGCTCGCTCAGCGCGAAGAGCACGTTGTCCGGCTCGGCCGCCTGGCCGGTGACGGGCAGGTCGATCAGCAGCGCGGAGTGGTCGGTGAACGCCTTCGGGCCACTTCGCACCGTCGCGTCCGGGGTGACGGTGGTCGTCGCGGTCAGGTGGTCGCTGAGCAGGGCGAGGTCGCAGCGGAAGCGGCTGGGCTTGCCGGAGAAGATGCGCTCGAGGGTGAAGGCGGGCGCCGTCTCGGCGGTGGTGTCGACCAGACCCGCCCCCTGCATCAGCTGCCTGAGCGCCTGCCGTTCGGCGTCGGTGGTGAAGGTGCTGGTCTCCTCGCCGAACAGGCCGTCCTCGGGGCGGGGGGCGAGGTTGAAGTCCCCGCAGATAAGCAACGGGCGGCCGTCCTCGGCGGCGGCCATCGCGGCGAGTTCGGCCAGCTGGGCGGCCCGGGCGGCGCCGGCATTGGCGTCGAGATGCACCTGAAGGACGACAAGCCACTCCAGCTCGATCCGCTGAACCCACGGCCTGGGTGAGGACACGGCGGGCGGGGCGAGGTCTTCACTGGTCCAGGCGGCCAGGCGTCCGTCGCCGCTGGCGAAGGTGAAGCCGCCGAGTGCGGGCGGCGTCCGGTCAGCGGGCTTGAACGGCTCCTGGGCGAGCACGGCCTTGACGCCGTGCTCACGCAGCCAGGCGGCGAAGTTCGAGCGGGCGCCGGCGGCGCCGAGACGCTTGTTGAGGTTGACCGAGGCCAGCAGCACGAGAGGTCCTTAAGGTCACAGGGGCAGGGGCCTGCCGGAGGCGGCCTCGTCACGGAAGGCGTCCCACAGGATGTTCAGCGGGTGGGAGGCGTCATACGTCTCGCGTTCGCCTTTTCGGGCGAAGACACCGGAGATCAGCTGGAGCATGGGGTCGAAGTCGTCGGCGAAGTCGATGAGCCGGAAGTCTTCGCTGGTGGGCAGGCGCCCGTCGACGGCGGCCTCGCCGATCGAGCGGGCACACAGCATGCACCCATAGGTCATGCGGGACCGCAGCAGGGCGAGTCCGTAATAGATGTCGTCGATCTCGGCGGCGATCTGCAACTGCGAGCGGAAGTCCGGCCCATACCAGCGCTCGACGAAGTCGGTTATCACCCCGCGGGAGGGGATGACCAGCGGCAGCGTCCGCAGCCGGTCGACGCCGACGGTCCTGGCGGCGAGCTCGCGCACCGGCAGGTTCGTCAGCAGGGCCAGGCCCTCGCGATGCCATTCGAGGAAGTCGTACTCGGGGGCGACCCGCTCGGCGGCGGCCTCGGCCGCAAGCCCGCCGCACAACAGGTCGACCTGGTTGGAGTCCAGTCGTTTCCAGAAGTCGCGGGTCCGCACATGCACGACCTTCAGCTCGACCTCTCGCTCCAGCAGCTGCGGGGCGACACGCTCCCACACCCGGCCCAGGAAGCCGAGGGTGAACTCGGTCGTCCCCACGGTCAGCGTCGAGCCGAGCCGGCGGCGGGAGTCGGCGATGCCCTGCAGCCAGTCGGCGAAGGTGGCCCGGGCCCGCTCGACGACCTCCAGCCCCGTCGGGGTGAACAGGAAGTCCCGGCCCCGTCCCTGCTTGACCACCAGCAACTCACCCGTGAGGGCCTGGAAGTTGCGGTTGAGGATGTCGAGCTGTTTCTGCACGCTGGACTGCTCACGCCCGAGGACCTTCGCCGCGGCCAGCGCGGTCCCCGCCTCACGGACGACGATCAGCGTCCTCATCTGGTCCCAGGTCAGATCCAGCAAGTGAGGGGAACAGGCCAGCAGATCGCCACGGAACCCCTCCGGGCCCGGCACCTTCAACGGCCCGGACGGCAACGACGGCACCACCCCGCCCCCTCCCTGACGTGACCTCAACCAGCTTGCACTGTCCGCACGGCCAGCAGGACTGAACTTCTCCGCATTTCACCCCGAGAAAACCTTTAAATGTCCTATCGGACATATGGATATCGCGGACTATCCCGGGGAACATTTCAGCAGCCGCCTTCGATTCGAAAGGCGACGCCCACAGCACTGCCTACATCCCCGGGGTGAGCTATGCTCTCAGCCGAGTCGATCACCTGGCTGATCAGTCAGGGCGCCATGGAATGGCCCGGAAAACTCCGCGGCGACGGTCTGCTGCTGACGCTCGGCTCGCCGCTGCAGCCGCTCACGGCACCCGGCACACTGGTGGTCGACCTCGCCGACCAGTCCAGCATCGACGACCTCTACGGCGAGCCGGTCACTGAGTGGAAGACCCACGAGCTGATGCCCGGCGAGATGCTGCTGGGGGCGGTGGACGAGCCGCTGCGGCTCGGGGCCGGGCTGATCGGCATGATCGGCGGGTTGAGTCACCTGGCCCGCGTCGGCCTGGCCATCCACGTCACCAGCCCGTTCGTCTTGCCCGGCTGGAACGGGCACCTGACGCTGGAGCTCGTGAACACCGGCCCCGCCGTCCTGCGGCTGCACCACGGCATGCCGCTGGCCCGCCTGCTCGTTTTCGCCCTGAACGGGCCCCGCAGCGGCGACGTCGCGTCCCACCCCTTCTACGGCCGCGAGGCCGACCTGAAAAGCCGATACGCCGACGAGTTCCCTGTCGGCCCGATCCGGAGGTGACCCTGATGGACTGCCAGTTCTGCACCGAGTTCACCGCACGCGAGAGCACGACCCGGATCATCATCGAGACCGCCAGCGGCTGGGTGCTGCTGCCCACCATCGGCGCCCTGGCCCCGGGCTACTGCCTGTTCATGCCGCTGGAGCACCTGGACGCCGCCGCCGACGTCACCGAGGCCGGCCTGGACCGGGTCGCGGCGGAGACGGAACAGATGCGCACCCTGATCCAGGCCCGCTACGGCCCGGTGATCCTGGCCGAGCACGGCCCGCGCGACTGTGAACTGGGCGCCTCCTGCTGCAGCCACTGCCACCTGCACCTGATCCCCGTCCCCGACCCAGACCGGGTCACCGCCGCCTATCAGAAGACCGGCGGCACCGGCCTGCGGCTCACCTCCATGGCGGCCCTCCCGGCCGCCGCGGACGGCTCCTACCTCTACCTCTCCCCGCGGCCCGGCGAGCACTACTACTGGCCCTCGGCCGGCTTCGCCCGCCAGTTCGTCCGCCGCGTCTGCGCCGACGAGCTCGGCATCGGCGACTTCTTCGACTGGCGCGACCACCCCTTCACCGAGAACCGAGAGCGCACGTTCGCCGAACTCTCCGCCGACCTGCACCTCGCGGACGCCGCCTGACGAAGGGAAGGGGAAACGGCGCGATGGCGATACCCCTGCCCCGCCCGTTACACGCACTCACCGCCGACGAACTGACCGCCGCGGCCAATGACCGGCGCTGGCCGAAGTGGCAGACCATGGCCCTGCTGCACTCGCTGCAGCTGCCCGTTCTCAACGCCTGCCTCATCGAGCCGGGCCACAGCGCGGCCGCCCTCCGCACCTCCGCCCACGTCATGGCCGCCGCCACCGGCACCGCGAAACTGATGATCCGCTCCGACGGCGGAGTGGAGAAGAAGCAGTACTACCGCGGCGGCAACACCTTCCCCGTCGAGGAGATCCCGTCCCGCGCGGCCGGGCTCCTGGCCCACGGACGGGCCGTGATCCTCGCCGAGCCCACCAACCGCTTCACCAACCGCCTCACCGTCCTGATCCGCATGGACCGGCCCGGCCCCAGGCGGCCGGGCTCGCTCACCCTGGAGGCCCTCGGGCCCGGCTACGACGTCGCGGACCTGACCCGCGGACAGATCCCGCCGCAGGTCACCGCCCACCTCGACGACATCGACTGGGACCACTACCAGCCGCCCCGCTGGAACGAATGGAACATCACCGGCGACCGCTGCCCCGGCGGCGAGGACGCCCGACGGCACCGCCGGCTTGAGCGGCTGGCCACCCAGACCCTCACCGACGGCGGCCACCTGGACGGCACCGCCGGCGCCGAGCACGCCGAGGCATGGCTGCGTGAGCGCGGATTCCTGCACCTGTTCTCCCCGCAGCCGACCCGCGAGGCCCTGGCCAAACGCGCCCGCCGGCTGTTCGAGGACGCCTTCTTCCTCGCCGCGGCCCAGCCGAACCGGAACTGGCACTGCCTGGCCACCGCGTTCTCCGTCTTCGACGAACCCCGCACCATCTACTGGGACCTGGTCGACGGCGAACGCAAGTACGCCGCGACGGCACCGGCCGCCGCCCGACACGAGGAGCGGGCCGCATGAACACCCCACCGATCTACCTCGACCACCAGGCCACCACCCCGCTCGACGAGCGCGTCCTGGAGGCGATGCTGCCGTTCTTCACCAGCGAGTACGGCAACCCCTCCAGCCCGCACACCTGCGGACGCACCGCCGCGAGGGCGATCCGCACCGCCCGCCAGCAGGTCGCCGACCTGGTCGGCGCCAAGAACGAGCTGGAGATCGTCTTCACCTCCGGCGCCACCGAGGCCAACCACCTCGCGATCGTCGGAGCCGCCCTGGCCGCCCGCACACACGGCGGGCACATCGTCACCACCGCGATCGAGCACAAGGCTGTCCTCGCCGCCTGCCAGCGCCTGGTCGACCATCACGGCTACACCCTCACCCGCGTCGGCGTCGACCGGCACGGCCGCGTCCACCCCGCCGACATCGCCGCCGTCCTCACCCCGCACACCGTGCTGGTCTCGGTAATACACGCCAACAACGAGATCGGCACCCTGCAACGGCTCGCGGCCATCTCCGAGATCACCACCCCGCGCGGCATCGTCCTGCACACCGACGCCGCCCAGAGCGCCGGCTGCGGACTCCTCGACGTCGCCGAAATCGGCGTCGACCTCGCCTCCCTGTCCGCTCACAAACTCCACGGCCCCAAGGGCATCGGCGCCCTCTATATCCGCGGCGGCACCCGCATCACCGCCCAGCAGACCGGCGGCGGACAAGAACGCGGCCTGCGGGCCGGCACCCCCAACGTCCCCGCGATCGTCGGCTTCGGCGCCGCCGCCCACCTCATCACCACCGACGCCGTCCCGCCCCCGACCCGCACCCGGGCCCTGCGCGACCGCCTCCAAGACCGCCTCCTGGCCGCAATCCCCGGCGCAATCGTCAACGGTCACCCACACCGGCGACTGCCCGGGAACCTCAGCCTCACCCTTCCCGGCATCGAGGCCACCGACCTCCTCGACCGCATCCCCGGCATCGCCGCCTCCACCGGCTCGGCCTGCAACACCGGGAGCAGCGAACCCTCTCACGTCCTCACCGCGATCGGCCTCACCCGCGACCAAGCCCGCGCGACCCTCCGGCTCAGCATCGGTCGCACCACTACCGACACCGACATCGACCAGGCCACCGACCTCATCACCCGCACCGCCCACACCCTGATGCCGGCTCCCGCCAACGCGGCCTGACCCGCTGCCCGGACCGGGCCGCCCCCGCGGAAAGATCCCCCGAGGCCCGCCGGGGCGACCTTCGAGCCGCGCCCGGCCGGACCTCGGCGCCCTTCGCCGACGACGGGAACCTGACGCTGGACCCCTCGCTCCGATCCCGCCCACACTGCGTAGTTCGCCGGGGGAGCACCCCGAAGATCCCAGGGCCTACACGCACACCAGTGCGATGCCGCAGCTCAGAACCCCCGGGCATCGCACCCCAGTGCGTGTAGGGCCTGGGGCCGGTGCCGCTGGCCCCGGACAGCGAAGGACCCCGGGCCGCGCGCCCCGAGGTCCTGTCGCCGGTCTCACCGCCACTGCTCCCCAGTCGTCAGGCGCGCTGCCCACCCACGCGATCGGCCGGCCCTCGCTGTTGCGGCCCCAGTGCGGCTCCTCCATCGAGGTCTCGTGCCCGTCGGGCAGCACACAGATCCGCCCCCACCGGCCGTGCTTGCCGCCACAGAGCCCGGCGAGCCCGTCCGCGTCGCCCACAGCCACGGCCTGGTCGCAGCGGCCCTGGAACGGCTGGAGACGGGCCCACAGCTCCATGCCCAGCTCCGTCTCCGCCACCTCCACCCGCTCCCGTGGCAGGAGGACCGTCTGGGACCTTCCGCGTGCCTGTGTTCGCTATGACCCCGCCGAGGTCCGACGGGACGGACGGCCGCGTTGTTTTGGCAGGGTTCCTGGCTCTGAGCTATCCCCGGCGGCTTTGAGCCAGGCCAGCAGCTGCCGGCGCGCTCGTCCAACACGTGCTGCGGCTGCGCTACGACGAACTCGCGGCGGTCATGCGCACGGCCGCGGACGGCGCCGAGGGGCCCCTGGGCGACCTGGTCGCCCGGTGCGCCGACTACGTGCACTGGGGAGTCGATCACCCTGGGCAGTACCGCACGCTCTTCGGCGGTGGGCTGCCCGCCGAGCTGGTGCCCACGAACGCACACGGCGCGGGAGAGGAACTCCTCGGATCCGTCGTCGCTTCCCTGGCCGGCGCCCGGCAGGACCAGCCGGAACACCAGGACCGTCGCGGCCCCGAGTAGGAGTGGCACGCCGGCCTGCTGCTCTGGACCGCCCTGCACGGCCTGGTCGCGCTGTACAACGCGCATGGGAACATGCCCTGGCCCGACCGCACCGACCTCATTGCGCAGACCCTCGCCCTGCACACCGGAAGGCCCGTCGACGAGATCGTGGAGCTCGCCCGGACGGCGGACCGCCCAACGTGAGCGGCTCACGCCAA
>NZ_JBHXVE010000039.1:0-43200 GCF_042672505.1 Streptomyces sp. NPDC127190
TAACTCACCCCGGAGCCGTTCCACTTCCCTCAACCTCATGCAGGAAAGCTGCCCACCACCAGGCGAGAACACCCGACGTAACGAAGCACTACTAGTCCCCGTCCTCGAAGTACGCGTCCAGGACCGCGTCCAGCTGCTGGTCCCACTCCGCGAAGCGGGACCGGGCCGGGGCCTCGATCTCGATGGGATACCAGCGGCGGTCGGGGGTGTGCACGGTGATCGTGAAGCGCTTGCCGAAGCGGGCGGACTCCGTCTCGACGGCCGCGATCTCGTCCCAGCGGAACTCGCAGGCCTCCTCGTCCAGGCTGAGGCGGACGCCCTTGCGGTCGGCCACGATCCGCGCGCGGCGGTCGGACGCCTCGAAGACCGGGCCGTCGGCTCCGGCCTCGTCGTCGGCCTCGTCCGTGTCTTCGACGGATTCGGCGGATTCGGCGGCTCCGGCGCCTTCGGTGTCCTCCTCCCGTTCCGCCTCCGCCTCCGGCTCCGGCCGGGCGTCCTCCGGTCCGGCGTCGGCCTGTTCGGCGTCCGCCCGCTCGGCGGGCTTGGCCGGGGCCGGGACCGTGATGCCCGGGATGTAGGCCGGGTCGAAACCGGCGCCGGTCACCGGCTCGGTCGTCAACGGCTCGGCCTCGGACGGCTTGCTGCTCGCTCCTATGCGCTGCTCCACGGCGGCAGTATGGACGACTTCCCTGTGCCGGAACCAGTCAGCCCGCCCGTCCCGCAGGCATCAGCCGAGGACCGCGAGCGCGTCGATCTCGATGAGGAGGCCGGGCGGCAGGCCGACGTACACCGTCGTGCGGGCGGCGGGCGGCTGGGTGAGGGACTGCTCCGCGAAGTAGGCGTTGTAGAGGTCGTTCATCTCGGCGAAGTGGTCGACGTCGGTGAGGTAGACCCGGATCATCATCACGTCGTCCCAGGTCGCGCCGCCCTCCTCCAGGACGGCCTTGACGTTGGCGAGGGCCTGGAGGGTCTGCTCGCGCAGCGTCGGGCCGGCGGGCGTCGGCGGCTTGCCCTCCTCGGCCGGCAGGAAACCGACCTGCCCGGCGACCTGGAGGATGTTGCCCTTCCTCACACCGTGGGAGAACCGCGCGGGCGGGGTGGTGTGGGTCTTGGGAGTGAGGGCGGTCTTGTCCGTCATACGGGGTCCTTTGCTGGGGTTCTGCCGGAGTACTCGCCGCTGACGGCGTCGGCCGTACGGCGTACCAGCGGGAGCAGGGCGAGGAGTTCCTCGGCGGTGACGACCACGTTCGGCGCGGAGAGGGACATCGCGGCGACCACCCGGCCGTCCGCGCCGCGCACCGGCGCCGCGACGCAGTTGATGGACTCCTCGTGCCCGCCGAAGTCTGTGGCCCAGCCCTGCGCGCGCACCCGCTCCAGCTCCCCGAGGAACGCGGCGGCGTCCGGCGTCGAACGGGCCGTGTAGCGCGGGTAGTCGAGCTTCTCCGCGACCGCGCGGCGCTCGGCCTCGGGAAGGTCGGCGAGGAGGAGCTTGGCGACAGCGGCCACCGTGATGGCGACCGGTCTGCCGATCCGGGAGTACATCCGGACCGGGTAGCGGCTGTCCACCTTGTCGATGTAGAGGACCTCGCCCTCCTGGTACACGGCGAGATGGACGGTGTGACCGCACTCCTCGTTCAGCCGGACCAGGTGGGGGTGGGCGATCTCGCGGACGTCCAGGTTCTCCATCGCCTCCTGGGCGAGGGCGAAGAGCCGGGCGCCGAGGCGGTAGCGCTGGTCGGACTGGCGGTAGACCAGCCCGTGTTCGTGCAGGGTGCGCAGCAGGCGCAGGGCCGTGGACTTGTGCACCCCGAGCGCGTCGGCGACCCGGCCCAGGTCGGCGGGGCCCTCGGCGAGCAGCGGCAGGACGCTCAGGGCGCGGTCGACGGACTGGCTCATGGGGTGCTCGTCTCCTCCTCGGCCGCCCCGGCCCGGGTCCAGCCGGGGCCGAGTCGCAGTCTGCCCCATGCGGCCGGGGAACGGGCGGCGAGCCGGTCGGCGTGCCCGCGGGAGGGCGGTTCGGCGAGGTCGCCGGGGGCGGTGAGGGCCGCGGCGGCGAAGAGGTGGCCGTGCCGCAGCCGGGTCTCGGCCGGCAGCCCGCGCAGGGTCGCGGAGAGGAAACCGGCGGCGAAGGCGTCGCCCGCGCCGGTCGCGGCGACGACATCGACGCGGGGGGCGGGCACAGAGGTGGCCACGTCCTGGGTGTCCGGCCGCCTGGCGAACGCCGTCGCCCCGGCGCTGCCCTGCTTGACCACCACCTCTCCCGGTTCCGGCAGCGCCGCCCGCACGGCGCGTGCGCCGTGCAGTCCCCAGAGCTGCCCCGCCTCGTCGGCGCCGACGAACACGATGTCGGCCCGGCGCGCCAGTTCCCGCAGCACGCGCGGGCCGTCCGCGTGCCGCCACAGCGCGGGCCGGTGGTTGACGTCGAAGGAGATCAGCGGGCGGCCGGGGCGGGGCGCGGTCAGCTCGTACAGCAGGCGCCGGCAGTCCTCCGAGAGGGCCGCGGTGATCCCGGACAGATGCAGCACCCGGGCCGCGAGGACCGCGTCCAGGTCCAGGTCGGCCACCGACATCGCGGAGGCCGCGGAGCCCGCCCGGTAGTACGCCACCTCGTGCCCGGCCGTCGCCCGGTCCTGCGCCGTACGGAAGTACACGCCCGTCGGCCGCACCGGATCGCGGCGCACATACGTCACGTCGACGCCGTGGGCCGCGATCGCCCCGACCAGATGGTCGCCGAAGCCGTCCGCGCCGACCCGGCCGACCCAGCGCACCGAGTGCCCGAAGGCGGCCAGCGCGCAGGCCACGTTGGACTCGGCGCCGCCGATGGCGCGGTGGAAGGCGGGCACGTCCGCGAGGCGGCCGGGCCGGGCGGGCAGGAAGGTCACCATGGACTCGCCGAGCGTCACCACGTCCACCACCCGCGGTGGGGCTGCAACGGCCGGGGCGTCAGCAGCGTCGTTCATGATGGCTCCTGTTGGACTCGCGGGTCCGGGGGCCGTTTCCGTTGACCCTGGGTCGGCGAGATGCTAGACACCGGTAGCAGTGTGCGCAACGACCGTTGCAGAGAGTGCAACGAGGAGAGGGGCGGCTCGATGAGCGGCGAAGCGCTCGCCCGGCTGGGCGAGGAACGGATCGACCACCGCTTCAAGGGCCTCCCGCCGGACGCCGACGGCCTGACCGTCGCCGAGCTGGCCGCCCAGCGCCGGAACCTCTTCCGCGCGGACGACGGCTTCACCACCCCGGTCCTCGCGCTGTCCGCCGAGCGCCTGGCGCACAACCTCGCGCTCATGGAGTCGTACACCGCCCGGCACGGCCTCGCCTTCGCCCCGCACGGCAAGACCTCCATGGCCCCACAGCTCTTCCACCGCCAGATCGAGCACGGCGCCTGGGGCATCACCCTCGCCCTGCCCCACCAGGTGCGGGTGGCCCGGGCGTTCGGGATCCGGCGGATCTTCCTCGCCCATGAGCTGGTGGACGCCGCCGCCCTGCGCTGGATCGCCGCCGAACTCGCCGCCGACCCGGAGTTCCGGTTCATCGCCTACGTCGACTCCGTGCGCGGGGTCGAGCTGATGGACGCGGCCCTGCGCGGCACCGCCCGGCCGGTGGACGTGGTGGTGGAGCTGGGCGCCGGCCCGGGCGCGCGGACCGGGGCGCGGACGGACGCGGCGGCCCGGGACGTCGCCGAGGCGGTGTCGCGCACCGGGACGCTGCGGCTGGTGGGCGTGGCGGGGTACGAGGCCCAGGTGCCGGACGCGGACCCGGAGCGGGTGCGGGACTGGCTCACGCGGCTGGTCGCGCTGGCCGTGGAGTTCGACCGGGCCGGGCTGTTCGAGGCGGCGGACGAGATCGTGCTCAGCGCCGGGGGCAGCGAGTGGTTCGACGCGGTCGCCGAGGTGTTCGCGGGCGTCCCCGGGCTGTCCGCGCCCGTGCTGAAGCTGCTGCGCTCCGGGGCGTACGTCTCGCACGACGATGTGCACTACCGCCGGCTGACCCCGTTCAACCGGGTGCCCGAGGAGGGCGCGCTGGAGCCCGCGTTCCGGCTGTGGGCCCAGGTGGTGTCCCGGCCGTCCCCCACGGAGGCCTTCGTCAACGCGGGCAAGCGGGACGCCGCCTACGACCTCGGCCTGCCGGTCGCGCACGTGGTCCGCCGGGCGGGCGCCGAGCACCCGGCGGCGGGGATCGAGGTGACCGCCCTGTCCGACCAGCACCTCTGGCTGCGCACCGGCCCCGAGGCGGACGTCGAGGTCGGCGACTGGGTCGGGTTCGGGCTGTCCCACCCGTGCACCGTCTTCGACAAGTGGCAGCTGATCCCGGTGGCCGAGGCGGACGGAACGGTGGTCGACTACATCCGGACCTTCTTCTAGACCGCCCTTCCAGACCACTCTCGCGGAGGAGGCACCGGCGGTGGAACAGCTCGTCATCCGGGACGCCGACGTCGTGGACGGCAGCGGCGCCGACTCCTACCGCGCCGATGTCGTGGTCGACCGCGGCCGGATCGTCTCCATCGTCAAGGAGGCCGCGGCGGCGGGGTGCCAGCGACCGCGGGCGATGCGGGAGCTGGACGCGGAGGGCCTGGTCCTCTCCCCCGGCTTCATCGACATGCACGCCCACTCCGACCTCGCCCTGCTGCGCGACCCCGACCACAGCGCCAAGGCCGCGCAGGGGGTCACCCTGGAGGTCATCGGCCAGGACGGGCTGTCGTACGCGCCGGTGGACGACCGCACCCTGGAGGAGGTGCGCCGGGCGATCACCGGCTGGAACGGCTACGGCGACGACCTCGACGGCGGCTTCGACTGGCGGACGGTCGGCGAGTACCTGGACCGGCTGGACCGGGGCATCGCGGTGAACGCCGCGTACCTGGTCCCGCAGGGCACCGTCCGCGCCCTCGCCGTCGGCTGGGAGGACCGCCCGGCGACCCCCGGCGAGCTGGACCGGATGCGGCGGCTGGTGGCCGAGGGGCTGGAGCAGGGCGCGGTCGGCCTGTCCTCGGGGCTGACCTACACCCCGGGCATGTATGCGCCGGACGCCGAACTCACCGAGCTGTGCCGGGTGGTGGCGTCGTACGGCGGCTACTACTGCCCGCACCACCGCTCCTACGGCGCCGGCGCCCTGGCCGCCTACGCCGAGATGATCGAGGTGGCACGGGAGGCGGGCTGCCCGCTCCATCTCACCCACGCCACCCTGAACTTCGACGTGAACAGGGGCCGGGCACCGGAGCTGCTGGACCTGCTCGACCGGGCCCTGGCCGCGGGCGCGGACATCACGCTGGACACCTACCCCTACACCTCCGGCAGCACCACCCTGGCGGCCCTGCTGCCGAGCTGGGCGGGCGAGGGCGGCCCGGAGGCGCTGGCGGCCCGGCTCGCCGCCCCGGCGACGGCCGAGCGCATCCGGTACGCGCTGGAGGTGACCGGCTCGGACGGCTGCCACGGCGTGCCCGTGGACTGGGGGACGGTCGAGATCTGCGGCGTCGCCGACCCCGCCCTCGGGGACCTCGTCGGGTGCACCGTGCGGGAGGCGGCGGACCGGCGCGGCGAGACGCCATGGACGACGGTCCGCCGGCTGCTGGCCGAGGACCGGCTCGGTACGACGGTCCTCCAGCACGTCGGCCACGAGGAGAACGTCCGCGCGATCATGCGGCACCGCGTGCACACCGGCGGCTCCGACGGCATCCTCCGGGGCGCGAAGCCGCATCCGCGCGCCTACGGCACCTTCCCGCGCTATCTCGGCCACTATGTGCGGGAGTTGGGGCTGCTGTCCCTGGAGGAGTGCGTCGCCCGGCTGACCTCCCGGCCGGCGGCCCGGCTGCGGCTGCCGGACCGCGGGCTGGTGCGCGAGGGGTACCGGGCCGACCTGGTGCTGTTCGACCCGGCCACGGTGGCGCCGGGCGCCACCTTCGCCAAGCCGCGCCGGCTGCCGACGGGGATCCCGTACGTCCTGGTCGACGGCCGGTTCGTGATCGAGGACGGCAGGCGGACGGACGTCCTCGCGGGCCGCTCCGTCCGCCGTACGCCCTGCTGACCCCTCGCCCCTCGTTACGGCTTGGGCAGGGTGCAGCCGGACGCGCCGAGGTTCAGCTTGTTGCCGGTCGTGAAGCAGGCCGGGATCTGGTAGGTCTCCTCGGCGTAGTTGGTGCCCTGGTGGACCGTGACGTTGCCGTTCTGGTCGACCTCGCACGGGTTGTTCTCGGTGCAGCGCTCACCGTCCTCGTTGCCCGTGTTGTTCACGGCGACCACCTTGCCGGTGGCGGTGTCGACGACCGGGGAGCCGGAGGTGCCGGGGATGGTGTTGCAGGCGGAGGTGTAGCGGACCGAGTCCTTCCAGGTCCAGTCGCTCTCCTGGAGGCGGTAGACGAACCCGTCGATGGAGCAGCTGTAGGTCCGCTTCCAGTAGCCGGAGGGGATCTTGATGGTGGTGCCGGCCGTGGGGTGGGTGTCCTGGACGGTCAGCGCGCTGATCCCGTACGCGCTCTTGATCTGGGCGTAGGTGGTGGTCAGCCGGTAGATCGTGACGTCCGTGTCGGTCATGGTCGAGTAGACGACCTGGTTGGCGCGCAGGGTGGCGACCTTGCTGCCGGAGGAGTTCAGCAGGCCGAAGGAACGGCTGGAGGACTGGCCGGTGACGACCTCGCCGGGCGCCGTGAAGCCCGTCTCCAGGCAGTGGCCGTTGGTCAGGACGAGCGCCGGGTCGGTGTCCGCGGAGTTCGCGAAGCGGACGAGGGAGCCGGAGCAGTCACTGAGCGAGACGGTCCCGGCGAAGTCGACGGTGACGGCGGCGGTGCGCGGGGCGTGCGGTACGGCGAGAGCGGGAGCCGCGCCCAGGCCCACCAGGGCCAGGGAGGAGAGAGCGGCAAGGAGAGGCTTGTTCATGTGGGGGTCCCCTCGTGTGTGATTGTCATGCACATCTTCAACGCGGCGGAGGGGCGGGAACAAGGACCCGGGCCGGATGGTAGGGGTTTCCCTCTGTCGGCCAACCGGGCGAGAGCAGGCGGGAGTTGGACCAGCCGGGCGCGATCAGTGGGGCCGCTTGGTCGCGCCGCGACCGTGGCCGCGCGTGGGGAACGTCGGCGCGGTGGTGCTCACGGTCGGGGCCGCACTCGTCACCGTCGGCGCGGGCGCACCGGTCGTCGCACCGGTCACGGCGGAGGCAGAGGGCGCGGCACTCTCGCTCGGCGCGTCCGTGGCCGCCGCACTGGACGCGGGCGCCGAGGACGGGCCGGTGGAGCGGGGCGGCGAGACGGTCACGGAGGTACTCCGGGAGCCGGCCGAACCGGTGGCGGACGGAGCCCCCGTGCCGGCCGTCGGCGCCTCCACGGCCGTACCGCCGCGGTCGCTGCCGCTGCCGGCGGGCCGGGAACCGCCGTCCGGCGAGCCCGAGCCGGAGCCCGCCACGGCGGCAATCACCGCGACGGCGCCGACCACGCCGGCGACCCCGGCGACGACCCCGATCCGGCGGCGCCCGCTCGCCCGCCGCCGCTCCTCCCGCCGCCGCCCGGCCCGCCCCGCACCCGGCTCGACGGGCACCACCTGCGGGGCCGTCTGCAAGGTCTCGCCGTAGGCGTCATGCCAGCCGTGGGCGGCGGCGGGGTCGGCGTACTCGTCGTACGCCGGCGCGGCGTCCGACTGGGGCAGGTACACGTTCGGCACGGCGGGGTCCGCGTGCGGCGCGGGGGCGGGATAGGGCGCTGCGGCGGCTGTGGGGAACGGCTGGGTGAGGTCGGCGTGCGACACGGCCGAGGGAAGCGGCTGGGTGAGGTCGGCGTGCGACACGCCCGGCGGAAGCGGCTGCGTGAGATCCGCTTGCGACACGACCGGCGGAAGCGGCTGCGTGAGATCGGCATGCGACACGCCCGGCAGGGGATGGGTGTGACCCGGGGGCATGCCGCCCGGTCTGTCCCCGCCGTCCGGTATCTGTCCGCCGTCCATCCCCATCCCTCTGTGCCTCCCCGCCCCGCCCAGGACCCCCGCGCCCCGACGCGGCGCACCGCATTCTAGGGAGGCGAGTGACCGCCGAGACACCCAGCTCGGATATCGGGGCAAACCGATCTGTCTCACGTGTCGGAAAACACGACCCATGAGGCGTTACCGAGCCGTAAGCTCACGTGCATGCAGGTGATCCAGTCGACCAAGCTCGCCAACGTCTGTTACGAGATCCGGGGCCCGGTGCTCGAGGAGGCGATGCGGCTTGAGGCGGCAGGGCATCGGATCCTCAAGCTGAACACCGGCAACCCGGCGGCGTTCGGCTTCGAGTGTCCGCCCGAGATCCTGGAGGACATCCTCCGCAACGTCTCCACGGCGCACGGCTACGGCGACGCCAAGGGCCTGCTCGCCGCCCGCCGCGCGGTCGTCATGCACAACCAGACGCTCGGCATCGAGACGGACGTCGAGCACGTCTTCATCGGCAACGGCGTCTCCGAGCTGATCGTGATGGCGATGCAGGGCCTGCTGGACGACGGCGACGAGGTACTCGTACCGTCCCCGGACTACCCCCTGTGGACGGCGGCCGTCTCCCTCTCCGGCGGTACGGCGGTGCACTACCGCTGTGACGAGCAGTCCGACTGGATGCCCGACCTCGCCGACATCGAGCGCAAGGTCACCGACCGGACCAAGGCCATCGTCGTCATCAACCCGAACAACCCCACCGGCGCGGTCTACGACGAGGCCGTGCTCAAGGGGCTGACGGACATCGCCCGGCGGCACAACCTGCTGGTCTGCTCCGACGAGATCTACGACAAGATCCTCTACGACGGCGCCACCCACACTCCGACCGCGAAGGTCGCCCCGGACCTCCTCACCCTCACCTTCAACGGCATGTCGAAGGCGTACCGGGTGGCCGGGTACCGCGTCGGCTGGATGGCGATCTCCGGGCCGCGCGCGCACGCCGACTCCTACATCGAGGGCCTGACGATCCTCGCGAACATGCGGCTGTGCGCCAACATGCCGGGCCAGCACGGCGTGGTCGCGGCGCTCAGCGGCCGGCAGACCATCAACGACCTGGTGCTGCCGGGCGGCCGGCTGAAGGAGCAGCTGGACACGGCATACGAGCTGCTGACGCAGATCCCGGGCGTGAGCTGTGTCCGGCCGAAGGGCGCACTGTACCTCTTCCCGCGCCTGGACCCGAAGGTCTTCAAGATCAAGGACGACCGGCAGATGGTCCTGGACCTGCTGCGGCAGGAGAAGATCATGGTCGTCCAGGGCACGGGCTTCAACTGGCCGGAGCCGGACCACTTCCGGGTGGTGACCCTGCCGTCGGTCGGCGATCTGCGGGACGCGATCGGCCGGATCGGCAACTTCCTCGAGGGCTACGGCCAGCCGTAGCGGAGCGAGCCCCCCGGACTTCATTCCGTGACTCGACTCAACTTTAGACGAAATCCAAGCTAGGATGGTTTCCTGTCAGCGCACAGGAGGCCATCCCATGTACGAACCGATCCGGACCAAGTCGGTCCACAGCACGATGGCCGGCCCCACCTCCGACTTTCCCCACCGGTCGCGCGAGGAGGAGCTGGACATCCAGCTCGCCGGCCACCTCGCCGCGCTCCTCGCGGTCACCGACGAGCTGTGCGCCCTGACGCCCTCCCCCGACCTGGACACCGCCGCGGAGCGCCTCGCCGCCCAGGTGGGCCGGCTGCGCGGCGGCCGTACGCCGCTGCGCGCGACACCGGACCCCGACCCGGCCGGTGACCCGGCGGCCCTGCACCGGCGCGCCCACGCGCTCGCCGGGCGCGCCCTGGTGGTCGCCGCGTCCCGCGCGGACACGGCCGCGGCGATCCTCGCCGCCGAGCGGATGGACGCGCACACCGCCGCCCTGGCCGACCCGAAGGAACTCAGCGCGGCCCACTGACCCCACCCGGGGTCCCCTCGACGGCCCCGGTCCGCGTGCACCCACCGAGACGCGCGGACCGGGCGCCCCACACCCGAAAAGGGCGAAGGCCCGCCGCGATTCGCGTCCGTCGGGGCAGACGGAAGCACATCGCAGCGGGCCCTGGCCACGCACGCCGTTGTGCGCGGCCTCGCCATCCGCACCGCGGCCGGCCGTGACGATCACTGGTCAGGGCGCATCCCAACCGGCCGCGGAGTCCGTACGGGCTCAGCCCAGGCGCTCGACCAGCGCCTGGTACTGCTCCCACAGCTCCTTCGGCGTGTGGTCACCGAAGGTGTTGAGGTGCTCGGGGATCAGCGCGGCCTCCTCGCGCCAGACATCCGTGTCGACCTTGAGCAGGAAGTCCAGGTCGGACTCGGACAGTTCGAGGCCGTCCGTGTCCAGCGCCTCCTTGGTCGGCAGGATGCCGATCGGGGTCTCGACGCCCTCGGCCCTGCCGTCGAGCCGCTCCACGATCCACTTCAGGACGCGGGAGTTCTCGCCGAAGCCCGGCCAGACGAACTTCCCCTCGTCGTTCTTGCGGAACCAGTTGACGTAGTAGATCTTCGGCAGCTTGGCCGCGTCCGCGGACGCGCCGACCTTGATCCAGTGGGCCATGTAGTCGCCCATGTTGTAACCGCAGAACGGCAGCATCGCGAACGGGTCGCGGCGCAGCTCGCCGACCTTGCCCTCGGCGGCGGCGGTCTTCTCGGAGGCGACGTTGGCGCCCAGGAAGACACCGTGGTTCCAGTCGAAGGACTCGGTCACCAGCGGCACCGCGCTGGCGCGCCGGCCGCCGAAGAGGATCGCGGAGATCGGCACGCCCTTGGGGTCCTCCCACTCGGGCGCGATGATCGGGCACTGCGAGGCGGGCACCGTGAAGCGGGCGTTGGGGTGGGCGGCCGGGGTCTCGGAGGCCGGCGTCCAGTCGTTGCCCTTCCAGTCGGTCAGGTGGGCCGGGGCCTCCTCGGTCATGCCCTCCCACCACACGTCGCCGTCGTCGGTCAGGGCGACGTTGGTGAAGACCGCGTTGCCCCAGAGGGTCTTCATCGCGTTGGCGTTGGTGTGCTCACCGGTGCCGGGCGCGACGCCGAAGAAGCCTGCCTCGGGGTTGATCGCGTACAGCCGGCCGTCCTCGCCGAAGCGCATCCAGGCGATGTCGTCGCCGATGGTCTCCACGGTCCAGCCGGAGACCGTGGGCTCCAGCATGGCGAGGTTGGTCTTGCCGCAGGCGGAGGGGAAGGCGGCGGCGACGTACTTGGCCTCGCCCTGCGGCGGGGTGAGCTTGAGGATCAGCATGTGCTCGGCCAGCCAGCCCTCGTCGCGGGCCATGACGGAGGCGATGCGCAGCGCGTAGCACTTCTTGCCGAGCAGGGCGTTGCCGCCGTAACCGGAGCCGTAGGACCAGATCTCGCGCGACTCGGGGAAGTGCGAGATGTACTTGGTGGAGTTGCACGGCCACGGAACGTCGTCCTGGCCCTCCTCCAGCGGCGCGCCGAGGGTGTGCACGGCCTTCACGAAGAAGCCCTCGTCACCCAGTTCGTCCAGGACGTCCTGGCCCATGCGGGTCATGGTGCGCATGGAGACGGCGACGTACGCCGAGTCCGTGATCTCCACGCCCAGCGCGGACAGCGGCGAGCCGAGCGGGCCCATGCAGAACGGGACGACGTACATGGTGCGGCCGCGCATCGAGCCGCGGAACAGGCCTTTCTCGCCTGCGAAGATCTCCCGCATCTCGGCGGGGGCCTTCCAGTGGTTGGTCGGGCCCGCGTCCTCCTCCTTCTCGGAGCAGATGAAGGTGCGGTCCTCGACGCGCGCGACGTCGGTCGGGTCGGAGGCGGCGTAGTAGGAGTTGGGGCGCTTGATCGGATCGAGTTTCCGGAAGGTCCCCTTGGCCACCAGCTCCGCACAGAGCCGGTCGTACTCGGCCTCGGAGCCGTCACACCAGACCACCCTGTCCGGCTGCGTCAGTTCGGCGATCTCGTCGACCCACGAGATCAGTTCCTGATGGTTGGTGGGAACGCCTGAAGCCGAGTTGTCGCGCGCCACGGTTGCTCCTAAGTGAGGGATTTTGTCCTTTGTTGCCCCGTGGGGGCTGCGACCCGGATGCTTCGCGATGCTCATCCGGTGCCGACCGCACTCATTTGATCATCCGACGTACATGCGCATATGTCCAGGGGGCCTCACAGGTGAGCGAGGTGAGGAAGACCACGCCTTCCAGGGGTGTTTGCATTCCCTTTGCGTACGGCTTTGCTTCACCTGAAGGTCTTTTTGCGTTCGAACGACCAAGGCCCTCGCTCACGCCTGATTTACGGCGGCGTGGGTACCATGCCCCGCATGACTGCGTCCGTCCCCGACGCGCCCACCGAGACGCCGGCCAGCGGCCGCGGTCTCGGCGCGCTCTCCTTGCCGCATCCGGTCAAGCCCAGGCTGCGCGGCTGGCTGCACCTCGGCATGTTCCCGGCCGTACTCATCGCGGGCCTGGTGCTCACCGCTCTCGCCCACTCCCCCAGAGGCCGCATCGCGTGCGGCATCTACGCCCTGACAGCCTGCCTGCTCTTCGGGGTCAGCGCGTTGTACCACCGGGGCAACTGGAGCCCCCGGATGGACGGCGTGCTCCGCCGGCTGGACCACGCCAACATCTTCCTGATCATCGCGGGCACCTACACCCCGCTGACCCTGCTGCTCCTGCCCGGCGCGCAGGGCCAGTGGCTGCTGTGGGGCATCTGGGCCGCCGCGGCGGCCGGGATCGTCTTCCGGGTCTTCTGGGTGGGCGCCCCGCGCTGGCTCTACACCCCCTGCTATCTGGCGATGGGCTGGGCCGCCGTCTTCTTCCTGCCGGACTTCATGCGCGCCGGCGGCATCGCCGTCCTGGTGCTGGTGATCGTCGGCGGACTGCTCTACAGCGCCGGCGGCGTGATCTACGGCATCAAGCGGCCGAACCCCTCCCCGCGCTGGTTCGGCTTCCACGAGGTCTTCCACTCCTTCACCCTCGCCGCGTTCGTCGTGCACTACGTCGGCATCTCCCTGGTGGCCTACCAGCACGCCTGACCCCTGCCCTGCGGCCACGGCTCACCCCGAGTCGTGGCCTTTTCTCGTGCGGCCGACACCGGTCGCCGCCGCGCGCCGCCGCCCACGGCGATGCCCGACAATGACCGGCATGACGGCCGCACGCACCCCCAGCACCTCCCCCGCCGACCGCCCCCGCCTCGGCCTGCGGGAACGCAAGAAGATCAAGACCCGCGAGGCGATCCGCGCGGCGACGTACGCACTCGTCGCCGAGCAGGGGTACGACGCCACCACGATCGACCAGATCGCCGAGCGGGCCGAGGTGTCGCCGTCGACCGTCTTCCGGTACTTCCCGACCAAGGAGGACATCGTCCTCACCGACGAGTACGACCTGCTGATGGCGGACGAACTGCGCGCCCGCCCGGCCGGCGAGCCGCTCATCCAGTCCCTGCGGTACGTCATCCACCGGGCGGTCGACCGTGCGCTGGCCGAGGACCCCGAGGTGGCCCGGCTGCGGGTGCGGCTCGGGGTCGAGGTCCCGGCCGTCCGCGGCCGGATGCTGGAGAGCATGGCGAGCACCGGCGCCCTGCTCCGCCGGGTCATCGCGGACCGCACGGGGCTCGACCCGGAGGCGCTGGAGGTGCGGGTCCACGCCATGTCGCTGATCGGCGGGCTCATGGAGGTCAACCGCTACTGGGGCGAGACCGGCCAGCAGGACGACCTGGGGGCGCTGATGGAACGCGCCCTGGACGTCCTGGAGCACGGGCTGCCCGTCGAAAACCGCTGAGGCACGGGCCGTACCGCGTGCGATGCTGACGACGTGAACCGAGCCGAGATCCGCGTCGAAGTCGCCCCCGCGCTCCATCTGTTCGTGCCGCACGCCCGGCGGGCCGGAGCCACTCCGCTCGGCACCGACGGCGTCTCGACGCTCGGCCATGTCGTCGAGTCCCTCGGCGTGCCGCTGACCGAGGTCGGCGCGCTGGTCGTGGACGGCCACGAGGTGCCGGTGTCGCACATCCCGAAGGCGGGCGAGACGGTCAGCGTCCGCGCCGTGGAACGCCCCCAGCGGGTCCCCGGCGCCCCGCTCCGCTTCCTCCTCGACGTGCATCTCGGCACCCTCGCCCGCCGGCTGCGGCTGCTCGGCGTCGACGCGGCGTACGAGTCGACCGACATCGGCGACCCGGCACTCGCCGCCCGCTCGGCCGCCGAGAAGCGGGTCATGCTCAGCCGGGACCGGGGGCTGCTGCGCCGCCGCGAGCTGTGGGCCGGGGCGTTCGTCTACAGCACCCGGCCCGACGACCAACTCCACGACGTCCTGGACCGCTTCGCCCCCGAGCTGCGCCCCTGGACCCGCTGCACCGCCTGCAACGGGCTGCTGCGCGACGCCACCAAGGACGAGGTCGCCGACCAGCTCAAGGGCGGCACGCACCGCTCGTACGACGTCTTCGCCCAGTGCACCGCGTGCGGCCGCGCCTACTGGAAGGGCGCGCACCACGACCAGCTGGTGGCCATCGTGGAGCGCGCCCTGGCAGAGCACGGCTAGAGCCTCTCAAAAGGCCCTAACGCCCGGTCAGGTCTCCTCCCTGGCAGGCGATGCCGTTGCGGTCGTGGTCCAGGCCCAGCGGGTCGTCCCCGCCGTTGACCCGCAGCCGGCCGTAGTGGTTGTGCCGCAGCCAGGCGCACCGGGCCGCCGCCGTCCTGCGCACCTCGGGCGGGAAGACCGTGGGCACGCAGACGTTGGCCGAGCCGTAGTGGCGGTCGCAGCCGGAGAGGGTGGGGCTGACCGGCTGGGCGGCGCGCCTCCTGCCGGGGCCGGTGACCTTGCCGGACAGGTCGTCGGCGAAGGCGTGGACGTGCGGGGCGGCGGCGGTCATGGCCGCCGGGCCGGTCAGATGGACCCACTGGGCCACGGACGGCACCCCGTTCGCGTCGACGGCGAACAGCATGTACCAGCCGGGCGGGGCGATGTTGGGGTTGTTCGTGACGTTGAGGTCGACGTTGTTCCCGTCCACCGACAGCGGCAGATCCACGAACCGCTGGTTCGGGTCGGAGGAGTGCGTCACCGCGGCCGGCCGGATCAGCTCGGCCCGTGCGACGGGCCGGTCCACGGTGATCCGCTGGGTGTCGCCGTACTTCCACTCCTGGCTGATCACCGAGGTGATCGTCGGGCGGGTGCCCTTGTAGAGGTAGGGCGGGGTGTAGACGGACACGTTGTGGTTCCAGCTGCCGTTGCCCGGGTTGTCGCCGGTGGCCATGACCCGGCCGTCGGGCAGCAGGAACGCGGAGGAGTGGTAGCCGCGGTCCTCGGGGTCGGCAGCGACCGGGGCGAAGGTGTTGCTGCCGGGGTCGAAGAGCGAGGACTCGTGCACCGGGTCGGCCCGGTTGTGCAGGGCGCCGCCGGTCTCCAGCACCGTGCCGTCGGGCAGCAGCACCGCGGAGACGTACATCTTGCCCTGGCCGCCGGTCTCCGGCCGGGTCCCGGTGCCGAGGTCGACCGTGCCCTGCGGGAGCGGCGGCCCGGCGACATAGGACGGGTTCGGCTGCTTGAGGTCGATCAGGTCGGTGAGGCGGCCCGCGTCGGGGTTGCTGTCGATGTTGCCGCCGCCGATGGTGAGGACCCGCTGGTCCTGGGCGGGGGGCAGCAGCACCGACGCCGACTGGTCGCGCTGGTCCTTGTTCTGGAGCCCCGGGATCTGGGTGATGGTGTTGGCGTCGTAGTCGTAGACCGCCGCGCCCGTGCCGGGGATGTTGTTGCCGAAGACATGGCTGCCCGTGTAGAAGAGGCGGCCGTCCTGCATCAGGACCATCGCCGGGTACAGGCCCCAGTAGGACCAGGTCTGGTGGACCTGGGACAGCGGCAGCCACTGGTTCTGCGCGGCGCTGAACCGCTCCGCCGTCACCGAGCCGGTGGAGTCCTCGCGGAGCCCGCCGAAGGTGATGACGTCACCGTTGCCCAGCTCGGTCGCCGACGGGTACCAGTGGCCGTCGTTGAGATCGTTGACCTTGGTGTAGGTCTCGGTCCTCGGGTCGAAGACGTAGGAGTCCCGGTAGCCCTCGTAGCCGTGGCCGCCGGGGACCGGGTACGCCTTGTTGCCGCTGAGGACGAGCACCCGCCCGTCCTGGAGCTGCACATGGCCCGCGCAGAACATGTCCTTCGGGGTGGGGACGAGCTGGTAGGTGCCGTTGGCCGGGTCGTAGACCGCCGAGGTGAAGGTCCCGGCGGCGAAGCTCTCCTGGCTGTTGCCGGATCCCGCGATCAGCAGCACCTTGCCGTTGTTCAGCACGACGGAGTGCATGGAGCGGACCGGGTTCTGCGTCGGCAGCACGGACCAGCCGCCGTTCGCGCACTGGTCGGCCGTGCCGGTGCACTGCGCGGGCGGAACGGTGTCCGGCACCTGCTCCATGGTGTAGTCGTCGGTGGTCGCCGACCCGGTGCCGTAGACGGAGACGCCCCAGGTGATGCGGTCGGTGCCGGCCGGGATCTCCGGGGTGCGGACCGCGGCCCGGGTCCAGTCGGCAGCCGTCTCCAGGGTCTTGACGTCGGTCCAGTACTGCCAGCCGGTCGTGCTGTCGTGCCGGAAGAGGGTGACGTTCGCGTCCGGGGTCGTGGTCTTGTACCAGAGCCCCAGGTCGTACTGCTTTCCGACGCTCACGGCGGGCGCGCAGTCCGTGGACTCCAGGAACATCGCCTTGCGGTCGCCGTCGACCCGGCGGGTCAGGGTGACCTTCATGGCCTTCGCGCCGGAGTGCGCGTCGGAGGTGGTCTCGTAGCTGAAGTCGTTGTCGCCCCAGCCCGCCTTCTCCCAGCAGGACGGCATGTCACCGCTGCCGGTGGTCTCGAAGCCGGGGTTCTTGATCAGGTTGGCGGCCTCGGCGCTCTGCGGCGAGGTCAGGAGCAGACCGGCGGTCAGGGCGCCCACCCCGACCAGTGCCTTCCGTCTGCGGTACGTGCTCACACGGCTCTCCTTGCGGTCGTACGATCCCCGCGG
Source organism: Streptomyces sp. NPDC127190 (assembly GCF_042672505.1). NCBI lineage: Bacteria > Bacillati > Actinomycetota > Actinomycetes > Kitasatosporales > Streptomycetaceae > Streptomyces > Streptomyces sp. NPDC127190. The sequence goes on from NZ_JBHXVE010000039.1 coordinate 16,854, forward strand.
CGGCGTCGCGGGAGATAGACCAGCGCTTCGGTGCCGACGAAGCGCAGGACGAAGGTCAGCACCAGCGCCAGCGCGGTCGCGGCCAGGACGCCCATACCGAACCGGCCGACGAGCAGCGCGATCAGCGGGATGCGCAGGACGAGGTCGGCGTTGGCGAGCAGCGCGAACCGGCCGAGCCGGTCCCACCAGCGGCGGTGCGCGCGCCGGTCGCGGAACAGCAGCTGCTCGATGAGCAGGAAGTTCCAGCCGACGCCGAGCTGGTTGGCGAGGATCTCGGCGGGGACGTAGTGCACGCCCAGGGCGGTCAGCGCCCACAGACCGATCAGGTTGGGGGCGAACCCGCTCGCGCCGATCAGTCCGAAGCCGATCATCCGGGCGGCCGGGGAGGCGCTGCGCAGCCCGGCCAGGTGGCGCAGGAAGCGGAAGCCCTCCCGGGCGGTGGACTTGGACTCCCCCGCGAACCGCTCCTGGAACACGAACGGCACCTCGGCGACCCGGCGCGGCCGGCTGCGGACGGCCAGTTCGAGGAGGATCTTGTAGCCGAGCGGCCGGAGCACGTCCGCGGTGACGGCGCTGCGCCGGACGGCGAAGAAGCCGCTCATGGGGTCGCTGATGCCGTGCAGCCGGCGGGGGAAGAGGGCCTTGGCGAGCCAGGTGGCGGCGCGCGACACGGCCACCCGGTAGCCGCCGGCGAGGCCGGCCCGGCTGCCGCCCGCGGTGTAGCGGGAGGCGACGACGAGCCCGGCGTGCGTCCGTTCGCCGGTGGCCACCAGCTCGGGGATCAGGGCGGGCGGGTGCTGGCAGTCGCCGTCCATGACGACGATCCACTCCGAGGTCGCGGCCCGCAGCCCCTCCACCACCGCCCCGCCGAGTCCGCCGACCGGTTCCGCCCGGTGCAGGACGGACACCGGGAACGGGCAGTCCTGGGCGGCCTGCCGGATCACCTCGGGGGTGTCGTCGGTGGAGTCGTCCACGAAGACCACCTCGCAGGGCAGCCGGGCGGGCACCGCCTCGGTGATCCGGTGCAGCAGCTGCCGGACGTTCGCGGACTCGTTGAAGGTCGGTACGACGACGGTGACGGCCCCCGGCTCGGGCACCTCGACGGCGTCGAGACCGGGTACGGGCGCGGTGTACTCGCTCATCGGGTGCCTCCCGTGGGCTGGATCCGCCGGATCTCGATGCGGTCGGGTCCGCTGCCGAAGGCGGCGACCGGTGTGGAGTGCTTCAGGGCGGCCCGCACGGTGGGCAGGTCCTTGGCGTCGCGGCGGACGGTCGGCGAGGCGACGACGTAGTCGAGGTCCTGCCAGCCGTGCGGCAGGGTCGTGCCGACGGCCGGGTCGAGGTCGGCCTTGTAGAACCAGATCGCGCCGAGCCCGGGCCGGTATCCGGCGTGCACGAGGTCCAGCCAGAGGGCGTCGTCGACGAGGACCCGGGTGTCTGCCGGGTGGGCGACCCGGGTGCCGAGCCAGTGCGACGCCTGCCGGTAGGGCCGGTTGGCGTCGGCGGTGACGGCGGTGCGGTCGCCGTCGTACCAGCGCGGTACGACGTAGGCGCCGGCCGCGAGGGCGAGGACCGCGGCGAGCGCGTACCGGCCGCCGGTGACCCGGCGGCGCTCGTCGGGGCGCCGCCGGCGGTGCAGTACGGCGTGTGCCACGGAGGCGGTGGCGCCGGCCAGCACCAGGGCGAGGAAGGGCAGCGCGCCGATGATGTACATGGCGGGCAGATAGCCGCCCGGGCGCAGGGCGACCGCGGTGAGGACGGCGACCGCGAGGGCGGGTCCGGCGAGGGCCCGGGCGGTGACCGACCAGCGCCGGATGAGCAGCAGGAGCAGCGCCCCGGCGAGGCCGCCGAGGGGCAGCACCCGGTCGTAGTAGAGCCAGGAGTGCAGCACCCCGTAGGCGCCGGAGCCCGGGTCGAGGAGGAAGCCGGAGCCGGGCCGGGACATCTGGTAGGTGATCCCGCCCCACAGCGAGACATGTCCGGCGCCGGGCAGCAACTCGCCCTTGAGCAGCGCGAACAGCGGGTAGGACAGCCCGATCAGGGCGCAGCCGGTGACGGCTCCGGTGAGGGCGAACTTGCGGGTGTCACGGTGGCTGTGCCGCCACATGGTGACGAACAGGGCGGGCAGGACGACGAGCATCGTCTCCTTGGTGAGCACGGCCGCGGCGGCGGCGAGGCCTGCGCCGAAGTGGTGCCAGAGGTGGCGGCTGGGCGAGGCGGCGAGGCAGAACGCCAGCAGCAGCCACATCACGGCGATGTTGTCGAGGAAGATCTCGCGGCTGAGGACGACCGCGAGCGGCGACAGTCCGAACAGGGCCATGCCGAGTCCGGCGGCCCAGCGGGGCAGGCACAGGCGGCGGCCGAGGACGTAGACGAGGACCGCGCTGACTCCGCCGATGCCCAGCATGAGCAGCCGCATGGTGGCGACGGTCATGGAGCCCGGGCTGACGGCCGAGGGTATCCAGCCGAGCAGGGCTATCTGGATCCAGCCGAGCGGCGGGTGGTCGTACCAGTAGGTGTAGTGGGCCAGGCCCCGGCCCTGCTGAACGGCCCAGGCCTGGGCGAGGTAGGTGCCCTCGTCGTCGCTGAGGGCCGGGTAGTCGGCGATGTTCCAGCCCTGGACGACGAGGATCGCCGTCAGCAGGGCCCCGCAGAGCAGCAGGTCGGGCCGGGACGCGCGGAGCCGCAGCGGTGGCGTGGGCCGCTCGGTGGGGCCCGACGCGGGCGCAGGCGGGTGCTGCGCGGGGACCTGGTCGCCGGTCACCGCGGGGAGGGTGGAGGTCACGCGGGAACGTCCTCTCGGATCGGCTCGGCCGCATCCAGGTGCGCGCCGACGTGCCGGGTCAGCTCCCAGTCGGTGCGGCCGCGTTGCTCGCGCCATACGGCACGGATCGCGGCGCCGGCCAGGAGGACCTGGTAGAAGGGGCCGCCCACGAGGAGTTTCAGATAGTGGACGAGGCGCACCCGCAGGCCGTACTGCCTGCCGAAGTCGTGCAGTCCGACCACCTCGAAGACGACGGTGACGGCCGCGGTGACCAGCGGCAGGAAGGTGAGGAAGGCGACGCCGACGGGCACGTCGAGGAAGAGCGCGACGGCCGCGTTGAGCGGGATGACCAGTCCGCAGAAGGCCTGCATGAACGGTGTCATCAGGGTGTAGCGGGCGAGCAGCCGCTGGCCGTGTCCGGGCAGCTGCTTCCAGTCCTTCTTCCGGTAGACCTGGAGGAAGCCCTGGTCCCAGCGGGTGCGCTGTTTGAGCAGCGCCATCAGACTGCCCGGGGTCTCCTCGCGGGTGACCATGGCGGAGTCGTAGGCGACGACGACCTTCTTGCCGATGCTGGACAGCCGTACCCCGAGGTCGCAGTCCTCGGCGAGGCAGTCGGGGTCCCAGCCCTCCGCGTCCCGCAGCACGTCGGTGCGGACGAAGACGGTGTTGCCGCCGAGCGGGATGAACCCCTTCTGCGCGTGCAGATGGAGCCGGGAGCGGAACCAGAAGAAGTACTCCAGGCAGTTGCGCAGGCTGTACCAGCTGGAGTGGAAGTTGATGAGCTGGACCCCGCCCTGGACGACGTCCGCGCCGGTGCTGCGGAAGGCGTGGTCGACATGGGCGAGCAGCTCGGGATGGACCTGGTCCTCGGCGTCGAAGACCCCGACGACATCGCCGCGGCAGTGCGGCAGCGCCGTGTTCATGGCCTTCGGCTTGTTCTTCTTGTCGTGGGTGTCCACGACCACCCGGACCCGCGGATCGCGCCGGGCGGCCGCCTCGGCCACCTCGGTCGTCTCCGGGTCGTCGTGTCCGACGATGACGATGATCTCGAAGTCGGCGTGGCGGGAGCGGAGCAGCCGCTGGATGGTGTGGTCCAGCACCGCCTGTTCGTGGCGGGCCGGTACCAGCAGTGAGAAGGAGAGGTGTTCGGCGCCGTCGGGGCGGCCGAACCGGGTGGAGGCGAGCACCTCGGGCGTGCGCCACGCGTGCATCTGCCACCACAGAGTGAAAGCCGCCATCCAGAACAGCGCAAGCGAGACGGCAGCGATGAAGACGGACGTCAGCAAAGATCCCCCCAGATCCCCTGATAATCCCCTGAAACCCCCTGGGCGTACGACGACGGATCGACGCTGGGTCAGCATTGCGTCACCCGTCGTGTCGCTGTGCAGAGACTAGGGGGGATCTGTGAAGCGCGGGGACCGTTCCGATAAATGGCGTGTTTCGGAACGGCGGTGTGCTAAGCGGGGGCAAGCGGTATCTATCCGAACACGTAGTTCACATTCGGACAGTTGACGCGTTCCGTCGGCGTGCCGTCCGCGCCGCTCAGTGCCCGTTCAGCACGGCCCGCAGCCGCTCCGGATCGGCCGTGGGGGCGTCGCAGGTGAAGTTGCGGCAGACATAGGCGGCCGGTTCACCGCCCGGCAGCGGCCGGTCGGCGAGCAGCGGAAACTCGTCACTCCCCGGCGCGCCGACGGCGACGACGGCGCCCGGCGCGGTGCCGAGCAGCGCCGTGCGGTGCAGTACGGCCGTCCGGTCGTCGCCCTCCGGCCCGACCACGGCGACCTCCTTGGGCCCGTCGAGCAGCGCCTCGGCGACGGCGAGCCCCCAGCCGATGAACCGGGGCACCCGCGGCCCGAGGGCCTTCACCACGCCCAGCGCCCGTTCGGCGCCGGTGCGGTGGACCTCCGACCCGGTGTGGGCGGCGTACCCGAGGAGGGCGCCGGCCGCGGCGGTCCAGCCGGACGGGGTGGCGTTGTCGGTGGGGTCCTGGGGGCGGCGGATGAGCTGCTCGGCGTCGGCCGCGGTGTCGTACAGGGCGCCGGTCTCCTGGTCGGTGAAGCGGGCGAGCACCTGGTCGAGGAGGAGGCCGGCGAAGTCCAGCCAGACGCCCTCGCCGGTCACCGAGGCGAGGGCGAGGAAGCCCTCGGCGACGTCGGCGTAGTCCTCCAGGACGCCGGCGTTGCCGCCGACGCGGCCGTCCTTGCTGGTGCGGGAGAGCCGGGCGTGCTCGTCCAGGTGCACCCGGACGAGCAGGTCGGCGGCGCCGAGGGCGGCCTCGACCAGGTCGGGCCGGTCGAAGTAGGCGCCGGTCTCGGCGAGCGCGGCGACGGCGAGCCCGTTCCAGGCGGCGACGACCTTGTCGTCCCGGCCGGGCGCGGGACGCTCCGCGCGGGCGGCGAGCAGACGCCGCCGCACGGAGTCGATCCGCCCGGCCTCGACGACGCCCTCGCTCTGCGGCAGCTGGAGCACCGACTGCCCGTGCTCGAAGGTGCCCTCCACGGTCACCCCGAAGTACTGGGCGGCGAGGGCGGCGTCGTCCTCGCCCAGCACCTCGCGCAGCTGCTCCGGCGTCCAGACGTAGTACGCGCCCTCGACGTGCCGGCCGGTGCCGTCGTCGCTGTCGGCGTCGAGCGCGGAGGCGAACCCGCCCTCGGGAGTGCGCAGTTCGCGCACCATGAAGTCGGCGGTCTCCAGCGCGACCCGCCGGGCGAGATCCGAGCCGGTGGCCCGCCACAGATGCGCGTACACCCGGCAGAGCAGGGCGTTGTCGTACAGCATCTTCTCGAAGTGCGGCACGACCCAGTCGCGGTCCACGGAGTAGCGGGCGAAGCCGCCGCCGAGCTGGTCGTAGATGCCGCCGCGGGCCATCCGCTCGCAGGTGTCCCGCGCCATCTGGAGGGCGCCCTCGGCGCCGGTGCGGGCGTGGTGGCGCAGCAGGAACTCGATCACCATGGACGGCGGGAACTTGGGCGCCCCGCCGAACCCGCCGCGCTGGGGGTCGTACTCCCGGGTGAGCCCGAGCAGCGCCTGCGCCTGCTCCTGCTCGCCGGGCGCCTGTGCGGCATGCCGGACGATCTCCCGCTGGGACAGGTCGCGGACGATCTTCCCGGCGACCTCGGTGACCTCCTCGCGGCGGCCCGACCAGGCCTGCTGGACCCCCTCCAGGACCTGCCGGAAGGAGGGCATCCCGTGCCGGGGGGCGGGCGGGAAGTAGGTGCCGAAGTAGAACGGCTCGGCGTCCGGGGTGAGGAACACGGTCATCGGCCAGCCGCCCTGCCCGGTGGCGGCCTGTACGGCCTCCATGTAGACGGCGTCGACGTCGGGCCGCTCCTCGCGGTCGACCTTGACGCTGACGAAGTGGGCGTTGAGGTACTCGGCGGTGGCCTGGTCCTCGAAGGACTCGTGGGCCATGACATGGCACCAGTGACAGCTGCTGTACCCGACGCTCAGCAGCACGGGCCGGTCGCTCCTGCGGGCCTCCTCGAAGGCCTCGGTCGACCAGGGCCACCAGTCGACCGGGTTGTCGGCGTGCTGGAGGAGGTACGGGGAGGTCTCATGCGCCAGTCGGTTCACCACGCTCCCACTCTCCCACGGGCTCCGGCACCGCGTAGAAACGCACCAGGACCGGGCGTGCCTCGGGGGGCGCCGCCTCGCGCGGGTGGCCGTACCGGCCGAGCAGCTCGTGGTACTCCCGCAGGAAGGCGAGGAGTTCCTCCCTGGTCATCCAGGTGTTGTGGCGCTGGACCTGGGCCCATCCCTCGGGGCCGCGGTACTCCTCGTGGGCGCGGCGGTAGAGGGCCGTGTCGAACTCGATCTTCAGGTGCGCGAGTTCGGCGGCGGCCGCGTACTCCTCGCGGGTCATGGTGGCCGGGTCGGGGGTGGTGTGGCTGAACGGCAGGGTCCGCCACCAGCGCTCCCGCCCGCCCGACTTCTCCGGGATCTCCTCGATGAGCCGCTGCTCGGCGAGTTTGCGCAGGTGGTAGCTGGTGGTGCCGGAGCTTTCCCCGAGTTCGCGGGCGAGGACGGTCGAGTTGGCCTCGCCGTGCCGGCCGAGGTAGTCGAGGATGCGGCGGCGCAGCGGATTGCCGAGGGACTTGTAGAGGGCGGTGCGCTCCAGGCTGGTCATCTCGGGCATGCCGTCGGTCATGCCGCCCACCGTATCCCCGAGGACCCTGAGAAGCCCCGGAGATCTGCCGAATTTTCTTTGCAGAGATTTCTCTGCGGTCTAGGGTGGAGGCAGTCGGAGGAGGCACGGGCTGCGAGGGGATCGCTGTGCGAAATGAGGGAATCCGGGCGTTCATGGGATTCAGGCGGAGGTGGGCCTTGGTGGCGCTGGGCGGGGCAGCGGTGCTGCTCGTGCCGTGGATGGCGGTGCTGGCGGTGACACTCCCGGGCAGCACCCGGGTGGAGAACTGGCCGCTGGCCTGGATCGGCCTCGACGTGCTGATGGCGGCCGGCTGCGCGGCCACGGCCCTGCTGGGCCTGCGCGCCGATCCGCGCGGCCGCCTCACCGCGTCCGCGACGGCCTCGGTGGCGGTCCTGGACGCCTGGTTCGACCTCACCACGGCCGGCACCGGCGGCGCCCTGCTCCAGGCGACGCTGTGCGCGCTGGCGGAGGCGGCACTGGCGGCGGTCTGCGTCCACCTGGCGATATCCCGGCGCCGGAGCGGGAGCCGGGGCGGCGCGGACCGCGGGACGCGGGGCAGCGCCCGTTAGCCCGACGGCTTACAGGACAAGGGCATGCGGGGACGGCGGGCGTCGCGACGCGCGAGCCCGGCGGTGCCGAACCGCCGGACCCGTCGGCGGACCGCTGCCGCTCCCGCCCCTGTTACCGGTACTGCTACTGCTTGACGCGCCCGGAAGCCTCGCTCTTCGCGCCGGCCTCCTCGCCGGAGGGCTCCGCCTCCTTGAAGTCGACCTTGTTCATGTGCTTGCTCATCGACTTCATCAGGCCCCACACCGCCAGGGCCATCACCGCGAAGACGATGAAGCCGAGGACGCCGGGGGTGACCTTGTTCTGGTCCAGGTCCTTGGCGAGGGGGACGAGGTGCGTCACTGCCAGGCTCACGCTTGCGCTCATGTCAGGCATTGTCCCGGATGCCCGCGAAGAGGTCGTCCTCGGGGAGGGAGGTATCGACGAGCGACTTCGCCAGCTCGTACTCCTCCGTCGGCCAGACCTCCTTCTGGACGTCCAGCGGCACCTTGAACCAGCCGCCGTCCGGGTCGATCTGCGTGGCGTGCGCGATCAGCGCCTTGTCACGGATCTCGTAGAAGTCCGCGCAGGGGATGTGCGTGGTCAGGGTGCGTTCGGTGCGCTGGATCTCGTCCCACCGCTTGAGCCACTCCGCGTACGGCGACTCCAGGCCGCGGTCGAGCATCGCCTGGTGCAGGGCCAGGGTGCGGGGGCGGTTGAAGCCCTGGTTGTAGTAGAGCTTCAGCGGCTGGTAGGCGGGCCCGTACTCGCTCTCGGGGTACTTCTCGGTGTCCGCCGCGCCCTCGAACGCCACCATGGAGATCTTGTGGGTCATGATGTGGTCGGGGTGCGGGTAGCCGCCGTTCTCGTCATAGGTGGTGATCACCTGGGGGCGGAAGGCGCGGATCTTCCGCACCAGCTCGCCGGCCGCCTTGTCGACGTCCTCCAGGGCGAAGCAGCCCTCGGGCAGCGGCGGCAGCGGGTCGCCCTCCGGGAGACCGGAGTCGACGAAGCCCAGCCACTCCTGCTTCACCCCGAGGATCTCGCGGGCCTCGTCCATCTCCTTCTTGCGCACCTCGTGGATGTGCTCCTCGATGTACGCGTCGCCTTGCAGCTTGGGATTGAGGATGGACCCGCGCTCTCCGCCGGTGCAGGTCACCACCAGCACGTCCACCCCCTCGGACACGTACTTCGCCATGGTCGCCGCGCCCTTGCTCGACTCGTCGTCGGGGTGCGCGTGAACGGCCATCAGTCGCAGCTGGTCAGTCAAGACTCAATCCTCGGATAGTCGGCGCCCCCGTGGCTCAGGGCGCAATCGCCGGCTTCTATAGTGACCGAATCGGGGGGCGATTAATTCCGCGGAGAGGACGATCATGGGTACGGCGAGCACCCGGCTGCCCGAGGGCCGCTACGGCCGCTCCTCGGACGAGCGCGCCGACCGCAGGCTCAGGGTCGCCGCGGCGGTGTTCGGCGCGGCTCTGCTCGCGCTGGTCGGCTACTTCGCCTACCACTATGTCGCCGAGAGCAAGATCAGCGCCCAGGTGATCACCTTCCAGGCCACGGACAACGCGGTGAAGATCCATCTGGAGGTCCACAAGGACTCCGGCACTGACGGCTACTGCACCCTGCGTTCCCAGGCGGCGGACGGCGCCGAGGTGGGCCGGGCCGACTTCCGGTTCAGCGGACCGGACACCCGGATCGACAAGGTCGTCACGCTGCGTACGACGGCCAAGGGCACGACGGCGGAGCTGCTGGGCTGCCACACCAGCTGACCGGCTCCGGTCCTCGCCGGACACCGCCCGACTTCACCCGGAATACGTAGGCGCTGACCTGCGTTGATGAGATTCTGATGGCTTATGTCCTCCCCCTTGCGGCCTTGAATTGTTAGGCTCGTGGTTTCGCCCATCCGAGAGGGAACATTCTTCTGGGTAGGGCGATGCTTTGTATTCCCAGTACCGACGAGGAGCACCCTGTGACCCAGACCAGCGAGAACGTCACCTGGCTGACCCAGGAGGCGTACAACAAGCTCAAGGACGAGCTTGCGTACCTTACTGGTCCTGCGCGCACGGAGATCGCCGCAAAGATCGCGGCCGCGCGCGAGGAGGGCGACCTGCGTGAGAACGGCGGGTACCACGCGGCCAAGGAGGAGCAGGGCAAGCAGGAGCTGCGCGTGCGCCAGCTCACCCAGCTCCTTGAGAACGCCCAGGTGGGCGAGGCTCCGGCCTCCGCCGACGGTACCGTCGCGCCGGGCATGGTCGTCACGATCGCCTTCGACGGTGACGAGGACGACACGCTGACGTTCCTGCTCGCCTCCCGTGAGTACGCGAGCACCGACATCGAGACCTACTCGCCGCAGTCGCCGCTCGGCTCCGGCGTCATCGGCCACAAGGTCGGCGAGGACGCCGAGTACGAGCTGCCGAACGGCAAGAAGGCCTCGGTCCGCATCCTGAAGGCCGAGCCCTACACGGGCTGACCGGGCCTTCCCCCAACCCAGACATCCGCCCCCGGCGCCCCTCGGCACCGGGGGCTCTGTCATGCCCGGGGGCGCCGGCCGGCGGCGCGGAGCCGCTGGGCGGGCGATGGGACGCCGGCGCACGGCAGTGCGGCCGCGGCCTCAGCGCCTGACCGTGTAGCCCGCGTCCCGCAGCGCCTGCTCGACCTCGGTGCAGTGCACCGGGCCCATGGTCTCCAGGTGCAGCTCCACCTCGGCCTCGGTCAGTCCGAGCCGGGGGTCGGTGCGGACATGGCTGACGTCGAGCACGTTCGCGTCGGCCGCGGACAGCACGCCGAGCAGGGTGGCGAGCGCGCCCGGCCGGTCCACGAGCCGCAGCCGTACGGCCAGATACCGGCCCTGCGCCGCCATGCCGTGCCGCAGGACGCGTTGCATCAGCACCGGGTCGACGTTCCCGCCGGAGAGGACCGCGACCACCGGGCCCTCGAAGGCGTCCGGGGCCGCCAGCAGCGCCGCGACCGAGCTCGCCCCGGCCGGTTCCACGACCAGCTTGGCCCGCTCCAGGCACAGCAGCAGCGCGGCCGACAGCTGGTCCTCGCCGACCGTGCGCACCTCGTCGACCAGCTCGCTGACGATCCCGAACGGCACCACGCCCGGCCGCCCCACCTTGATGCCGTCCGCCATCGTCGCCGGGTCGCGCACGGACACCGGGTGGCCGGCGGCCAGCGAGGGCGGGTAGGCCGCCGCGCCCTCCGCCTGCACCCCGACGATCCTGACGTCCGGCCGCAGCGCCTTCACCGCGACCGCGATACCGGCCGCCAGCCCGCCGCCGCCGACACCGACCACGATCGTGCGCACCTCCGGGCACTGCTCCAGGATCTCCAGGCCCACCGTGCCCTGGCCCGCGATGACGTCCGGGTGGTCGAAGGGGTGGATGAACACCGCGCCGGTCCGGTCCGCGTAGTCCTGGGCGGCGGCCAGCGTCTCGTCGACGACCTGGCCGTGCAGGCGCACCTCCGCGCCGTACTCCCGGGTCGCACTGATCTTCGGCAGGGGCGCGCCCTTCGGCATGAACACCGTGGCGTGCACGCCCAGGAGCGCGGAGGCCAGCGCCACGCCCTGTGCGTGGTTCCCGGCGCTCGCCGCGACCACACCGGCCGCCCGCTCCTCCGGCAGCAGCCCGGCGATCCGCACATAGGCGCCGCGCAGCTTGAACGAGCCGGTCCGCTGGAGGTTCTCGCACTTCAGATGGACCGGCGCGCCGACCAGCTGGGACAGGTGCCGGCTGCCCTCCATCGCGGTCACCCGTGCCACGCCCGAGAGCATCTTCTGGGCTCCGCGCACATCGTCGAGGGTGACGGAACGCAAGGAGTCAGCGGTGCCGTAGCTCATGACTCCAGCATCGCAGTTCACAGCCGCACACGGCGGACGTGACCAAGCTGCGAGACCGGTTTGCGCAGCGCCGGTACGGTGCGCCGCCGGGCCGCGTAACCTGTCCCCCACACCAGCAGCCCTTCATGAAGTGAGCCTCCGGCCATGCCCACAACACCTGATATGTCGATGGACATGAGGACCGTCGGTGACCCCGGTCTTCTCGACGTCCTCCAGCACGAGGTGGCGTTGTTCGCCCGTCGCGCGGAACAGACGCGGCTCGGCGGTGTCGGGCAGGTGCGCAACTCCATGGACCGCGCCGCGTATCTGCTGCTCAACCGCCTCGACAAGGAAGGCCCGATGGGCGTCAAGGCGCTCGCCGCGAGCATGGGCATCGACTCCTCGACGGTCACCCGGCAGGTGGCTCCGCTGGTCGACACCGGGCTCGTCAAGCGCACCTCGCACCCCGAGGACGGCCGCGCGGTGGTGCTCCAGCTGTCCCCGCGCGGGTCCACCCGGCTGGAGGAGGTGCGCTCCTCCAGGCGTCAGCTGATGGCCGAGCTGACCCAGGACTGGGCGCCCGAGGAGCGCGAGCAGTTCTGCTCCCTGCTGACGCGCTTCAACCACGCGCTCTCCGCGCGGATGTCGGTTCCGGCCGGGCCGGCCGCGGAGCAGCCGCCCGCTTCCTGAGCCCCGGCCGCGCCCGCTCGGCCGGCCGGAGGATGCCGGCCGCGCCGATCGGTTCCGGCCTCTTGACCCCCGGGCCCCGCTGGCCTCATATGAGACCGGGCCCTGAGTCGTACGCGGTTCACCCGTCCGTACCGGACAGGGTCCCGTCAGCGTCAGGGGGAGGCGTGGTGCGCGATCGGCAGGTGTCCCACGGTGCCCGCCGGGCCCAGGAGTTCGAGGCGTTCGTCGCGGGCGCGGCCGGGCGGCTGCTGCACGCCGCCACGCTGGTCACCGCGGAGCCGCCGGACGCCAACCCGCGCGCGCGGCGCCTGCTGACCCTGGCCCTCGGCCACACCTACGCCCGCTGGGACCGGTTGCGCGGCGAGGACCCGTACGACTGCGCCCGCCAGTACCTCGCCACCCGCTTCGCCCGCGCGACCTGGCACCGGTACGGCGCGCTCGGCCGGACCCGGCCCGACCCGAGCGGTCCGCTGGCCGCGCTGGGGCCGCAGGAACGGCTGATCCTGGTGCTGCGGCTGTACGAGGGGGTCGCCGAGGAGCAGGCGGCGGCGCTGCTCGGCCTGCCCCTCGAACGGGTGCGCACCGTCTGCGACCGGGCGACGGCCACCGTGCTGCATCCGGTCCGGCCGGCCGGCCCGCGCGCGCCAGGCACGAAGGTGGCCCCGTCGTGAACCGGGCCCAGGACTCCGGCCGTACCGCCCGTTGCGACCGGCGCTTCGGCGGTCCGCGGTGAACCGGGCCGAGCGCGAGGCCGCCGTGCGGCGGATCATGGAGCGGACACCGGTGCCGGTGCCACCGGACCTGCACGCCGAAGCGGTGCGCCGCGGTGAACGCCTGCTGCGCCGCGGCCGGCTCGTCCGCCGGGTGCTGTGGACGCTGGCGCTCGCCGCGGCGGTCGCGTTCACCGTGTGGGCGGCACAGGTGCACCCGTGGGTGGAGCCGCCGTCGCGGACGACCCCACCGGTGGGCGGCTGGTGAGCCTCGTACCGACCAGGTCGTACGACCGAGCCGGTAGGAGACCCGGGACGGCGGCCCTAGCTCAGGGCCTGCTGAAGGTCTTCCAGCAGGTCGTCGACGTTCTCGATGCCGACGGACAGGCGGACCAGGTCGCCCGGGACCTCCAGGGCCGAGCCGGCCGCGGAGGCGTGCGTCATCCGGCCGGGGTGCTCGATCAGCGACTCGACACCGCCCAGGGACTCGCCGAGGGTGAAGACCTGGGCGCGGTTGCACACCTCGACCGCGGCCGCCTCGCCGCCCTCGACGCGGAAGGACACCATGCCGCCGAAGGCCCGCATCTGCTTGGCGGCGACCTCGTGGCCGGGGTGCTCGGGCAGGCCCGGGTAGAGGACCTTCGTCACGCGCGGGTGCCGGGTCAGCATGTCGGCGATCTTCGTGGCGTTCTCGCTGTGCCGGTCCATGCGCACCGCGAGGGTCTTGGTGCCGCGCAGCACCAGCCAGGAGTCGAAGGGGCCGGCGACGGCGCCCATCGCGTTCTGGTGGTACGTCAGTTCCTCGCCGAGCGCCTGGTCGGAGACGATCAGCGCACCCCCGACCACGTCCGAGTGGCCGCCCATGTACTTGGTCAGCGAGTGCACGACGACGTCCGCGCCGAGCGACAGCGGCTGCTGGAGATAGGGCGTGGCGAAGGTGTTGTCGACGACGAGCTTCGCGCCCGCGTCGTGCGCGACCTGAGCGACGGCGGCGATGTCGGTGATGCCGAGCAGCGGGTTGGAGGGGGTCTCCACCCAGACCGCCTTGGTCTTCGGGGTGATCGCGGCCCGGACCGCGGACGGGTCGCTGGTGTCGGCGACGGACCACTCCACGCCCCAGCGGGTGGCGACCTTGGCGAAGAGCCGGAAGGTGCCGCCGTACGCGTCGTTCGGGATCACCACGTGGTCGCCGGGGGTCAGCAGCGTACGCAGCAGGGTGTCCTCGGCCGCCAGGCCGGACGCGAAGGCGAGGCCGCGGCGGCCGCCCTCGAGCGCGGCGAGGTTCTCCTCGAGGGCGGTGCGGGTCGGGTTGGCGCTGCGGCTGTACTCGTAGCCGCCGCGCAGCCCGCCGACGCCGTCCTGCTTGTAGGTCGAGACCTGGTAGATCGGCGGGACGACCGCGCCGGTGAGGGGATCCGCGGTGTTGCCCGCGTGGATCGCGAGTGTCTCGAAGTGCTGACTGATGTGCCTGTCGCTCATGTGCACCGAGCGTAGTGCGCTTGGCCGGATGCTGGCGCCCGCCGGGCACGGGGAGCACCGGAAGAAGGGTTTTCCCTGCACGCGGCAACCGGCCCTGGGGCAGGTCTGTCATGCTCCGGTCTGTCATGCTCCGGCCGGGAGTTTTCCACAGCCCCGCGGCGGGGTTGGCCAAGTGTCGGCGGCGTCTGGTTCGCTTGACGCATGGCGATTCTCTGGCTGCTCTTGGCGCTGCTCATGCTGGGCTGCGCGCTGCTCCCGCTCGTGCGGCGCAGGCGCGGGCTGATCGAGCAGGTTCCCCCGGGTCACCCGGACGCCGCCGACCCGGCGGCCTACGGCTTCGTGCGCCAGGAGGAGCTGGACATCCGCATGCCGGGGGCGGACGAGGACCTGCTGGACGTCCTGGACCTGGTGCAGCGCACCCAGGACTACCGCGCGGCGGCCCAGCTGCTGGCCGGCACCGAGACCGCGGGCGAGCTGCGCTGGCAGCGGGTGCAGGCCTTCGCGGGCGCGGCCGCGCTGGAGCTCCAGCAGCGGCCCGGCGGGGTGCATGAGACGCCGGGCGGCCAGTGGCTGCGGGTGTGGCGGGCCGAGCAGTCCAAGGACGCGGGCGCCGCCGCCGTCCACGCGGAGTTCCTGGTGCAGCAGGCCTGGCGGACGTCGACGCCGGGCACGGACGACTTCCGGATCATCATGGAGGAGGCCCGGGAGGCCTGCGGTCAGGCGGCGCTGCTGTCGCCCGGCGACCCGGTGCCGTACATCGTCGAGCTGTCGATCGCCCGCGGACTGGGCTACTCGCAGGCCGAGTTCGAGCAGCTGTGGCTGAAGATCCTCGACCGCGCCCCGCACCACATGGGCGCGCATCTGGCCGCGCTGCACTACTGGTGCGAGAAGTGGCACGGCTCGCGCGAGCAGGCGTACTCCTTCGCCGAGGCGGCCGCCGCCCGCGCCCCGGAGGGCTCGCTGCTCGCCGCGCTGCCGCTGTTCGCGGTGTTCGAGCACCTGCCCGAGGTGGACCTGGTCCGGAGCTTCTACCAGAGCGAGGTCGTCACCAGAGCGGTGCACGGCGCGCTGCACGCGGTGCACGCGGCCCGCCCCGACGACCCGGTGCTCGCCCATGTCCGGCATCTGCTGGTCTTCTTCCTGGTCCAAGCCGAGCGCTGGGCCGAGGCGATGCACCAGCTGATACACATCGACGGCCATGTCGGCGCACTGCCGTGGTCCCTCTCCGCCGACCCCGCCGCCGCGTTCGCGGTCTACCGCGCGCTGGCCGTGGCGGGCTACGAGGCCAACGGCGGCAGCCCGGCGACCCTGCCCGGCTGACCGGCCCGGCGCCGCCCGCCGGCCGGAATGCACCGGCCGGCCCATCCGTTGTACGGCTGTACGACGTACCGGGTGCCATACCGGCCCGTCCCGCACCGAGACCGACAGGGAGTCCCCATGCTCTTCGGCCGCACCCCTCAACTGCCCACGTCCGAGCAGGCGCTCACGGGCCGCCCGGCGCCCGCCTACAAGGTCCCGGACCGCCACACCGTCCTCGGCACCCCCCTCCTCGGCCCCTACCCGGAGGGACTGGAGACCGCCGACTTCGGGCTGGGCTGCTTCTGGGGCGCCGAGCGCAGGTTCTGGCAGCTTCCGGCGGGCGTGTACACGACCCTGGTGGGCTACCAGGGCGGTTACACGGAGAACCCCACCTACGAGGAGGTCTGCTCGGGCCTGACCGGCCACACGGAAGCGGTCCGCGTGGTCTACGACCCGAAGGTGATCTCCTACGACCGCCTGCTGAAGACCTTCTGGGAGTCCCACGACCCCACCCAGGGCTTCCGCCAGGGCAACGACGTCGGCACGCAGTACCGCTCGGCGATCTACACCCACACCCCCGGGCAGGCGGCCGCCGCGGAAGCCTCCCGGGAGGCCTACCAGAAGGTCCTGACCTCCTCCGGCCACGGCACGATCACCACGGAGATCCTCCCGGCCGCCGACCGCCCCTTCTACCCGGCGGAGGCCTACCACCAGCAGTACCTGGACAAGAACCCCGCGGGCTACTGCGGCCTGGGCGGGACCGGAGTGTCCTGCCCGATCGGAGTCGCCCCGGCCGGGGAGTGACCCCAGGGGCCCGGGGTGGATTCCTCGGCGTCATCCGGCGGCCGGCGGTCTTGCGCTAGTCTTCGGCCGCTCAGCCACGGGGCGAGCGGCCAGGCGGCGAGGGGGCTTCATGCGGGGTGGGTCGGTGCGGGTCGTCGGGGCTGTCCTGGTGGCCGCCGGGATGGTCGCCGGGTGTGCCGGGGGCGGTGGCTCGCCGGAGCGGCACGCGGATGTGGGGCGGCCGTCGGGGGCCATGGCGTTGACGGCCGCTCTCGTCAAGGTCGAGGACGCCAGCGCCAGGGCGCACACGGCCCGCGTGGTGGAGACCCGGACGGTCGGCGGGGCACAGCCGTCGCGGATGTCCGGTGTCATGGACTGGTCGCACGGCGTACAGGGCAACTTCACGCTCACCCGGCCCACGTCGACGGCCATACGCACCGCGCGGTTCGAGTTCCGCCGGGACGCGATCTACATGCGCGTACCTGCGGACTTCTCCGCCATGGCGGGCGGAAAGCACTGGCTGAAGACACCGATGAGCGCGATCGCCGCGCAGAGTCCGGTCCACAAGGCCCAGGTCGACTCGATGCGGCAGGCCGATCCCACGCTGTCCGTGCGGCTGCTGATCGCGAGCGGCGATGTGGACCGGGTGGGGACGCAGCGGGTCGGCGGGGCGGCCACCACGCACTACACGGGCACGCTGGACGTGGACCGGATGGCGGCCCTGCGCGGCCGGGGCCTGAGCCCCGAGGACGCCGCGCACCTCAAGGAGGACCTGGTGGCGCAAGGCGTCCGCAGTGCCCGTGTCGACCTCTGGGTCGACGGCGACGACCTGGTCGTGAAACGGCAGGTGCGGATGCGGACGGCCGCCGGCGAACGCACCACCGTGGTCCGCTACTCCGACTACGGCGTCGCCGTCGACCTCTCGGTCCCCCGGCCCTCCGACACCACCCTGCTCCCTCCGGCGGCGGACCAGAGGCAGTCGGCCGGCCGGGGCTGAGCCGCCGCGCGCCTCAGCTCAACTCGGCCAGCAGGCGGCGCAGTTCGTCGCGTTCCGCGGCCAGGCGCCGGGCCCTCTCGTCCAGTTCGGCCAGGCGCCGGCGCAGGGCTTCCGGCACTCCGGGGCAGGCGGTGAGGCCGGTGCCGGTGCCCGTGTCCGTCGTACAGGGGAGCAGGGACGCGACGACGCGGGTCGGCAGGCCCGCGGTCAGCAGGGTGCGGATGCGGTGGACGCGGGGGATGTCCGACTCGGTGTACTCGCGGTAGCCGTTGGCGCGGCGGTGCGGGGTGAGCAGCCCGGTGGCCTCGTAGTGGCGCAGCAGGCGGGGGCTGATGCCGGTGCGGGTGGCCAGCTCTCCGATCAGCATGCCGCTCCCCGTCCGTCGTAAGGACCGCTTGACCTTGCCACTGTGTCAGGCTGCCACTCTCTCCCGGCACGCAGTGTTCCGCCCACCCCGGGGGAGAGAAAGTGATCATTGACGCACACGGGCATGTGCACGACCCGGTCGGTCCGCACCTCGCCGCTCTGGACGCCGCCGGTGTCGACCGGGCCGTCCTGTTCCCGACCCGCCCGCATCCCGAGCGGGCCACCGACATCCCTGCGCTGCGGCGGGAGTTCGCGGTGCTGGACGGCGCGCTCGGCGGCGAGGGCGGGTCACGGGAGGGCTTCGCCCGGGCACTGGACGAGGTGAGCGCGGCGGTCGCCGCGTACCCGGAGCGGTTCATCGGGTTCGGGTCGGTGCCCCTGGAGCTGCCCGACGCGGAGATCGAGCGGGCCGTCGCCGAGGACGTGGTGGGACGGGGGTTCCACGGGATCGGCGAGCTGACCCCGGCGCCGGGGCGGGCCGGGCGGCTGGAGCCCGTGCTGCGGGCCGCGGCCGACCACGGCGGGCTGCCGGTGGTGGTGCACGGCTTCGCGCCCACCACCGCCGAGGATCTGCGCACGCTGGCCGCGCTGGCCCGCCGGCATCCGCGCGTCCCGCTGGTGGTGAGCCAGCTCGGCGGGCTGAACTGGATGGAGGCCGTCGAGCTGGTCCGGGACACGCCGAGCATGTATCTGGAGCTGTCCACGGCCTTCCTGGTCATCGCCGTACGCCTGGCCGTCCGGGAGCTTCCCGAGCGCACGCTCTTCGGCTCGGACGCTCCTTACGGCGATCCGGTGGTGGCCCGGGCGATGGTGGAGCGGGCGACGGCGTCCGGCGAGGTCCGGTCCCGCGTCCTCGGCGGCACCGCGGCGAAGCTCCTGGGCCTCGGTGCGGGCCTCGGGTAATTCCGGCGACGGGACCGGCCGCGGCCCCGTACATTCGCCCCTCGCGTAACGAGCACGGGACGGGAGTGACGAGGGTGCGGACGTTTCTGATCGGCGGGGGCTGGGACACGGCCGAGGTGTATGTGCCGTTCCTGCGGGCGGCGGGCGGTGCGGAGCGGCCGCCGCGGGTCGGGTGCCTGGTCCTGGACGAGGGGGACGGACCGGCCGAGTTCGACCGGTACGCGGGGGCGCTGCGGGCCGCGGGGCCGTGCACGCCGGTGCCGCTGCTGGTGCCGCTCGGCGGGCGGTTCGTGCCGGAGACCGCGCTGGACGGGATCGACGGGCTGCTGGTCTGCGGCGGGCTGACGCCCGCCTACCAGGAGGTGCTCGCCGGGTGTCTGGACCGGCTGCCCGGGCTGCTGGCGGCGCGCGGGATACCGTACGCGGGCTTCTCCGCCGGTGCGGTGGTCGCGGCGCGGCGGGCCGTGGTCGGCGGGTGGCTGGCGGACGGGGTTCCGGTCTGCCCGCCGGAGACCGGGGAGGATCTCGACGAGATCGAGGTCCGGGCGGGGCTCGGGCTGGTGCCGTTCGCCGTGGACGTGCACGCGGCCCAGTGGGGGACGCTGGCCCGGCTGGTGACGGCGGTCGGGCGGGGCCAGGTGCCGTACGGGGTGGCCGTCGACGGGAACACGCTGGTCACCGTGGAGGACGGGGAGGCGCGGGTCTCCGGGCTCGGGCGGGTGCATGTGGTGCGGCCCGGGGCGGACGGGGACGGCGTGGCCGTGCGCGCGTACGGAGCCGGGGAGGGCTTCTCCGTGGCCTAGCGGTGGAGAAGCCCTCCCGGACCCGGCCGGATCGCGGTGCTCCCGCGCGTCAGATGGTCGCCGTGTCGATCACGAAGCGGTAGCGGACGTCGCTGGCCAGCACCCGCTCGTACGCCTCGTTGATCTCCTCGGCACGGATCACCTCGATCTCCGCGCCCAGCCCGTGCTCCGCGCAGAAGTCGAGCATCTCCTGGGTCTCGGCGATGCCGCCGATGCTGGAGCTGCTCATGCTGCGGCGGTTGCCCATGAGGCTCTGGAGCACGATCTGAACCGGCTCCTCCGGCAGGCCCACGTTGACCATCGCGCCGGCGGTGCGCAGCAGGGAGAAGTACGCGGCGAAGTCCAGCGGGGCCGAGACGGTGTTCAGGATCAGGTCGAAGGTGCCCGCCAGTTCCTCGAAGGTCTTCGGGTCGCTGGTGGCGTAGTAGTGGTCGGCGCCCAGCTTCAGACCGTCGTCCTTCTTGCGCAGCGACTGGGAGAGGACGGTGACCTCGGCGCCGAGCGCGTGCGCGATCTTCACGCCCATGTGGCCGAGACCGCCGAGGCCGACCACGGCGACCTTCTTGCCGGGGCCCGCGTTCCAGTGCCGGAGCGGCGAGTAGGTGGTGATGCCGGCGCAGAGCAGCGGGGCCGCCACGTCCAGGGCGAGGCCGTCGGGGATGCGGACGACGAAGTCCTGGTCGACGACGATCTTCTGGGCGTAGCCGCCGAGGGTGGGCTGCCCGTCCTTGTCGGTGTCGTTGTACGTCCAGGTCGGGCCGCCGTTGGAGCAGTGCTGCTCCAGGCCTGCCCGGCAGTTGTCACAGGTGCGGCAGGAGTCGACCATGCAGCCGACGCCCACCCGGTCGCCGACGGCGAACTTCGTCACACCGGGGCCGACCTCGGTGACGACGCCGGCGATCTCGTGGCCCGGCACCATCGGGAAGGTGCCCGGCCGCCAGCCGTCCCGCACCTGGTGGATGTCGGAGTGGCAGATGCCGGCGAACTTGATGTCGATCAGAACGTCGGACTCGCCTACCGCGCGCCGCTCGATGGTGGTCCGCTCCAGCGGAGCCTTCGCGGCAGGCGCGGCGTACGCAGCAACAGTGGTCATCCGGGGGGTTCTCCTCGCAGGGTCCAGCGCGCCCGGCTCTCTTCCGCCGGGCACGGTTCCAAGCCTGCCTCATGCCCGCGCGGGTCACCCAGTCCACGCTCTTGCGTACGACCGCTGTGCGTACCACTGGCGGGGTCAGGCTGCTGTGCGTACGACCAGGAATACTGGACGTATGGAGCACACCGCGCTGCCGCTGGACCGGCGGGCCGAGCTGAGCGAGTTCCTGCGCAGCCGGCGGGCCCGGCTGAAGCCGGAGGACGTCGGTCTGCCCGACTTCGGCAGGCACCGGCGGGTGCCGGGGCTGCGCCGCGAGGAGCTGGCGCAGCTGGCCGGGGTGTCGGTCGCGTACTACACCCGGCTGGAGCAGGGCAACGGCCGGAACGTCTCGGCGGAGGTGCTGGACGCGATCGCCCGCGCCCTGCGGCTGACGGACGCCGAGCACGCGCATCTGACGCATCTGGCGAAGCCGAAGGCGCACAAGAAGAAGCCGGCGGCGCGCCGGCAGCAGGTGCGGACCTCGCTGCGGCAGCTGCTGGACTCGCTGGACGGCGTGCCGGCGTACATCGTCGGGCGCCGCTCGGAGATCCTCGCCTGGAACCGGATGGCGGCGGCGGTCTTCGGCGACTGGGGGGAACTGCCGCCGGACGAGCGGAACTGGGCCCGGCTGGTGTTCCTGCGGCCCGAGTACCGCGAGCTGTTCGTGGACTGGGAGCAGAAGGCGATCGACATCGTGTGCGCGCTGCGCATGCACGCGGGCTGCTATCCGGACGATCCCCGGCTGGCGGCTCTGGTGGGCGAGCTGTCGGTGAAGAGCGAGGAGTTCCGCCGGCTGTGGGCGACGCATGACGTGAAGGAGAAGAGCCACGGGCTGAAGCGGCTGCACCATCCGCTGGTCGGCGATCTCTCCCTGAACTTCGAGTCCTTCCGGCTGTCGGACGACGCGGACCAGTCCCTGGTCACCTACCACGCGGAACCGGGCTCACCGTCCGCCGACTCCCTCCGGCTGCTGGCCAGTTGGGGCACGGACGCGACCCGCGCGGTGCCCTCCGCCTGACCCTCACTCCGCCACCCCAAGGTCGTCCCGCATCAGCCTCCGCATGGCGGTCAGCAGCGGCTCGGCCTGCTTCAGGTCCAGCAGCGCCTCCCCGGCGCACTCGCCGTCCCGGGCGATGCCCCGGTCGAGCCGCTTGAGGACGGCGTCGATCCCGGCGAGCACCTGGTTCACCGCGCGCGAGGCCTCCAGGATGCGCTCCGGGACGATCATCTGGGCCTCGGCGTAGTGGTCCCGGTACTCCCGCCGGGCGTCCTCCAGCTGCTCCCGGTCCCGGTCGGTGTAGACGCCGTCCCGGAGCCGGTGCAGGGCGTCCTTGAGCAGGGTGTGGAACTGCCGCGAGGACCGGTTCATCGCGGTGTACGCCCGCCTGCGCTCCTCGAACGTCCGCCGCTGCGCGTCCCGTTCGGCTTCCTCGGCCCGCTGCCGGACGGCCCGCCGCTCGCTGATGACGGGCGCGAGGAGCGTGCCGAGCACACCGACGACAGCGGTGATCATGGTGCTGATGGCTTCGGTCACGGACGGACAGCCTAGGCCTGCTGGATAGCCTGCCGGTATGAGTGACGAGACTTGGGATGCCCTCAGGGCGACTCCGCTGGGTGAGGTGCGGCGGCGGGCCGCGATCGTCGACCGGGTGGCGGAGGTCGCGCCGGTGGAGGTGGCCGGTGCGCAGCGGTACGCCTGGAACGACGGTGGGGGCCAGTCGGCCGTCTGGTACTTCACGCCCGACGACCGCGCCCTGCTGCTCACCTTCGACCACGAGTCCCCGCTGAACCTCTACGCCGAGGACGAGGACACCGCCTACCCGCTCCAGCGGTCGTTCTACGACGGTGTCCCGGAGGAGCTGCTGCGCCTGGTGCGCAACCAGCCCGAGAACTACGAGTCGCTCAACATCAGGGACCCGAAGTCCGGCGACACGCTTCTCTACGCCGGCGGGGTGTTCTGGTACGACGGCTCACGGTGGCAGCTGCCGGAGGGGCTGACCGGGTACTGCGAGCGCGAACACCTGGATCTGTTCAACGACTCCGGCTTCGACTACTGCCTGGACACCTATCTCTTCGGCCGTGACTTCACCCCGGAGAGCCTGGTGGACCATCTGGCGGAGGAGGGCTGGTACGAGGACGAGCGGGAGAAGCAGGAGGCGCTGGCCGGCATCCGGGAGATCTTCGCCCGGCAGTGAGCGCCGGAAGGGGCACCCCGGACCTGCCGGAGTGCCCCCGTTCACCGCTTACGTGCCAAAGGCGTCCTACTTGCCGAAGTAGGCGTCGTAGACCGTGATCTGCGACGTGTTGCCCTTCTTGTCGGTGACCTTGGCGCGGAAGGAGACGGACCGTCCCTGGTCCGGGTTCTCCATGGCGATCTTTCCGTTCACCACGACGAACTCCTTCCAGGTCTTCCCGGAGTCGTACGACAGCCACACCGTGAGCGACTTGAGGTTGCCGCCCGCGGCCGCGCCCTCGACCTTGACCGGGACGGTGATCCGCTTGCCGGCCTCGGCACGGCTGTCCAGCCCGGTCGGGGCGCCGAAGGCCACGCTGGAGGCGGGCAGCTCGGTGGTGCCGTGGGCCGGCTTCTGGGAGCGGAAGGTCCAGGTCGCGTCGATCCGCGAGGCGGCCTGTGCGACCTTCGCCGAGCGGGTGACCGAGGTGGTCAGCCGGTACGCGGCGGAACCGGCCGGGACCTTGAAGGTGCCGTCACCGAGCAGCGGGTCGTCGTTGGAGCCGACCTCGGTGCCGTCGCGGTACAGGGTCGTACGCGCCGAGGTGAAGGCCGAGTAGCCGGCGTTCCTGGCGGAGTCGGCGAACAGCGGCAGCGCGCCGTAGATCCGGTTGCCGTCCCGGAACAGGCCCATCTCCGAGGTGATGTGCGGGGAGAAGACGGCGGTGTCGACGGTCCGGGTGTAGGTCTTGCCGGCCGCGAAGGACTCCGGCTTGAGCTGGTAGGAGGCGTCCGTCACCGGGAAGCCGTCCTTGTCCTTGCCGCCGAACTGGTCGTACTCCAGCTGCCAGGTCGCCCCGCCCTTGGCGGACAGGTGCAGGGTGCGGGTGGCGGGCACCTGCTGCGGGATGCCGATGGCGGAGGAGCCGGAGCCGTCGGGCAGCCAGCCGGAGGCGCTGATCGCGCCGGTCTTGCCACCGGCGGGGGCACCGAGCCGGGCCTTCACCGTGGCCAGGTCGGATGCCTTGAAGTGCCGGGTGTAGCCGGTGGCGACCCGGTTCACCCAGCCGCCGACGGTGACGTCGTACTCCTCGTGCGCGCCCTTGGTCCAGTGGCCGTCCCACTGCTGGTACAGCGACCGGGCGGGCATCTTCGGGCCGAGGTGGGCGGTGCGGACGTTGCGGTACGAGTCCAGCCACATGCCGTAGCCGTACTGGCCGTTGCCGGCCGTGACGTCGTACTCCGGCGCGGCGAACTCGGACTTCAGCCCCTTGGCGGGGACGGTGATGTCCACCGGCCTGGCCTTGCGGGCGTCGACCGTGATCGTCTGCTTCCCGGTGACCGTCAGCTTCGGCTGGGCGATCCAGTCGATGCCCTTGGCGGCGTTCTTCGGGTCGGCGTAGACCATGGTGTTGAGGATGTACGTGCCCTTGAGCGCGCGCACCTTCACCGTGCCGGACTTGTCGTACGGGGTCAGCCAGCTGTTGGTCGCGAGCCCGGCCACGCCGGTCAGGTCGGCGCTGTAGCTCGGGGCCGGCTTGCCGTCGCGGCCGATGAACTTCAGCGTGAGGTCGTACGACTCCTTCTCGCGCTGGACCGCGGCGGCCGTGCGGACGGTCTGTCCGCCGCCGGTCGCCGTCACATACGCGGAGTAGCCGCCGTCGAGGCTGCCCAGCCGGGTGTTGACGGTCAGGTTCACCGACGCCTTGCCGTGCGCGGGGACCGTCACCTTGGTCGCGCCGGGCGTGAAGAAGCCCGCCGGTGCCGCCTTGCCCTTCGGGTCGGTGCCCGTGACGGACAGGGTGAGGGTGACGTCCTTGTCGCCGAGGTTGCGGTAGACGACCTTCTTGGTGACCGGCTTGTCGTCGGTGTGCGGCCACAGCTGGGTGCCGAAGCTCACCGACACCGGGTCGGCGACCACCGACTGCTTGATCGCCTTGTCGACGGCGATCCGGCCCGCGCCCTGCT
The DNA here is from genome assembly GCF_042672505.1 of Streptomyces sp. NPDC127190. Classification (NCBI taxonomy): domain Bacteria; kingdom Bacillati; phylum Actinomycetota; class Actinomycetes; order Kitasatosporales; family Streptomycetaceae; genus Streptomyces; species Streptomyces sp. NPDC127190. The sequence goes on from NZ_JBHXVE010000039.1 coordinate 41,434, forward strand.
GGAACGCCGAGTAGGGGCCGCCCTTGGCGGAGCCGGTGAGCGCGCCCTTCAGCTCGGCGTAACCCCAGTCGGGGTGCTCCTGCTTGAGGATCGCGGCGGCGCCCGCGACATGCGGGGTGGCCATCGAGGTACCGGAGATGGTCAGGTACCCGTCGGGCTTCTCGCCGACCTCCTTGTCGATGACGCTGCCCTTGGCCGCGGCGGCGGTGATGTCCACGCCGGGCGCGGTGACGTCCGGCTTGATGGCGCCGTCGCCGACGCGCGGGCCGGTGGAGGAGAAGTCGGCGAGCTTGTCCTTCTTGTCGACCGCGCCGACGGTGAGCGCGGCGTCCGCGCTGCCCGGTGAACCGATCGACTGGGGGCCGTCGTTGCCCGCGGCGATCGCGAACAGGATGCCCTTCTCGGCGGACAGCTTGTTCACCTCGGCCTCGAGCGGGTCGATGCCGGGCGAGTCCTGGCCGCCGAGGCTCAGGTTGACGACGTCGGCGCCCTGTGCGGCCGCCCACTCCATGCCGGCGAGGATCCCGGAGTCGTCACCGGAGCCGCTGTCGTCCAGCACCTTGCCGTTGAGGAGCTTGGCGTCCGGGGCCACGCCCCGGTACTTCCCGCCGGACTTGGCGCCGGTGCCCGCCACGATGGAGGCGACGTGCGTGCCGTGGCCGAAGTGGTCCATGGCGTCGGTGGCGCCGGAGAAGTTCCTGGAGGCGATCACCTGGTCCTTCAGGTCCGGGTGGCGGGTGTCCACACCGGTGTCCAGGACGGCGACCTTCACGCCCTTGCCGGTGTATCCGGCCTTCCAGGCGACCGGGGCGCCGATCTGCGGCACGGACGTGTCGAGGGCGGCCTTGCGGACGCCGTCGAGCCAGACGTGCGCGATCCCGGAGGCGGTCCGGTCTCCCTGGGTGACCGCGGCCCACAGCTGGGCGGTGTCCTTGACGGGCGTCTGCACGGCGTCCGCGTTCAGCGCGGACAGGCTGTGCCGGAGCCGGCCGGCCTCGCGGACGCCGGCCCGGGCGGCGGTGGCGGTGCCGCGGTAGCCGACGATGACCTTCAGGCCGTTCTTCTGGTCCTTGCGGGTGGCGGCCTTGTTCAGCTCGGTGACGTCGAACAGCCGCTGGTCCAGCGTGCCGGCGGCAAGGAGCCGGGCGGCGTCGGCCGGGATCACCAGTGTGTGTCCGCCGGCCTTGCGGATCTGGACGGGTATGCGCTCCCGGCCCTTGGCCCGCTGGAAGCCGACGACCCGGCCCCCGGCGTCGAGGACGACGCGGTCACCGGTGATGAGGGTGACATGGTGCCGGGCGGTGCGGGCGGACGCGTCGGCCGAGGCGGGTCCGTGGTCCGCGGTGGTCGCCGACGCCGGGCTGGTCATACCCGCTGCGAGGGCGACGGCTGCGGCGGTCGCGACGGTGGCCGCAGCCGCTCTCTTCACTTGTCTGCGCAAGATCTCCCCCTGGAGATGGTGTACCGGGCGAATTCCCCGTTCACCCGGCCGGAGGGGGCGTCATACACGTCGGACCCCCCGGATCACGGAGTATGCCGGGGGGTGATCAGAAGGCTCAACGGATGAGAGGACGGTAAGAAAGAAGTGCCGGGAAACTGTTACGTCGTAGCCGGGCGACCGTTACAGAAGCCGTCGGGCGCCGACGCTTCGGCCCCAAAACGCCGATGGCGCCCCCGGGGGGGGGGCCGCGCGGGGGTGGTGCGCCCGAGCGTCGGCGGCGCCCGCCCCCCACAGCGGCCCCGCCCCGTGAACGCGCGGTGGGGCGG
>NZ_JBHXVE010000039.1:43210-56230 GCF_042672505.1 Streptomyces sp. NPDC127190
CCGCCCCGCCACCCCCACCGGCGGCCGCGGGCGCCCCTTCCCCTCCGCGGGGGGCCGGGCGCGGGGGCCCCCCACCCCGGGGCGGCGCCCGCGGGGGGGGCAATCGCGAGGGTGTGAACGGACCGTCAGACGGCGGAGCCGGCCTTCCACTGGGCCCAGTCCATGTTCCAGCCGTTGAGGCCGTTGTCCGGCGAGACCGTCTTGTCGCCGGTGTTCTGGATGACCACGACGTCACCGATCAGCGAGTGGTTGTAGAACCAGGCCGCCGGAGTGCTCGCGTCGCCGGCGCCCTTGACGTCCCGGAGGCCGACGCAGCCGTGGCTGGTGTTGACGCTGCCGAACACCGAGGGCGCGCCCCAGTAGTTGCCGTGGATGAAGGTGCCGGAGGTGGTCAGGCGCATGGCGTGCGGCACGTCCTTGATGTCGTACTCGCCCTTGCCGTCGGAGTCCTTGAAGCCGACCGTCGCGCCGTTCATCCGGGTCTGGGTGAACTTCTCGGAGATCACCATCTGGCCCTCGTAGGTGGTGTGTTCGGGGGCGCCCGCGGAGATCGGGATGGTCTTGACGACCTTGCCGTCCTGCGTGACCTTCATCTGGTGGGTCTTCGCGTCGACGTAGGAGACCTGGTTGCGGCCGATGTGGAAGGTGACCGTCTTCTGCTGGACGCCGTGCAGGCCGGGGGCGCCCTCGACACCGTCGAGCGCCAGCTTCAGCGTGACGGTGGCGCCCTCCTTCCAGTACTGCTCCGGGCGGCAGTCCATGCGGTTGGCGTTGAACCAGTGGCAGGCGACCTCCTGGCCGCTGCTGGAGGTGACCGTGACGCCCTTCTGCACGGCCGCCTTGTTGGTGATCGCCTTGTCGAAGTTGATCGAGACCGGCATGCCGACGCCGACCGTGGCGCCGTTCTCCGGGGTGAAGGTGCCGATGAAGCTGTTGGCCGGGGACACCGTGGTGAACTGGGCGTTCTCGTGGGCTATGCGGCCCTCGGAGTCCTTGGCCTCCGCCGCGATCTTGTAGGTGGTGGAGCGCGCCAGCTGGGTGGTGGGCTTCCAGCTCAGCTTGTCGGCGGACAGCTGCCCGGCGACGGGCTTGCCGTCCTGGGTGGTCATGGTGACGCCGGTGAGCGTGCCCTTGCTGACCGTGACGGTGCCCGAGTTGTTGATCGACGCGTTGTCGGAGCCGTCCTTGGGCGTGATCGTGATCTGCGCCTGCGAGGACTTCTTCGCCGCCGCGGCGTCCGCCTGCGCCTGTGAGGAGTCGTTGCCGTTGCCACTGCCGGAGGACTTGTCGTCACCGCCGGAACACCCCGTGAGCACCAGCACACCGCCGAGCAGAGCGGACGCGGCCATCAGGCCCCTGCGCCGCTTACTGTCCGTCATCACAAGCTTCTCCATCGTTGCCGAGCCGCCAAGAACTGCGTGTCCCCCGAACCTTCAACGCTACGGCCGGTTCGTCCCGTTCCGGATCCCGGGGATCTGTGGGACACGCCACGTCCGCCGTCGTGGGCGGGTGGTACGACGAGACCCCGGACGGCGGTTGCCGCCCGGGGTCATGAGTGCCCCCGAACGCTCAGCCGATGCCGCCCTCTTCCCGCTCGTCGTCCTCCTCATCATCCTCGCCCAGCTCCCAGTCGGGCGAATCCGGGTCGTAGTCGATCCGCTCGCTGGACCAGGACGCCTGCTGGAGCTCCACCCCGGGCACCGCGCCGACCAGGTCGAACGGGTCGACGAGATAGGCGAGGGCCTCCGCGGTGTCTTCCGTCACAGCACCCTCGGCCTGGCCGCGCTCCGCCTCGGGCAGCTCCGGGTCCTCCGCGAGCCGGCGCAGGGCGGCCCGGGTCAGTGCGTCCTCGTCCTGCACCTCCAGCACCAGATCCACCCGGAGCCGTACAAAACGTGATGTCTCCTCATCGCTCATGGCGCGAGCGTACGGCCGAAACCTGCCGTGACTTTCCTGTGACCCACGATTTTCACTAACATCGCCCCACACGGCCAATTCGCCAGCGTCACAAGGGGATCGATATTCCGTGTCATCCGCTCGCCGTCCGCTGCTGACCGCCACCGCCGCGGGAACCCTGCTGTGCGCCCTGTGGTTCGTGCCGTCCGCGAACGCGTCGCAGGACTCGCCGGCCAGAGCGACGACGGCGTCGAGTACGGCCACGGCGACGCAGGTCACGCAGGAGGGGCGGGCGGTGTCGGCGGCGACCGCGCAGACCGCCCACGAGACCGCGGAGGGCGCCGGACTCGCCGACACCGGCAGCATCGACACCACTCCGTACGTGGTCGGCGGCACCCTGTTCCTCGCCGTGGGCGCCGGGTTCGTGGTGTATTCGGTGCGCCGCGAACGCCTGGGCTTCTGACTCCGTGGAGCCGAAGCCGTCCTGACGCACCGACAGGGGGCCCCGCACGGCGGAGCCCCCTGTCACCTTCCCCTTGCGGGTCCTACTGGAGCGGGCCGGTGACCGTCTCGGCGGCCGCGACCAGGTGACCGCCGGCCACGAAGGCGTCGGCGGCGGCCAGGTCGGGCGCCAGGAACCGGTCCGGGCCGGGGCCCTGCACTCCGGCCTTGCGCACGGCGTCGATGACCGCCCGGGAGGCGGGCGCCGGGGTCAGGCCCTCGCGCAGCTCGATGGCGCGGGTGGCGGCGTACAGCTCGACGGCGATGATCCGGGTGAGGTTGCCGACGGCGGTGCGCAGCTTGCGCGCGGCCGACCAGCCCATGGACACATGGTCCTCCTGCATCGCGGAGGACGGGATGGAGTCCGCGGAGGCGGGTACGGCGAGCCGCTTCATCTCGCTCACCAGCGCGGCCTGCGTGTACTGGGCGATCATCAGCCCGGAGTCGACACCGGCGTCGTCGGCGAGGAAGGGCGGCAGGCCGTGGCTGCGGTTCTTGTCCAGCAGCCGGTCGGTGCGCCGCTCGGCGATGGAGCCGAGGTCGGCGGCGGCGACGGCGAGGAAGTCCAGCACATAGGCGACCGGGGCGCCGTGGAAGTTGCCGTTGGACTCCACCCGCCCGTCGGGCAGCACGACCGGGTTGTCCACGGCGGAGGCCAGCTCCCGCTCGGCGACCAGCCGGGCGTGCGCGAGGGTGTCGCGTCCGGCGCCGGCGACCTGCGGGGCGCAGCGCACCGAGTAGGCGTCCTGGACCCGGGGGGCGCCGTCCTGGTGGTGCCCGGTGAGGCCGGACCCCTTGAGCACGGCGAGCATGTTGGCGGCGGAGGCGCCCTGGCCCGGGTGCGGCCGGATGGCGTGCAGCTCGGGGGCGAGCACCTTCTCCGTGCCGAGCAGCGCCTCCAGGCTGAGGGCGGCGGTGATGTCGGCGGACTTGTAGAGGGTGTCGAGGTCGGCGAGGGCCATGATCAGCATGCCGAGCATGCCGTCGGTGCCGTTGAGCAGGGCCAGGCCCTCCTTCTCGCGCAGCTCGACCGGCTCGATGCCGTGCTCGGCGAGCAGCTCGCCGGCGGGCCGTACGACCCCGTCGGGACCCTCCGCGTCGCCCTCCCCCATGAGCGCGAGGGCGCAGTGGGACAGCGGGGCCAGGTCGCCGGAGCAGCCGAGGGAGCCGTACTCGTGGACCACCGGGGTGATCCCGGCGTTCAGCACGTCGGCCATGGTCTGGGCGACCTCGGGCCGGACGCCGGTGTGTCCGGAGCAGACGGTCTTGAGCCGCAGGAACATCAGCGCCCGTACGACCTCCCGCTCGACCCGCGGGCCCATGCCGGCGGCGTGCGAGCGGACGATGTTGCGCTGCAACTGGGCGCGCAGTTCCTGGCTGATGTGCCGGGTCGCCAGGGCGCCGAAGCCGGTGGAGACGCCGTAGACCGGCTCCGGCTTGGCCGCCAGCGCGTCCACGATCTCGCGGGCCGCCGCGAGGGCCGCCACCGCCTCCGCCGACAGCTCGATGCGGGCACCGCCGCGCGCCACGGCGAGAACGTCGGACGCCGTGACCCCGGACGTCCCCACCACCACAGTGTGCATATCCATATTCAGGAGCGTACGCATTGAATGCGGCGATGTCACTAGTGGCGGCCGGGGGCACCCCTTACCTGCGCTGTGGCCTTCGCCTCACGGCAGCCGGCCGCGGAACCGGCGCCGCTCGGCCCGGGACGGCGGGGGCTCGTCGGCGAGCCGTACGACGGGATCGTCCGGCCCCTCCCGCCCGGCCACCACCGGCCGGTCCGCGCGCATGGCCTTGGCCCGGTACTGCGCCGCGTCCGCCAGCCGGAACAGCCGCCGGGCGTCCCGCACCTCCCCGATCGGGTCCTCGGTCGAGGCCACCCCGCAGGCCACCCCCTCCCCCAGCTCCAACTCCCCGGCCCTGCGGCACAGTTCGTCGGCGGCCTTCACGACCTCGTCCGCGGCCGGCCCGACCGCCAGCAGACAGAACTCGTCCCCGCCGAGCCGCGCCGCCAGCGCCCCCGGCACCATCGCGCCGCACAGCGACAGCACCGAGCCGAACCGCTCCAGCAGACGGTCCCCGACGGCATGCCCGAGCGTGTCGTTGACCCGCTTGAGCCCGTTCAGATCGCAGACCACGAGACTGACCACCACGCCCTGCGTACGGTGCCGGTCCACCGCCTCCTCCAGGCGTACGTCGACGGCCCGGCGGTTGGCGAGTCCGGTCAGGGCGTCGGTGAACGCGAGCCGGCGGGCCTCCTCCAGCCGCTCGGTCTGCGCGATGCCGGCGGCGACGACCGCGGCGAGCACGGTGGCGAAGTCGGCGTCCTCCCGCGCGAACAGGGGCGCACCGACCGCCCGGGCCACATACAGCTCGCCCCAGGCACGGCCGTGCAGCACGACCGGCGCGACGACACAGCAGCCGCGGCCGCGCCGGCGCAGGGCGGCGACCCGCTGGTGGAAGTAGCCCGGGGTGCCGGCGGCCGGCCCCTGGGCGGTCTCCACCCACGCGTTGGGCCCGCCGCCGCCCGCCCATCTCTCGTGCAGGAACTCGGTGATCTCCGGGAACTGGTGCACCGGGTACGCCTCGGACTCCGGGAACTCCTCCTCGTCCGGGGCGCACTCCCCCACGTTCACGAGGACGCGCAGCCGCCCCAGCTCCCGCTCCCACACCGACAGCGCGGCGAACGTGCCGTCCAGCGCACGGCAGGCGCCGAGCGCGGCGGCGTGCCACGACTCCCGTGGGGTGTGCGCCGCCGCCATCCCCTGCGCCAGCGCCACGACGGCACGGAGCCGCTTGTCCTCACCCATTACCCCAGCGTAGGGACGAACAGGGGCAAGAGGGACATTGTTGCGGCGAACAGGCTAGGCCCGACGCGGCTGCGGGGCCTTACTCGCCCGGCCACTCCGGGGTGCGCTTCTCGTTGAACGCGGCGACCCCCTCCGCCCGGTCACCGGAGAACGCCACCGACCGCCACGCCGCGTCCTCCACCTCGAGCCCGGCCCGCAGATCCAGCCCATGCCCGAGCCGCAGCGCCCGCTTCGCCGCCCGCAGCCCCACCGGCGAGTTCCCGGCGATCGCGGTGGCCAGCGCCAGCGCCTCCTCCCGGTCCCGGCCCTCCTCGACCAGCCGGTCCACCAGCCCCAACTCGGCCGCCTCCGCGGCCTCCACCCGGCGCGCCGAGAAGATCAGCTCGGCCGCGCGCGCCGCCCCGACCCGCCGGGGCAGCAGCTGCGTACCGCCGCCGCCCGGGATGACCCCTACGGAGACCTCCGGCAGCCCCACCAGGGCCGTACGGTCGGCCACGATCAGATCGCAGGACAGTGCCAGCTCGAAGCCGCCGCCCAGCGCGAACCCGTGCACCGCCGCGATCGTCGGCATCGGCAGCTCCAGCACCCCGGTGTACGCCGCCCGGGCCGCCGGCCGCTGCCGGACGAGGTCGGCGTCGGTGAAGGAGTTCCGCTCCTTCAGGTCGGCGCCCACGCAGAAGGCCCGCTCGTGCGAGGAGGTCAGGACGACCACCCGCGCCTCCCGGTCCGCCGCCAGCGCCGCGCACGCCCCGCCGAGCGAGCGGGCCATCTCCGTCGAGACGGCGTTCATCGCCTTGGGCCGGTCCAGCACCAGTTCCGCGACATACCCGTGCCGCCGCACCAGCACGAACTCCCCGAACCGCTCCTCGCTCATGACACCCTCCGGGCACAACGTTAACGCGGGTTAACTCCCTGTCGGCCCGATCATCGCAGCCCGGCCCCGGTCCCGGAAACCCCGGGGGGCTACACCCGTTCGAGTGACATCCCGGCCGTCTCACCCCACTCCGCCCACCCCGACGCATAACGTGCGCACCGCCCGGCGCGACCGGGGCGCGGGGAGAAGCGGGGAGAACACATGACACCGATACGCGGCGAGTCGTCCGGTACGGAGACAGCGACAGCGACAGCGGTAGAGGGGGAACCGGAGCCCGCTGCCCTCACGGACGGCTGGATCCGGCGAGGGCGGCATCGCAAGCCCCGGCCCCGCAAGGTGCTGCTCGCCGCAGGGGGGCTGGCCCTGGTCGCCGGCGTGCTGAGCCTGGTCCGGGTGACCCCGGAGTCCGGTGTCGGCGCCCCGGGCACGGCGGAGGCCGAACCCCGGCTGGACCCCGGCACCACCGCACGCGCCCCGCACTCCGGCACCCCGTCGACGGCCACACCCACCGCCCTGCCGACGGCGGCCTCCGTCATGGGCGGCCACAGCCTCGCGCCCACCCCGGCCGCGTCCAGCACGGCCCGGACCGCCCCGGACGTCGGCGCGCACCCGACGAAGCCGGGCACCACCGCCGTACCCACACCCGGCGCCCCGGCCCCGGCGACTCCCCCGCCCGGCACACCTACCGCACCGGCCCCCGCCACCTCCGCACCGGCGACCGCCGCACCCACCCCGTCCACCAGCCACACCCCGGCCCCGAGCCCCCCGCAGAGCACGCCGGAGCCCGGCCCGGGCGGAGTGTGCCTGCCGGTGCTCGGTCTGTGCGTGGACGGACTCGGCGCGTCCTAGGGCCCGGCAGAGAGGCCTAGTCCCGGCCGTCCCGGCGGGTCAGCAGCCAGGGTTCGACCACGCCGAGGCCGCGGACCGGGCGCTGCCACATCGGCTGGAGGGCGAAACGGTACGTCGGCGGGTCCTCGCCCTTCTTCTCGGCGGCCGCCGCGGCCTCCGCCGCCTCCGCCTCCGAGACGGGCGCCTCACCGGTACGGATCAGCTCCTCCGCGAAGGCGCTGTCCACCAGCACGGCGTCCCGCGGCGCTATCGAGGTCAGCCGGGAGGCGAGGTTCACCGTCGTACCGAAGACATCACCCATGCGGGTGGTGACCGTGCCGAACGCCATGCCGACCCGTAGCTCCGGCATCGTCTCGTCGTTCGCCAGCGTCTCGACCAGCAGCATCGCGATGTCGGCGGCCGTACCGGCGTCGTCGGCCGCGTACAGCACCTCGTCGCCGAGGGTCTTGATGAGCCGGCCGCCGCGCGCGGCCACCAGGTCGGCGGCGGTGGTCTCGAAGGCCTCGACCAGTTCGCCGAGTTCCTCCTCCTCCATCCGGCGCGTCAGCCGGGTGAACCCGACCAGGTCGGCGAAGCCGACGGCGAGCCGTCGGTCGACCATCTCCTCGTCGTCCGCCGACTGCACGACCCGGCCGGCCGAGGCGGCGAGCTGGCGGCGCCAGACGTAGACCAGGAACTCCTCCAGCTCGGGCAGGAGCAGCTCGACGATCGGGTACGTCACCTCGGTGCGGGTCATCCCGGGCTCGGGCGGCTCGGTCAGGCCCTCCAGGAAGGAATCCATCTGCCACTCGGCCAACCGGGCGGTGGTCTGCCCGGTGGACCGGGCCACCTGCACCGCCATGGCCTCGCTGAGCAGCCCCGCCTCGACCAGACCGGCGAGGCGTCGCAGGGCGAGGACGTCCGCCTCGGTGAAGGCCTTGGCCTGGCCGACGTCGGCGAAGCCCATGGCCCGCCAGAAGCGGGTGGCCAGCTCCATGGAGACACCGGCGGTACGGGCCGCCTGAAAGGGCGTGTAGCGCCGCTCGGCACCGAGGATCAGCGCTTCGAGACGCACGGCCAGCGGGTGCGGGGCTTTTCCGGGGTCGGCGCCGTTCGAGTCCGCGCCGGAACCCGTGTCGTCGACGGTCACGCGTGCTGCCCTTCCGATCTGCCACGGTCAGGTATCGACCGGCCTCAACTCTACGGCAGGTGTGCGCCAGCTCACTCCGTCGGGTTCGGCCGAGGAGCGTGCCCGCTGCCGGGCGCGCGGACCGGGGTGCGTCCGGGAACACCCCGGCGTCACCGGGTACCCCTCCACGGTGCCCCCTCGAACGCTTCCACGCGCCCCCGACGGGCCGACTCACGCCCTACGCCGGCCGCAGGTGGACGATGTCGCCCGCGCCCACCGGCTCGCGCACCCCCTCCTCGGTGGCGATGACCAGCCGCCCGTCCCCGTCCACGGCCACGGCCTCGCCCACCACGGCCCGGTCCCCCGGCAACTCCGCCCGGACCGTACGGCCCAGCGTCGCGCAGCCCGCCGCGTAGGCCTCCTGGAGCCCGCTGGGGCCCGGATCGCCGCCGGCCGCGCGCCACCGCCCGTACCAGTCCTCCAGCGACCGCAGCACCGCCCGCAGCAGCGGGTCCCGGTCCGTGCCGGCCGCCCCGGCCAGCGCGAGCGAGCCCGCCTGCGGCACCGGCAGCTCCTCCGCCCGCAGGGTGACGTTGATGCCCACGCCGATGACCACCCCGGCGTCGCCGGCCCGCTCCGCGAGGATGCCGCCGGCCTTGCGCTCCTCCCCGCCCACGGTGACCAGCAGGTCGTTCGGCCACTTCAGCGCCGTGTCCACGCCCGCCGCCCGGGCCAGTCCGGTCGCCACCGCGACACCGGTGAGCAGCGGCAGCCAGCCCCACCGGGCCACCGGCACCTCGGTGGGCGCCAGCAGCACGGAGAAGAAGAGTCCGGAGCGCGGCGGCGCCGTCCACCGCCGGTCCAGCCGTCCCCGCCCGGCGGTCTGCTCCTCGGCGACGAGGACCGCGCCCTCGCCCGCCTTCCCGGCCGCGGCCCGGGCCGCCAGGTCGGAGTTGGTGGAACCGGTCCGCGGGACCAGCTCGATCTCCGTCCACAGGCTGCCCTCGCGGACCAGCGCACGCCGCAGGGCAGCGGCGTTCAGAGGCGGACGGTCCAGATCGGACCAACGGCTGTCGTCGGATGCGTCTGATGCATGGTGCGGCGTCATGCAAGCCACCCTAGGTGTGGGAAACGCCGCACTGCCGACGCCGGGGCCCACCACTACTCTACGGATGAGTAACCGTCCCCCCCTTTGAGCAGGCAGGGAGCCGCGATCCCGATGTCGGAGCCGGAAGAGCGTCAAGAGATCGACATTCACACGACCGCGGGGAAGCTCGCGGATCTCCAGCGTCGTGTCCACGAGGCGACGCACGCCGGCTCGGCACGCGCCGTGGAGAAGCAGCACGCCAAGGGCAAGTTGACGGCCCGTGAGCGGATCGAGCTGCTCCTCGACGACGGCTCGTTCGTCGAGCTGGACGAGTTCGCCCGGCACCGCTCCACCAACTTCGGACTGGAGAAGAACAGGCCGTACGGGGACGGCGTCGTCACCGGCTACGGCACCGTCGACGGCCGCCCGGTCGCCGTGTTCTCCCAGGACTTCACCGTCTTCGGCGGCGCCCTCGGCGAGGTCTACGGGCAGAAGATCGTCAAGGTCATGGACTTCGCGCTGAAGACCGGCTGCCCGGTCATCGGCATCAACGACTCCGGCGGCGCCCGGATCCAGGAAGGCGTCGCCTCCCTCGGCGCGTACGGCGAGATCTTCCGCCGCAACACCCACGCGAGCGGTGTCATCCCGCAGATCAGCCTGGTCGTCGGCCCGTGCGCGGGCGGCGCGGTCTACTCCCCGGCCATCACCGACTTCACGGTCATGGTCGACCAGACCTCGCACATGTTCATCACCGGCCCGGACGTCATCAAGACCGTCACCGGCGAGGACGTCGGCTTCGAGGAGCTGGGCGGCGCCAGGACCCACAACTCCGCCTCCGGCGTGGCCCACCACATGGCCGGCGACGAGAAGGACGCCATCGAGTACGTCAAGCAGCTGCTGTCGTACCTGCCGTCCAACAACCTCTCCGAGCCCCCGGTCTTCGCGGAGGAGGCGGACCTCGCCGTCAACGACGAGGACCTGGAGCTGGACACCCTGGTCCCGGACAGCGCGAACCAGCCGTACGACATGCACACGGTGATCGAACACATCGTGGACGACGGCGAGTTCTTCGAGACCCAGTCCCTGTTCGCGCCGAACATCCTCACCGGCTTCGGCCGGGTCGAGGGCCACCCGGTCGGGGTCGTCGCCAACCAGCCGATGCAGTTCGCCGGCTGCCTGGACATCGCCGCCTCCGAGAAGGCCGCCCGGTTCGTGCGCACCTGCGACGCCTTCAACATCCCGGTGCTGACCTTCGTGGACGTGCCCGGCTTCCTGCCCGGCGTGGGCCAGGAGCACGAGGGCATCATCCGGCGCGGCGCCAAGCTGATCTACGCCTACGCCGAGGCCACCGTGCCGCTGATCACCGTGATCACCCGCAAGGCCTTCGGCGGCGCCTACGACGTCATGGGCTCCAAGCACCTGGGCGCCGACCTCAACCTGGCCTGGCCCACCGCCCAGATCGCCGTCATGGGCGCCCAGGGCGCGGTGAACATCCTGCACCGCCGCACCCTCGCCGAGGCCGAGGCGAGCGGGGAGGACGTGGAGGCCGTTCGCGCCCGTCTGATCCAGGAGTACGAGGACACCCTCCTCAACCCCTACGTCGCGGCCGAGCGCGGCTACATCGACGCCGTGATCATGCCGTCCGACACCCGGGCCCACATCGTCCGCGGCCTGCGTCAGCTGCGCACGAAGCGGGAATCCCTGCCTCCGAAGAAGCACGGCAACATCCCGCTCTAAGCCCCCGAGCCCCCAAGGAGCCGCTGTGACGATCAAAGTCGTACGGGGCAACCCGACCCCGGAGGAGCTGGCCGCCGCTCTGGCGGTGGTCCGCGCCCGCGCCGCGGCGGCAGCGACGACGCCGCCCGGCGCGGACGGTCTGCGCGACGCGTGGTCCGACCCGTCCCGGATCGCGGCCGCCCGCCTGCCGAAGCCGGGCCCGGCGTCCTGGACCCGCACCTACTGGCCGAGCTGAGCGCCCGGCCGCGGCCGGGGGGTGCCAATTGAGTACCGGTACTCAGGCATCCTCCCGGCCCGAGGCCGCACGCTGGTGACATGCTGTGGTCAGACCCCGAGGACGAGCCGCCCAAGGACATGCGCGAAGCGCATGAGATGCTCCGGCGGCTCGGCTTCCTCATGGCCCTGGCCATGGTTCTGGCGATGATCGTGATCGGTCTGAGGTGAGTCGGGCGCACCGGCTGACTAACCTGACGGCATGACTGCCACGCCGCGCCGCCGCCTGATCCTCGCCTCCCAGTCCCCCGCCCGCCTGGGTCTGCTCCGGCAGGCCGGGCTCAGCCCCGAGGTGATCGTGAGCGGGGTCGACGAGGACGCCGTCACCGCGCCCACCCCGGCCGAGCTGGCCCTCGCCCTGGCCGAGGCCAAGGCGTCGGTGGTGGCGGCCAGGCCGGAGGTGCAGGGCGCCCTGGTGATCGGCTGCGACTCGGTGCTGGAACTGGACGGGCAGGCCCTCGGCAAGCCCGCCGACGCCGAGGAGGCCACCGCCCGCTGGAAGGCCATGCGCGGGCGGGCCGGGGTGCTCCAGACGGGCCACTGCATCTGGGACACGCAGGCCAAGCGGTATGTGTCCGGCACCGCCTCCACCGTCGTCCGGTTCGGCGAGCCCACCGACGAGGAGATCGCCGCGTACGTGGCCTCCGGGGAACCCCTCTACGTCGCCGGGGCGTTCACCCTGGACGGCAGGTCGGCGCCGTTCATCGAGGGCATCGACGGCGACCACGGCAATGTGATCGGCATCAGCCTGCCCCTGGTCCGCAAGCTGCTCGCGGAACTGGGCGTCGGCATCACGGAGTTGTGGTCAGCGGCCGAGTGACCCGGCGGAGACGGATCCCCGGGGCCCGCTCTCCCCGTCCTGCGGCTGCTCCCTGCGGGTGTCCCCGTCCTGCGGACCGCTCGCCCGGCCGTCCCCGTCCTGCGGACCGCTCGTCCGGCCGTCGCCGTCCTGGGGCTGCTCCGTACGGACCACCGCTTCACCCGATGGGGCGGCGCCCGGGGCGGCCGGCCGGGCGGCGCCCCGCTCGGGGCCGCCCTCACGGTCGTACGTCATCAGCAGCAGGACGACGAGCCCCAGCACCACCACCATGAACAGGAACGCCGTCCAGCCGACCATGCCCCAGGCGAAGGCGCCCAGCAGGCCGTGCACGACCGCCGCGCTGATCAGCAGGATGCGGCCGAACCCGGCGGGCGCCCGGTCGCGTATCGCCACCAGGACGGCCACCAGGGCGCACAGCGCGAAGTAGAGCCCGAAGACGACCCCGCCGATCTTCGACGACGTGGCCATCACATCGGGGTCGAGCCCGGCCAGGGACATCTTCTGCCGGTCCACGACCATGCCGAGGAACCAGTTCAGCGCCGCCACGCCGAAGGCCTCGGCGAGGAGTACGACGGCCACGACCCACGCCACCGGTCTGCGCACCACCGGTCCCCACCCACTCTCCAGCCAGCGTTCTGTTACCCGAGGTACGTTCGAGTCATCGCGCACGCTACTAACGGGTAAACCGGGGGACAAGGGTTCGGGCGGCAGCAAAGAATCATTGGGCCATTCGTAGGGACTCGACAAAGAAACAGAGTGGGCCGCAGCACGCCTTCACAGAGACCTTGGCCACATGACGGAGCTAGGGTTTTCCGCAGGAGTCCTGCGTACCGTGGTGCGACAAGGGCTTTCGCGGGTCGAGCGCGCCTCGAATCACGCTCCGTGTGGGCAAGCTCACCATTGGGGACGGGTCGAAGTGCCGTGTCGGCAGTCCCTAAACTCGGCTTGTTTCAAGGAGGGAGCCTCAATCGTGCGCAAGGTGCTCATCGCCAACCGTGGCGAAATCGCTGTCCGCGTGGCCCGGGCCTGCCGGGACGCCGGGATCGCGAGCGTGGCCGTCTA